>JAAYFE010000063.1 GCA_012728365.1 Tissierellia bacterium
CTTGTTTATAGGAGGCTGGGAGGCTTTGAAAGTGAAAATAATACCTATTACTTTATATTCTTAAGCAGCTTCCTCCTGGTAGCCTTTTTACTATACCGTTATTTTTCCCACAAAGGCCTATATGACAAACTAAATAAGGTTCCTGAAAAGCTTGAGGATACCCTATCATCAGCAGGAAACAACCCCCTTTCAGAAGGTATCAACAGACTCCTTAGGGCACAATATAATCTATACCAGGGGCAAATACAGACCTATAAGCGGAAACAGGCAGAACATTTGACCTTTATCCATCAATGGGTTCATCAGATGAAAACACCTATTTCAGTAATAGAACTTATACTTCAGGAAAGGGAAGGGGAGCCTTATGTAGAAAATATAAGGCAGGAAATTGAGCGGATTGGCAGGGGCTTAAATATGGCTCTTAATATGGCAAGGTTGGATAGTTTTGAACATGATTTTACTGTGGAAACTGTTTTTTTGTCTTCCCTGGTAAGGGAGGTTATAAATGAACAAAAAAGGTATTTTATCCGCAAAAGGGTTTATCCGGAAGTTAAGGTGGATATGGACCTGTCTGTTAAGTCTGATAAAAAATGGCTTAAGTTCATATTAGAACAGTTAATAGTAAATGCTATTAAGTATACAGAAGGGGAAAATAAAAAGGTTACTGTAGCAGCCTATGGCAGTATAGAGGGAACAAGTGTTAGGATTATATTTACTGACTAAGTAGCTTACAAAGATGTAAGGTTAATGTAATTTCCACCATAGATCCTCCAACTTCTGGAGAGGTACTCATAAATGGTGAAAATCCTTACAAGCTGGATAGTTCAGAACTGGCCCTCTTTGGAGAAGGAAGCTGGTATTTTCCTTTTTATTCATATTTATCTCAGTCAATGCCTTTTTAAAGGTTAGGAGCAAGGAGTTTGGAATATTAATGATGCTGGGAATGTCAAAGAAGCAGTTGAGAGGCCTGGTCTTTTTGGAAAATATGATAATAGGGCTTTTAGCCATAATTGTTGGCATTACCATAGGATTGGTTTTTTCCAGGTTTTTATTGATGGTTCTGGCCAGTATATTGGCCTATGAGTCCTTGGCCTTCTATTTCCCAATTAAGGCAATACTAGTGACTATAGTATTTTTTCTGTTAATATTTTTAGGTATTTCCGCCCTGACACCATTTATAATCCGTACAAGTAGTATTATTACCCTTTTAAAGGGAAGCAAAAAAGCCAACAGGGAGATAAAATTTTCTGTCTTTCAATCTATATTAGCCTTATTTCTGTTAGCTGCAGGTTACTTTATGGCTGCATCTAGCCACCTGTATGATATACACCCAGCATTAGACAGGATAGTATTGTTAATTGAAGGGCTTCCCTTTGTAGAGCTTATTTTAACAACTTCTGTAGTTATAGGAACCTATTTCTTCTTTTCCCAGTTGAGTATTTTTGTACTACATGGGCTGAGGAAAAATAAAAGCTTCTACATGAATAGGACCAATATGCTATGGCTTTCAGACCTTATTTATAGGATGAGGGACAATACCCGCATGCTCTTTCTAGTTACTATTCTTTCTGCCATTGCTTTTACTGCCATAACTGGTGTCTATGCCCTAAGTTCTGTAGTTAAGGATGAGTCATTAAAGGATAATCCCTTTGCCCTTACCTACACTTCCTATAGCAGTAATGAAAAAGAAAAGGAGCAGGTAAAAATAATTGATGACATGCTGGATAGCCATGGCTTTAAGTATGAAAGGTATGAAAGTGAAGTTATAAAGCAGCTTTCAAGGGACAATAGGCCAATTCATATAATTAAGGAGTCGGATTATAACCAGAGGGCAGCAGCCTTGGGACTGGAGCAGGTAGCTCTAGATGAGGACCAGGCTTTCCTGGTGCCTGTATATGTAAGGTTTGATCCTAAAAGGGATAAGACCTTGAGCCAGACAAGTATTACCCTTGATGATGGGGAAATAAATCTTCAAGTAGTTGGGGTAGGACCAAAGCTTATATTTTACTCAGGCCTGTTTAGTAATCTGGTGGTGGTTAATGATGAAACCTATAAGGAAATTACCAATATAGAGGAAAAGTATCATTCCTATTCCTATCATATACCTGACTGGCTAAATAGCCTGGAGCTTGTTGAAAAACTAAGGGAAGTACTTGGAGTAGGTGAATATGGCAAGTATTTCTGGTCAAGCAGGATAGAAGGTTATACTTTGGAAAATCAAAACAAGAAATTGTTTTTATATGTTGGATTCTTCCTAGGTGCAATCTTCTTTTTAGGAGCCAGCAGCTTCCTTTACTTTAGGCTATATACCGACTTGAACCAGGAAAAGAATAAATATATTGGTATTTCAAAGCTAGGCTTAAGTTTTAAGGAAATGAAGAGGGTGGCAAGTATTCAAATTGCAGTGCTCTTTTTCCTTCCTTATATACTGGCAAGTATCCACACCTACTTTGCCATAAATGTGCTGGAAACAGTCTTGTATTCGTCAGTTTTAAAGCAGTACTTGGTAGTTATAGGGGTGTTTTTAATCTTAAATATAGTTTATTTCTTTACCGTTGGTACTTATACTAATATTAGTAACTTTATTATCTGGCTGTGTAGGAGGCAAGGCCGATTCAAGATTAGTAGGCAAGTGGGAATTAGCTGAAGATGTAACCTTAATGGGTTTTTATTCCATTAAAAAAGGGACCAAATTAGAATTTTATAAAAATGGTAAGGTAGATTTCTTGGGAGCATCATCTAGGTATGAAGTAGTTGAAAATAAGATCAGAATGTATGATGAAGAAGGTGAAAGCTACCATGAATATGAATTAGAAGGGGATAAATTGATCTTATATGTAGAGGCTACAAGTATGTTTTCCAACAAGACTATACCATTTGAATTTGTTAGGGTAGACAAGTAAGGAAAACCTTTTACATATTAAAGTATTCTATAGAAAGTGCCTTCATTCCTATGTAAATAAGGCTAATTAATCTAGGCCATAGGTAATTTTACCCTCCATGTGTGACTAAAGTAACATGTGGAGGGTATATTTTTGTCCAAATTTGAGCTTTAATCTACAGAATTAGTATTAAAATTCCTTATAATAATTTAACTACTGATAAATTATTTCTATTTTTCTTATTTTTGCCCCATTGTTATAATATATGATGGAAAATATGATTAATTTTTATCAAGGTTCTAGGACATTGGCTATAATTGGCCATATGGTGTAAAGGAGCAGGATCCAATGTATGATTTAAAAATTAACAATCTTTCTTTTGCCTATAAAAATACAGATAGGCTGATTTTAAAGGATATCACTATTGAAGTAAAAGCAGGAGAATTTGTTTGCTTACTGGGGCAGTCAGGTTGTGGAAAGAGTACTTTTTTGCGCCTTTTAGCAGGGCTAGAGACTCCAACTACAGGTACAATTCTTCTAGGCAATGAGCCTATAAGTGGTGCAAGCCTAAATAGAGGTGTGGTATTCCAAGACTATGGTTTGTTTCCTTGGATGATAGCAGGGGAAAATATTATGTTAGCTTTAAGACAAAGATATCCCAATGAAAGGAAAAAGAAATTGAAACAGGTGGCCTTGGAAACATTAAAATCTGTAGGTTTAGATGAGTCTGTATATCGCAAGTTGCCCAAGGAGCTATCAGGGGGTATGCAGCAACGCTGCGCAATAGCGCAGGTTTTAAGCATTAATCCACCTGTTCTTTTGATGGACGAGCCCTTTGGAGCTCTAGATGCAATAACACGTGCTCGCCTACAAGAGTTATTGGTAGATTTATGGTCTCAAGAAGACGAAAAAAAGACCATATTTTTTGTTACTCATGATGTGGATGAGGCATTGTTATTAGCTACTCGAATAGTTGTGTTGGGACAAACTCCCAGTACAATAATTTACGACTATGCCTTTACATCTAAGAAGCGGCTAAGGAGAGAAGAACTATTTGAAAATCCTGAAATTATTCAACTAAGAAATGATTTAATGTTACACATAAATAAAGATGTGGCCTCTCGCATGGCAAAATAAAATTTTCATTAATTTATAAATATAAGCTAAGTAAATTTTAGAAAGGAGAATGAAGATGAAAAAAAGAATTACCCTCTTGCTTTTAGTACTAGTTGCTGCACTTGTATTAACAGCCTGTGGTGAAAATACTCAAGCTGAGGAAACTACAGAAAATGAACTTGAAACAAGTGTAGTTAGATGGAATTATGGTACTAGTGGCAATGTATTAGTTACAATTGCTCAAGAAATGGGATATTTTGAAGAAGAAGGCATTACCCTTGAAATTGTACATGGAACAGAAAATGCTGATGCTATGCAGTTGTTATCTAGTGGCAAGGTAGATGTTGTTTCAAATGCAGGTACCAGTAATCCATTGCAACAAATTGCATCTGGAGTGGACTTAACTATATTTGGTGGCCATATGGTACAGGGATGTATGCCTGTTGTTGCACGTGCAGGTACTGCATGGAATGGAATTGAAGATTTAATTGGTAAAAGATTTGCTTGTAATCCAGCTTACTTTGCATTTACAGGAGCAGTTATGGATCTAGGATATGAAGATCCACTTTCAGCAGTTGAATGGGTTACCTATGATAGCTACAATGATGCTTTAGCTGCAGTAATTAAGGGTGAAGTTGATTATGCCTTAATGGGAACTGGACAAAATTATTCTGTAAATAGCATGGAAGAAGTAGAAATTGTTACATATCAAGGGGATGTTATGCCAAACTATTCTTGCTGCCGTCTAGTGGCCCAAACAGATTTTGTAAAAAACAATCCTAATACAATCAAAGCTATACTAAGGGTCCTAATTCGTGCTCAACAATACTATGAAGCCAATAAGGAAGAATGTGTTAAACTACAGGCTGAAAGCATTGGAACTACTGAAGAATATGTAGCTGCATATATGTTAAATGATCACTATGTAGTACATGCAGATCCACTTAGAAATTCAGTTATCCGTGCATGGGGTATATTAGATAAGACTGGTTTCTTAAGTGACCAAGCTAAGGAAATAAATATAGAAAATCATATAAACACAGAATTATATGAAAGTGCTTTAAGTGAAGTAATAGAAAAATATGGCGAACAGGATAAAGAATTCTATGATAGAATGCTTAAGTTCTATGAAGAAAACAACTTATAAAAATTTTCAATGTAGGTTTTTGCATTCATGCAAAAACCTACATTGGTATTTAAAGGCTATAAATAGTAAAGAGGAGATGATGAGGTATTCTTAAAAGGATAAAAACATTTATTAAAAAATATTGGCTTACTTTTATCCTATTCCTAGGATTAATACTATCATATATATACTATACAGAAAGTGGACGGGCTAATCCCTATTTATTTCCAAAGGTAGACAGTATGAAAAAAGCCTTTGAAGCTAGCAAAGATCTAATGCTGATTAACTTGGTATCATCCTTTAAGCTTATGTTTCCTTCTATTACAATATCCTTAATTTTTTCAATAGTTGTAGGTACAATCCTGGGATTGGTAAAGTGGCTTAGAGATGCACTTTATCCCATTATATATGCACTTAGCTGTGTGCCATCTATTCTCCTGTCTCCATTTGTATTATTATTAGCACCTAATTTTGAAGTAGCATCAATATTTCTTATTGTTTATGGCACCGTATGGACAACACTCTTTGCCACTATAAATGGTATAATGCCCATTGATAAGCGCTATTTAGACAAGGCTACCACCTTGGAATTACGTGGTTTAAAACTGCTTTTTAAAGTAATTTTACCAGCAGCAAGTCCTACTATTTTATCAGGATTTGTAAGCTCCCTTCGTAGCACCTTCATTATGTTAGTATATGTGGAAATGTATGGTACAGAGTATGGTATGGGTTTCTTTGTGAAAAAATACTCTACCTTTGGACTATATGATTATACCTGGGTTGGTTTTATATTCTTGGTTATAGTGTTAATTGTTGTCATGCAAATGTTTGAAAAGTTAAAGGATTACTTAATAAAATGGACAATTGATTAATCAATTGTCCTTAATTATTTAAAAGCCATTTTTCAGCTTCTTCCTTATTGTTATATATTCTAAAATGATTGCCCTTATTTGTTTCTAAAGCCATTTCCTTAAATCTACCTTTTCCCATTATTTCCTTAGGAACAATAGCTACAGCTTTTATATTAAAAAGGAGTGAAATTTAGCTATAAGAAAGTAATAAATTGCAAAATAATAGGTGCTCCTAAAATAGGCAAAGGTTCTGCCTGTAGTTCAAGGCTGCCTTCTGTTACTGAATAGTTAACCTTTGGCTGTATAACTCCATTGATAAATAGATTAATATAGGATACCTGTTCAGGATCTAATATACCCTGATTACCATATTCTGTTAACTCATCATCATTTGTATAAATACTTTTTCCTTGAGCCATGGTATTATACTGGTAAACATCTGCCTTTATTAATTGACCATCCTTGTTTTTAATTTTAAAATACTCTAATATAATTGGTGCACCTGCAATAGGCACATCATCAGTTAACAGTGTTAGGACTCCTTGTTCTACTTTATAGTTTATTTTAGGTTGCAATACTCCATTTACATAAAGATTCAGGAAGGAAACTTCATCTGGATCAGGAATGCCTAAGTTACCATATTCAGTTAATTCATCATAATTAGTATAGACATCACTCTCACCATCTGAAACAGTATTATATTGATGGTGTTCTACACTTAATGTATAGGCAGAATCATTATAAAAGGATCCGGTTACTTGAGCCAATAGTACAGCTGTTTCATTGGAATTTAATGTCCCTATATTCCATATTATCTTATTTTCCTTTTCCCATACATAGCCTTTAGAAGTACCTATTATATTTAAGTTAATTAAGTTATTTAAGAATAGGGTATCTATTGCAGCTACATGGCTAACTGGGCCATTTCCATCATTTGTAACCCTAATCTCCACCATCCAGGTATTAGCTGTATCAGAACTGACCATTAAGGGGCCTCTTACAATATATTTTTCAACTTTTAGACTAGCAAATATATGAGGGCATTGATTTACCAGAGTAGCATTTGTTTTTTCTTCATTATGGGATAGATAGTAGTTAAAAAGGTCTTCCAGTATATGAAGCTTATACATAGAAGCATCTTCTATTTTTTCCAGTGTAGAATAATATGATGTAAATTCATAAGCAGGTACCATTAATTGAACCTTTCCTACAGCCCCAACTTTAATAAATACTCCAACAGGAAAGTTCAACCTATTATCTTCCTTAATAGGAGGCCGCAAAAGTTTTGAGCTGGTTTCTACACTAATGTCAAATGTAAATTCATCCCTTGCTTCTGACATGTACATAACTATATCCATCAATATATCTGGCAGATAACCATCTATAGTCTTATTGTTTGTAGTAATTATCTGGAAGGGAACCTTTAATATAAACCTAACCCTCTTAAAATGGGGCTGATTGTGTAAGTCGTATATTTTCAAGCTATCAGGGACTATAAATCCAGCCTTAAATACAATTTTTCTAAAATCTTCTTCCCCTATATATACAGCCATATTGTCAATACAAATTCTATCCTGATACTGGGAAAATACCTTATCCACCAGTATACAGGTCTTCCTTAGGTCCTTTATAGGGTCAAAAATATTAATTAATTGTCCACAAGCAATATTTGATAAGATACAGCTATTTCTTTTGAAAGTAAAGCCCGTTGCAAGGGTCCTGTTTGCTGCTCGCAGGCCTGTAGTAGAGAAAAGGCCTTTAACTTCAAAGGTTGCTACTAAAGACTCACCAGGATAAAGGCCATCAATATGCCATATAATGGAATTATCCATAATAGAAATGGTGCCTGAGGAAGCAGATATATTCTTTATATAAGCTAATTTATCAAATAGTAAATAATCTGTTACATTTATATTTCTTATAAAATCCCTGCTTGTATTTGTAACTTTAATGGAGAAGGTCCATTTTTTGAAGGTATTTAAAAAGTCCGCCAATGGCTCCTTGACTAGTTCTTTTTCTAAGACCAATCCTTTATTAATCTTAGCTGAGCTTGGATAGACTGCTATTTGAAAGTCCTTAGCCACATTTGAAAAAATTATGCCTTGGGGTGTATTTCCTACTCCTAGGGCAGCACTTAAATTTTTAAGTCCCTTTGAATTAAAGGCTCCCTTTATGTCCAGGATCAGTAGAGAAATTTCCTGTGGTTTAAGCTTTTCTATCTTCCATAGTATTCTACTTTTATATAATTTTACTTGTCCCTTTGATGAATTAAGGAGCCTTATATCATGTATTTTTTCAATGAATAAATTATCCATTACTAAAATATCAGCAATAGCCTCATTGCTTAAGTTGGATATTTTTATCTCAACCCTCCAAGTATTTATATTTCCAGCCCTTACTTGTACAGGGCCTGATATGATGGTGTTTGTAATAAATATACCCTTATTTACTTCTACTTTTTCACCGTGAACAATGGGGCTGGATATAGGGCCTGCAGTGGCAGTGGCAGTTGCAAAGGCCCTGCCTACAAAGCGGCTACCATGGGCATTAAAGAAACCTTCAAGCCTAAATATAGCAGTGGCAGCATCTCCTGGGCCCAGTGTGTCTATGCCCCAGGTAATAGTACCATTTTCTATGATAATATTACCTTGAGATAGAGATAAATTCTTTATATTTATGATTGAATCTAAAAGAATGTTATCTGTTACCACTATATTGCTAATTGCTTCATTGGCTGTGTTGCTTACTCTTAAGGTAAATTCCCATTGGCATATTTGACCTATGTAAACAAACTTAGGTCCGGCTACAATGTTTTTTTCAACTTGTAGGTTTGAATCATTAAGCCCATCAATGGCAATATTTAAATCTGTAACAGAGCCAAGGGCAATTTGACCAGAAGGCAGCATACCTTCAGCCCTTAGAGAGTTAAATTGGGAAGATATTTCTTCCTTTTCAGCAATGGTAACAAAGGTTAGAATTATAGTGGAATCCTTTAGGGGTACATCTTCAGTTTTTAAGGTAAGGCGACCTTCTTCTATTTCATAGTTAGCCTTTGGCTGCAGGATGCCATTAATAAACAGGCTATAATAGGACACCTTATTAGGATCAAGAATACCCCTATTGCCATATTCCTTTAATTCATCAGCATTTGTATAAACTTTTTTCACCCCATCAGACAGGGCGTTATACTGGTAAACATCTACCCTATACACCAGTATCACTCCATATTATTTAAGTACTGGAGGATGTGCAAAGCTTGCACATCCTAATCTATTAATTAAGTTGCTATTGTGGTATCAGAAGTGGCTATTGGTTCAAAATTCGTTACTACATAAACAATGGGCGTACCTGTAAGGATTTCATTTGCTACACCCAAAATATTAAGCTGGTCACCATCATTTACAACTTCAAATAGAACATCTTGCTGTTGTACTCCATTTATATACAGGGCATGGTATCCATCAGCAACAGGTTCAAGAGTAGTTGCAGGGTCTCCATTTGGATCAGAAAATGCATTGGCTGGAATTTGAAGGTCATTGTCAACCCTATGGGCATCATTAACTTCATAGAAATATAAGTTTACTACAGGATTGGCCTGAACATCTGTTGTGGTAGTTGCTTCTACTACTAATTTAAATAGTTTAACTGCCATATTTACACCTCCTTATTAATATATGATTTTTTCCTCACTACAATATATTAGGGAACTTGTCCGGGGGTTACTGAATTTTTTTATCTAAATTAGTAGGAGTAGAAATTGATGGTGTCACCCCCTATAGGCTGGAGATGCAGGCAAGGCCTAGAGGGTGGAAATACAAGTCTATGTATGACTTTTGGGCAGATCATATAGCTAAATATTTATTTGCAGAAAGCAGGTGTATTATAAATCTGGCATCTGTGGAGTACAGCCAGTGTGTATCTAAGTATTTAACTGAGGACATAAGCTTTATTACCTGTGTCTTTGGAGAGTTAATAGATGGCAGGGTGAAGCAAAAGGGTACCCTGGCTAAGATGGCCAGGGGGGAGATGGTAAGATTTATGGCAGAAAATAAAATAGTTAAGGTAGAAGATATTAAAGAATTTTATAGACTAGGTTATGTTTATAGGGAAGACTTATCTACTAAAGATAGGTATGTTTTTGTGAAATAAGATAGATAAATATCTGTAGGGCAGTATTTAAAATGCTGCACCACTACCAGCCTTTTTAATTACCTTTGCTAATTGGCAATGGCCATAGTAAAGGAAAAATAGGGTGGTAGAAACCACCCTATTTTATATTTGAGATAATATTGTATAGTAACTGGGCTGCCTCTGCCCTTGTGGCCATGGCCTTAGGCTTAAGCCTGTTATTATTGCCTTGAACCAGGCCTGCTTCAACCAGATATTTAATTGCTTCCAGAGCATAATCATTAATTTCATCTATATCATTAAAGTCTTCAAGGGCCTTTTTAGCCTTTCCTGTATTTGCAGGAACTTTTCCTACCTTATCTAGAATACGATACAGAAGAACAAACATATCCTGGCGGGATATATTTTTTTCAGGCATATATAGGTTGTTGCCTACCCCCAGTATAAGGCCAAGGGCCTTGGCTGTTCCTAAATAGTTGGTATAGTATCTGTTGCCAGCATCAGAGAAATTATCCTTTACCTGGGTATATGGTTTTAGGCCAAAGGAATTCATAACCATAATTAGAAAGTCTGCCCGGCTTATATTCCTGATGGGGGCAAATTTGCCATTGTCTACTCCTTTTATAATTCCCTTATCATAAAGGCCATCAATGGCATCTATGGCCCAGGCCTGTCCCCTGTTGACATCGTAAAAATAATTTGACTGATCTTTACCTATAATTAGCTCCTGGCTTTCATGGTGGAGCCTATCCAGGGCAGTAACAGCATATACTACTTCATCTAAGCCCTTGCTTGTTCCATCTATAAATTCCTGGACAGCCTTATTACTTTTTCTCACAGTTGCTATAAGTTCCATAGCACTTCCATTAGAGTTAATATCTAAGATATTTCCTTTCCTTGTTCTATAAATGGCATAATAGGTCGTATTTTCATCCTCATCAGTCCAGGTCAATTTATTGCCATAGGAAAGGGCTTCTACCTTGCCTTCAGTAGGTCTTTCAGGTGGTTGTCCACCCTTCCAGTCCATTACCGGAACTAGGGCCTTTGTTGACCACAGCTTATTTTCTATGGTATTTACAACTTCCTCTTTTTGAGTATCATAAAAGTTTCTAAATCTAAACATGATGCTTCCATAACTTGAGGCTTTTCAATATTAAATTTATGCTGGCGGGTAAACTCTTCCACAGCCTTATGATTTTTAAAACTTACATCGGGATAATTTGGGTCATTTACCTTATATAAGGCCTGTCCAATGTATAGGTGGACATTTTTACCCTTTACTACATTGGACCACCAGTTTACAATTTCTCCATAGGGAACATAAGAGTTATCAAAGGCAAAATAAACCTGGGGTGCAATATAGTCTATTATTTCTTCCTCTACCCACTTCTTAGTATCAGCAAAGCTTCTATCATAGTTGGGAACCCCAGCCTTGGTATTGGAACCATTTTTATCATCCTGCTTGTTTCTCCATACAGCAGCTGGGCTTATACCAAACTTTACCCAGGCCTTTGCCTTTCTTATTTCCTGGGAAAGCTCTTTTATAAGAAGATAGGTGTTGTTCCTTCTCCAGTCTCCTTTATTAGAAAAATTGCCTGAATTATAGCTTTTAAAGGTATCATTATCATCTAGTTCCCCTATATATGCTTCATTGTAGAAGTAGTCATCAAAGTGTATTCCATCTATATCATAGTTTTTAACTACCTCCATGACCCTGTCTACTACCCATTTCCTTGCCTCAGGTATACCAGGGTCCACAACAAGTTTTTCGTTGGCAGCCCTTATCCAATGAGGGTGTTCCTTGTAAACACTTTTTTCTATATTAAGACTTTCCCTGGTGGCAGTGTCGGTGTACATGGCTACCCTATAGGGATTAAACCAGGCGTGAAGTTCAAGATTACGCTTGTGGGCTTCTTCTATGGCAAAGGCTAAGGGATCAAAGCCAGGATCCTTACCAAAGCTGCCTGTAAGATAGCGGGACCAGGGTACTATATCCGATTCATAAAAGGCATCCCCTTCTGGGCTAACCTGTAGGAAAACAGCATTCATATTTAGTTCTGCTGCCTTATCTAAGATGGCTATAAGCTCATTTTTTGTTCTTTCTATTCGTTCACTATCATTCTTTGTATTCCTTGCTCCTGTAGAGGGCCAGTCCAGATTGAGGGTGGTTGAGATCCAGGCCCCTCTAAGGTGCCTTTTAGCTATGGGCAAATCATCTGCTGCCCAGCCATTAACAGGCAGAGCCATTTAAGGATTGGGTAAATAAAATTGTTTCTAAGGGGTAAATATTAAGTGAAAATAAAAAGCTTTAAGGAAAAGGGAGGAAAGATAATGAAGTACTTGTTTTTATGCTATCCTAGATGAACTACATGTAGGAAGGCCAAGGCCTGGCTTGATGAGAAGAAGATTGAATATGAGGAAAGGAACATAAAGGAAGAGAATCCTACTGAGGAAGAACTAAGTGAGTGGATTAAAAAGAGTCCTTATCCTATAAAAAAATTTTTCAACACCAGTGGAAAGGCCTACAGGGAATTAAATATTAAGGAAAGGATCAAAACCATGTCAGAGGAGGAGCTGATAAAAATCCTTTCTACAGATGGTATGCTGGTAAAAAGGCCTATCTTAGTAGGGGAGGATAGGGTTCTGGTGGCCTTTAAGGAGGAAGAATGGGAGAAGGAACTATTGGGCTAGTTAAAGAGGGATGGATATTAAGTAAAGGAGAATCTATATGGACAAGAATATATTAGGAATTTTAAATAGGGCTAATTCTTCATTAGAAGAAAGGCTTACACTGCTGGAAGAACTATACTGGGCTAATTGGGAAGAAATAGGTGGAGAGGACCTGGAAAAAATATTTAAGTATCTGTCATCTAAGGATTTGGAAATTGAAGAGATGGCCAAGGCCCTATCCCTCTACAACAATGTGGCAGGGGCCTATACCCATGAATTTGCTCGTATAATAGCCAATTACTATATAAAAGATAAAATTAAATTTTTTAAGGCCTTAAACTTAAATAGGGATGAGGCCATTAATCTGGTATATATATTTAAGATGTTAAAAATATTTGAAGATGGAGACAGGGAATATGAAGAAATAAAGGTCAGCAATAAGTTAACAGCTGAAGAACTAAACACAGCCAGTATGTTTTTTAATATGTTTAGAACTATCTGCCACACCTGAGTGTAGGATCCAGGGAAGTTTTCTCTTTTAACTACTGAAGTACCAGAAATAGTTAAGGGAGGAGACTTATCCTTTAATCTGCAGGAAAATATGGTGGCAGATGTAGAAGATGTAAAGAAAGCTATAAATAATAAAAATCAGGTAATAGTTGATTCAAGGGTGGCTGAAAGATACAGAGGGGAAATAGAACCTATTGACAAGGTACCTGGACACATACCAAGTGCTGTAAATTTTCCTTGGACAGATTTGGCCAGGTTTTATGAAGATTATGATGAGTCTAAAATTAAAGAGCATTATAAAGATCTAGCTGGTTATGATAAGATAATAGTCCATTGTGGTTCAGGAATAACTCCTACAGTAAATCTATTATTTATGGAGGCAGCAGGTTTATCTCCTATATTTTATGTTGGTGGTTATAGTGATTGGATAAGTTATGAAGACAATGAAGTAGTTAAGGAAATTTAGTGTTAATAGAGCAGGTTTATGTATAGTATAAAGGATAAATATTATTCAAAACACAGTATTTTTACTGTGTTTTTTTATTAAAATTTCAAATTGACAATAAATTACCCAGATGCTAAAATGGATAGGTAATCGTTTAACTAAATTATAGAATATAAAAAAACAAAAATAGGAGACTGTAAAATGTCAAATTCAACAAAAAAAGGCATTAATATGTTTGTTATTTTGCTTATACCTATTGGTATAGCCATTAATTTTGTTGGAGCTCAAATTACACATGCTTTAAAGCTGCCCGTTTACAAAAAACCTAGCCGAAAGCCCATGACTTTAGTCATTGGGATGAAGGCTTATTGGATATTTGCCACCTATCTAATATTAATATATATTATAATTAGATAGGTGGTGGTTATCTAATGACTAATAAATACACACATAA
>JAAYFE010000064.1 GCA_012728365.1 Tissierellia bacterium
GCTGTAACCTTTGTTACAACTGCTACGGCAATTATTAACTACTTTTTATACAAATATGTATTGGTACCCCTAAATTTAGAGTACTTAAGATTTATAGTCTTCATCATAACCATAGCTGCCTTTGTACAGCTTATTGAAATGATAGTTGAAAGATATTTTCCAAGCCTTTATTATTCCTTAGGTATATTTTTACCACTAATTACAGTTAACTGTATAGTATTTGCAGTATCCCTATTTATGATAATAAGAAACTACACCTTCCTCCAATCTGTAGGCTATGCAGCAGGTTCTGGTCTTGGATGGACCCTGGCCATAGTTGCCATGGCAGGAGCCAAGCAAAGAATAAAAAACAACAAACTACCTAAGGGCTTAGAAGGACCAGGTATAACCCTAATTATAACTGGACTGATGGCCATAGCCTTCGTTGGCTTCTCAGGTATTGTACAGATTCAATAGGGGGGATAATATGGAAACCATAATTATAACTACAGCTGTTGTTACAGGCTTTACTGGTATACTGGCCATTTTACTAACCCTGGCCGATAGGACCATTGCAAATTATGGAGAAAAGAAGCTGGTTATAAATGAGGATAGGGAATATATTGTAAAGGGAGGAAGTACCCTACTATCAGCCTTAATAGAGGAAAAGATATTTATACCTTCAGCCTGTGGTGGCAAGGGAACCTGCGGCTATTGTAAAGTAAAGGTTCTGGAAGGAGGAGGCCAGGTTCTGCCTACAGAATTAACCTGGTTAACGGAGGAAGAGTTAAAGAACAGTATGAGGTTGTCCTGCCAGTGTAAAATTAAAGAGGACATGAAAATATATATACCAGAAGAGCTATTTAATGTTAGGGAATATGAAGCCACTGTAGAGCTTATAGAAGATATGACCTCTGTAATTAAAAAGGTAAGATTAAGATTAAGTGAAGGAGCTGAAATTGACTTTAAACCAGGCCAGTATATACAGTTAAAAATACCAGCTTATGATGGAAATGATGAAGAAGATTATAGGGCTTATTCCATTGCATCCAGCCCTCATGACAAGAACCATATAGACCTTTATATTGGCTATACAGGAGGTACTGCCACCACCTATGTTCATAAATTCCTTAAAGAAGGGGATAAGGTATATATAAATGGTCCCTATGGAGACTTCTACTATCATGACAATAGGGATAAGGAAATGATATTAGTGGCAGTAGGTACTGGTATTGCACCTATTCTTTCCATACTTCACTATATGGCAGAAAATGAAATAGACAGGAAGGCTACCTTCTACTTTGGAGCCAGGACTCCTGATGATCTGTTTGAATTAGATTTAATTAAGTACTTTGAAGAAAAAATACCTAATTTTAAATTTATACCAACCTTATCCAGGGTAACAGAAGAACACAAGTGGACTGGGGCCAGAGGTAGGGTAAATGTCCATCTGGAAAAGGATATAGAAAATGCAGACAATAAAGAAGCCTATCTATGTGGTAGCCCTGCCATGATAGATACAGTAGTTGAACTATTAAAGAAAAAAGGCTTTACAGACGAAAATATTTTCTATGACAAATTCTAATATAAATACCCTTTACAAGGCCATACTAAATATGAAATACTAGAGGTATTAAATAAGGATTAGAGGTGTAGGAATGATTTTTCTTGGAGAGATGCAAAAGCTAAAGGTTAAAAGGAAGGTTCCCTTTGGGGTTTACCTAACAGATCTGGAAGGAAAAAGTGGAGAAGAAGTTTTACTACCCCAAAGGGAGGTACCTAAGGGTGTAAAGGTTGGAGACAGCCTAGAGGTCTTTATATACAGGGATACAGAAGATAGGCTTATTGCCACCACCAGAAGGCCTAAAATTACCCTGGGAGAAGTAGGCCTACTGAAGGTAAAGGACATAACTAAAATAGGGGCCTTTTTAGACTGGGGACTGGAAAAAGATTTGTTTTTACCCTTTAAGGAGCAGACTACCAAGCTAGAAAGGGGCCACAAATATCTGGTAGGCCTCTATATTGATAAGTCTGATAGGCTGTGTGCCACCATGAAAATTAAAGACTTTTTAAGATCTGATTCTCCATATAAGGAAAATGATTGGGTCAAGGGAACTATATATAGCATCCATGAAGATATAGGAGCCTTTGTGGCAGTAGACAATAAGTATGAAGGCTTAATTCCTAAAAAGGAGTTAATAGGGGTTTATGCCCCTGGAGATGAAGTAGATTTAAGGGTTACCAGGGTAAGGGAAGATGGCAAGCTGGACTTAAGCTTAAGGGACAAGTCCTATGTACAGATGGAAAGGGATGCAGAAAAAATACTGGAAAAAGCTAAGGAAAGGGGAGGATTTCTCCCCTTCAGTGACCATTCTTCACCTGAAGAGATTAAAAAGGAACTGCATATGAGCAAATCTGCCTTTAAAAGGGCAGTTGGCAGGCTCCTTAAGGAGAAAAAGATAGAATTTGTAGAAAAGGGCATTAAATTAACTGGCAAGTAAAGCCCCTTAATAGAATATATATAAGTATAAATAGCTATTAAGGGGTGGTTCAGTGAAACATGTATCCTTTTTAGAGATGGGTGGTGATGGTTCAACTATAGAAGAGAAGGTAAATAAGTGGATCATGGAAAATGAAGAATCAATACTTGAAATAATTGATATAGAATATATTGAAAATAATGGTATGTATGTAGCCACCATTACATACGAGTAAAGAACTTAAAAAAGTGACCCTATGGTCACTTTTTTACTTTAGTAAATTGGCTACCCTGGATTTTTTTAAAACATTAATAATAATATAGGCTATGGCTCCATCGGCAAAGTGATGTAGGACTGTACCAACTCCAGTAATGATTAATATATTATACACATCAAATCCTACAAAGGGCATAACCACCAGCATTTCAAGTAGGCCATGCAAGGGTGCTGTAATTATAGATGCCCTTTGAAAGGATACTCCTTTTCTAATTAAAAGGGCACCTAAAAGGCCAACAAATACATGCATAAAGGCCCTTAAGCCTACTATGGAACCAAGATTTAAGAAAAAACCTAAGGCAGACCCAAGTCCTACCATTATAGCCACCTTAGGACCCAAAAGGAAGGATATAAACATGGGTACATGGGATCCCAGGGTTGCTGTAAAGGGAGGAATGATCACCTTAAAAACAACTATAAAGGGAATTATAAGTGCTAGGGCAGTAAGAAGAGCAGATATTGCTAATTTTCTAGTGTTCATCAGAAAGCCTCCTTCATTTTAATATTAAAAATAACAAAGTTACATATATTTATCAATACTTTTATAAAATTTTTCCTGACAATAAAGGACAAAAAATACACCTTTCTATTAGTTTGATAAAATATTAAAAGAATAGTACTATTTTTATAGATAATCAAAAGTTACACGGAAATAGTCATAGGCATTATTTGCACAGGGCCTATGGCTATTTTTATAGAATAAAAGGGAAAAATTGGGTGTTTTGTCAATTGACAACATTCTGAATATTTACTATAATGAAACTGTAGTCAATTTTCCACTCTGATACTCTTCATCTTAATTCATGTCATCCTAGTAGTGCAGTAATATCAGAAATTCCCATTTTTAACGGCCCTATTGTAGACCTATGCTAGAGGAGGTGATCCTTATAGGATAGTTTTTTAATATTCCCAAATTGTGGACAAGCTATGAATAAAATTTGTTGATGGAGGGATGAGCATGGGTAAAGTTGTATATCCTTATATACCTAACTCGGTACCAGAAATTAAGGAACAGATGTTAAAAGAATTAGGATTAGAAAGTGTTGAAGAAATATATGCAGAAATTCCAGAACGTTTAAGATTTAAAGGCAAGATGAATTTACCAGAGCCCCTTTTATCAGAGTATGAATTAAGAAGGCATGTGGAAGAACTATTAGGCCAGGATAAGGACTGCAAAAAGTACTTAAGCTTCTTGGGTGGAGGCACCTGGCAACACTATGTACCAGAAGTATGTGATACCATCAATTCCAGAGATGAGTTTTTAACAGCCTATGTAGGAGCAGCCTATGCAGACCATGGTAAGTATCAGGCCATATTTGAATTTGCCAGCATGCTAGGAGAACTATTAGATTTTGATGTGGTCAGTACTCCAACCTACGACTGGGGTATGGCAGCAGGCTTTTCCATCAGAATGGCAGCCAGGATAACAGGCAGAAATGAAGTACTTGTACCTAAGACTGTATCACCAGACAGACTACTTTGCATTAAGAACTTGTGTAAACCCTTCATTGAAGTTAAGCTAATAGATTATGATAAAAATACAGGTCTCATGGACCTAGAAGACTTAAAGAGCAAGATTTCAGACAAGACTGCAGCTGTTTACTTTGAAAATCCATCCTACCTGGGATTCATAGAAAGCCAGGGAGAGGAAATATCCAAAATAGCCCATGACCATGGTGCCATAAGTGTTGTAGGAGTAGATCCTAGCTCCCTAGGTGTACTAGCTCCTCCAAGCCACTATGGAGCAGACATAGCCTGTGGAGAACTGCAACCCTTAGGCATCCATATGAATGCAGGTGGAGGATTGGCAGGCTTTATATCTTCCAGGGATGAGGAAGAATATGTGGCTGAATATCCTACCCAGCTATGGGGCATAACAGAAACCACCAGGGAAGGAGAATATGGTTTTGGAGATGTAAGCTTTGAAAGAACCTCCTATGCATCCAGGGAAAATGCCAAGGACTTCTTAGGTACCCAAACTGCCCTATGGGGAATAACAGCAGGAGTATACCTTGCCCTTATGGGACCCCAAGGCATGCAGGAGCTAGGAGAAGGTATCATGCAGAGGGTAGCCTATGCCCAGAAGAAGTTAAGTGAAATTCCAGGAGTTAAAACACCCTTATTTAACTCAGCCCACTTTAAGGAGTTCATAGTTAACTTTGACGATACTGGCAAGACTGTGGCAGAAATAAACAGGAAACTACTAGACTTTGAGATATTTGGAGGCAAGGATCTGTCCAAGGAGTTTCCAGAGCTAGGCAATAGTGCCCTTTACTGCATTACAGAAATCCACATGAAGTCTGATATAGATAGATTGATAGATGCCCTTAAGAAGATATTGGCCTAAATTTAAAGGTAAAGGAGGTATGGTTATGGCAAAGGTAAA
>JAAYFE010000065.1 GCA_012728365.1 Tissierellia bacterium
CAGCCTTATTTTATCAGCATAGGTTTTTTCCTCTGGAGGATAGAATATATTCTGGTTGTATCCTCCTCCCACATTTATGATCTTATCCCTATCTAGGCCGTATATTTCTACTATCTCATCTTTTTGTTCCTCAGAAATGGAGAATACATAGTCCAGCCTATGAATATTTTTTACATGTTCTTCCTTAATATGGGGATTTATCCTAGCCTGCCTTAGGTCTGTATTGTGGCAGATGCCAATGACCTTCTTATCTGGAAAGACATCCCTGGTCATGGAAGTTAGGATCCACAGGTGGTGGGCAAATATAAGGTCTGGATCAAATTCCTCCCTAGCCCTTTCAAGCCTCTTCCTAAAGGCCTTTTTCCAAAGAGCCATCATTTCATCAGTCATATTTGAATACAGAGTATTGTCATAGGGCATTACATCGCTCATGCCCACTATGGGAAAGGGCACTTCTTCAGATTTGAATTCCACTGCATATTGGTGCTCTTCATCTAAAGTATTCCACTTAAAATCATCCTGGTAGGCAAATATGGCCCTTTGGTCATGGTTATACTTTTTAAATTCTTCCACCATATTGGAATAGTAAACTCCAGAACCCGTTCTGGTTGGTAGTTGAGCTAAAACATGTAAAATCCTCATATTTCCCTCATTTCCATTTCTATTTTTATTTTACTTCCTATTTCAAACTCTTCTTCATTGTTTAACCTAAGCATCTTATATTTATTACCCTTATAGTCTAAAATATACTCAATGAAAGCTCCCTTGAAAGTCTTATCTATGACTGTGGCCTCCTTACCCTCAGGAGATACTCTAATGGCCTCCGGCCTTACAAAATAGCCCCTGTCCACATTGGCTGAACCTATGAAGTTAAGGACAAATTCTGTCCTTGGATTAAAGTATATATTCCTTGCCGTATCTATTTGTTCAATCCTGCCCTTATTCATTACGATTATCCTATCGGCTATGGAAAAGGCATCCTCCTGGTCATGGGTTACAAAGAGCATGGTAATGTTAAAATGGTCCCTAATTCTTAGAAGCTCCTTCCTCATGGAAGCCCTTAAGTTGGTATCTAAATTTGAAAAGGGCTCGTCTAAAAGAAGTAGCTTGGGCTTAACAATCAGGGCCCTGCCCAGGGCCACCCTTTGCTGCTCCCCTCCAGACAACTCTGTTACCCTCTTGTTTTCATAGCCCACAAGGTTTAATATTTCAAGCATTTTCTTACCTTCTGCTATGGCATCCCTCTTCCTATACTTCCTAAATTTTAAGCCATATATTATATTTTCAATTACAGTCTTATGGGGAAAGAGGCCATAGGACTGAAATACTGTGGCTATTTCCCTTTCTTCCGGCTCCAGCTTTTCTATATTTACACCGTCTAGTATGATTTCTCCCTCATCTATTTTGATAAAGCCACCTATGGACTGGAGAATGGTGGTCTTGCCACAGCCTGAAGGCCCCAGGATACATATTATTTCCTTTTCCTTGGCAGAAAAGGAAATATTCTTTACTGCCTCCACCTTATTATATTTTTTAGTTAGATTCTTAATTTGTAGAAACATATTTACTACTCCTATTAAATATTCTATGGGATATTAAGCTAACAGATAAACACACTATGATTATAACACAGGAAAGAACTGAGGCTACCTTGTACTTGCCGCTGGAGGCCAGATCAAACAGTACAAAGGTGGCCAGCTTCCTGCTGGGATATACTAAAAATATTATGGACCCTATGGTGGTCATGGACGATATAAAGGCATTGGTAAAGGATAAAAATAGTCCTGGATAGCTCATAGGCAGTACCATATCCTTTAAAATATATAGATTGTGGGCTCCCAGATCCTTGGCAGAATTTAGGGTTGCCCTTTCTATCTGGGTCATGCTGCTCTGTATGACCCTTAAGGACATGGGAATCTGCCTAAATATTAGGTTCAGTATAACTATAATGACCGTTCCCGTAAGCTTTAAGGGCTCCTCATTAAAGGCAAATACATAGCCTAGCCCAAAAAAGGTTCCTGGCACTATATAGGGCATATTGGATATAAAGTCTATTATCTTGATAAACTTGCTCTTTAATATATAGGAATAAAAGGACAGTACCAAGCCTATTAGGCTGGCAAAAAAGCCTGCAACTAGGGAGTATATTATACTCCTTACAAAGCTATCCCTTATATGAGGGATGGTGTCCTTAATATTATCCAAGGTAAAATAGACCTCTCCCTTGTACTTATCTGTAATAGCTGATGAGAAAATGGCCAGGTACTGGATTATTAGCCACATTATGAAGAATAGGGCCAGGGCCAGTACTAGATAGTAAAGGCCTGTCTTCTTCATCCTGGCCTGGGTCTGCCTTAAATTTTTGGATCCCCTTTGCTGCTCCCTTAAAAAGTGGCTGTATATGATAAATACCACCAAGGATGGAATAAATAGTATTACGGACATGGCAGAGGC
>JAAYFE010000066.1 GCA_012728365.1 Tissierellia bacterium
AATTCAGCCATAGTTAATATATTTTTTCCCTGCCAAATACTCCATGCCATGGATATACTGCCCCAGTTTACAGAAGGCTTGGCCTGCTTCTTAAATGGGGCTGGCTGTGAACAGGCCTTTATTGAGTATGCTGAAGATTTTGGTATTCCACAAACCTATTGTTCCTATCATAAGGTTTTATTAGGTGCCATTCTTTCCAATGTAATACCACCACCTAAGTTTGTTGCCACTACTTCCTTGGCCTGTGATGCTAATTCTACTACCTTTAGAACCATTGCTGACCATTATAAGGTGCCTTATTATATGGTGGATGTACCTAATAGCTATACAGAAGATGCCATTACCTATGTGGCAGGTCAGCTAAGGGAGCTGGTTGCCATTATAGAAGATCTTGTTGGAAGGAAGATGGAGGAGGATAGATTAAGACAAACAATAAATGCTTCCAATTCTTCCATAAGAAAGTATAAGGAGCATTTAAATATGCTTCCAAATAAATATATATCATCTACCCTTACAATGGAAATGTTTAAAATATTTCCTAGCCATATATTGTTGGGAACTGATGAAGCAGATAAATATTTTCAATTATTATTGGAAGATACTAAATCTGCCAGAAAATCCAAGGGGGAAAAGAGAATACTATGGGTACATACCATGCCTTTTTGGCAGGAATCAATAAAAAGTATGCTTAATTTTAATGAAGGCTGCCAGCTTTTGCCCTGTGATATTAATTTTGACTGCCTGGTGGAAATGGATGAAAACAAGCCTTATGAATCCATGGCAAAGAGGCTTTTACTTAATATTGCCAATGGGGTTGGTGAAAATAGGGCAAGGGCCCTTATTAAAATGGCTAAAAAGCTTAAGGCTGATGGAGTAGTATATTTTTGCCATTGGGGTTGTAAACATACCCTAGGCAATGTCCATTTAGTAAGTGAACTTTTAAAGGAGGAAGGTTTTCCAGTCCTAATATTGGATGGAGATGGCTGTGATAGGAAAAATGTTAATGATGGTCAAATGGCAACAAAATTACAGGCTTTTTTGGAAATGTTAGGGGTTGATAATATATGATCCTATATGTTTGCAAATATACACCTGTAGAGATCCTTAAGGCCTTTGATGAAGAAGTATTCCTTTATAACCCTATGTTTGAAAATCTTGATTCGGCAGATGAACTAGTTCATAGAAATGTATGTAGTTTATCAAGGGGAATAATCACTGGCAGGTTATCTGATAGTAAAGGGACCTTAGTCCTTACAGCCTGCTGTGATTCCATCAGGAGGCTCTATGATATATTAAAAAAAATTGGACAAGACGTAATAATAATTGATCTACCAAGAAAGAAAGCTGCTTGTAGTCATCTTTTATATAAAAAGGAACTACTGGCTCTTATTGAAGAGTTGGAAGGGAGGACGAGGAAAAAGTTTAATATTAAGAAGTTTTTAAATTCCTTTGAAGAAGCAGAGCCCATAGAAGGCCCTTATGTAGCACTTATGGGTGGAAGGCTAGGGGATGATTTAATGGGTGAAATATTTAAGGTTTCCCCCCTTCCTGTTAAGAATAAGACCTGTACAGGCCTAAGATATATTGAAAGGCCTAGTTTAGACATGGATTTTGAGGAGCTAATGGGCTGGTATGCAAGGAAATTACTAAAGCAAATTCCCTGTATGAGAATGGATGATATTTCATCCCGAAGATACCTTTTTGAGGATCCAAACCTTATTGGGATTATTTATAATACTGTTAAATTTTGCGATTATTATAGCTTTGAGTACGCTAAAATTAGGGAAAGAGTAAAGGTACCCATTCTTAAAATTGAAACAGATTATACAATCCAAGGGGATGGTCAGATGGCAACAAGATTACAGGCCTTTTTTGAAAGCTTAAATAAGGATGAAGCTAAAAGTAAAAGGCCTATACATATAAAAGAAAAAGCATACTTTGCAGGTATAGATAGCGGTTCCACTTCTACTAATGTAGTTATATTGGACAAGGACAAGAATATAATTTCCACCTTTTCTGAGGCTACGGGAGCCTATGTAAATGATAGTGCAAATAAAGCCTTAGATGGAGCTTTAAAAAAGGTAGGCTTAAGTAAGGATAAAATTAAAAGGATAGTTACTACAGGCTATGGAAGGAATGCTATTAAATTCAAAGAAAGGGATATTACTGAAATTACCTGCCATGCCAAGGGAGCCTTTTTTATAAATCCCAATGTCCGTACAATAATAGATATAGGTGGGCAGGATAGTAAAATTATCCGCCTTAATGAAAAAGGGGAAGTTCGTGATTTTGTTATGAATGATAAGTGTGCTGCTGGTACAGGAAAATTTTTGGAGATGATGGCTTCTTCCTTAGGCCTTACCTTAGAAGAAATGTCAAAACTGGGTTTTAAATCCAGGGAAAAAATTATTATTTCAAGTATGTGTTCTGTATTTGCTCAATCTGAGGTAGTGTCCTTAGTTGCCAGAGGTAGAAGGCTAGAGGATATAGTAGCTGGTATTAATGGCTCAGTGGCAGCCAAGGTTACAGCCTTAGCTGGCCTCAGAAAAATGGAGAAGGAATGGATGATGACTGGAGGAGTTGCTAAAAATACTGGAGTAGTAGCTGCTCTTGAAGAACGATTGAAGGGTAAGATTATTGTACCAGAGGAGCCAGAAATTTGTGGAGCCTTAGGTGCAGCCCTTTTTGCAATGGAAGGCTGATTTAATAAATTTTTATTGCATGTTTAAAATAATAATGATATAATTCAGTAGATAAGTCCTTGTTCTATTTAATAATAGAACCGTTAGTCCAAAAGGAGGTGAAAAACGTGAGAAAATATGAAGCAGTATTTATCTTTGCGCCTAATCTAGAAGAGGAAAAAAGAAATCAACTATTGGAAAGATTAAAGGGTGTAGTTGAGGAAAATGGCTCTATAACAAATGTTGATGAATGGGGCATGAGAAAATTAGCTTATGAGATTGATGATCATAGGGAAGGTTATTACGTTGTAATGAATTTTGAGTCCCAATCACAAACTGTTGATGAGCTAGATAGGGTATGCAAGATTTCTGATGGTATAATTAGACATATGATAATTAGGGATGATAAATAATTAGGGTGGTGTTTTGGTTGAATAATGTTGTATTAATTGGTAGGCTTACAAAAGACCCAGAACTAAGGTATACTACCACAGGTATTCCAGTTGCTACCTTTAGGCTAGCAGTAGATAAAGGACTTTCTAGAGAGAAAAAACAGGAAATGGAAGCCAAGGGACAACCAACAGCTGATTTTATAAGTATTGTTGTTTATGGAAAACAAGCTGAAAATTGTGCTAATTACCTAGGGAAGGGTAGGCTTACAGCAATTCAAGGAAGGATTCAATCAAGAACCTATGATGCCATGGATGGGACTAGAAGATTTGTTACAGAAGTTGTAGCCAATAGGGTAGAATTCCTTGAATGGGGAGAAGGTAGTCAAAAGTCTGACAACCCTGCTGATTTTAATGATAGTATGGATTTCCCAGATATAGATGGCTTCGATCCAATAGATGATGACAATATTCCATTCTAGAAGGAGGGAAGAAAGGTGCAAAGAAAATTTAAGCCAAGAAAAAAAGTGTGTGCTTTTTGTACAGAAAAAATTGAACACATAGATTATAAGGATATAGATAGATTAACTAAGTATATTACAGAAAGAGGAAAAATTCTTCCAAGAAGAATAAATGGAAATTGTGCAAAGCACCAAAGAGAATTAACAAGGGCTATAAAACGTGCAAGACAAATTGCTTTATTACCATATACTACAGACTAAGAGAGGGGTATCCTCTCTTTTTAATTTTATTTTCAAATTGACAGAAAAATTATTACTCTGTATTATTTTATTAAGAAAGCTTTTTAAAAGGGTGAAATTATGGATGATATAAAAGATATGGATATAATTAAAAACATAAGAACTGTGGAATGGTTAAAAAGTGAACTATTAAGCTCCTTAGCTTATCTTTATGAAATATTAATTATGGACGAGGATGATAATAAAAAGGAAATATCAGAAGTTATATCAAATATTATTTTATTGTCTTTGCTAATGGGTAAAAGGGTAGGTTTAAGTTATGAAGATGTATTTAATAACCTTCAAAATAGGATAAAATTAAATATTCAAAAGGAACATAATATAGAAAAATGGTATGGTGATTTAAGTGAATTGTTAAAGTTTATGGAGCTATTAGTAGAATAGAGGTGGGAAGTTGAATATAAATTTTAATAATAAGATTGCGGAAATTTTATCTGTACTTATTATTTCTACCTTAGTTTGCTTATTTGGGATATATTATTTTCAGCCATTGGTAGCCTTATATCCCCTTTTATTTATTGTTTTAGGCATAAAAGAAGGTTTAGTTTATGGAATAACAAGCTTAGCCATATCTTCACTTTTAATAGGATATATGGTAGATATTTATTCAGGAGTATTTTTATTAATTGCCTTTGGACCCTTAACTGTATTTATAATATATGGAATTAAAAAAAGAAGGAAGGCAATTGAAATATTATCCATATCTGCTATGATTTTTTTAATTTCACTGGTACTTATACTTTATAGTTCAAAAAATATTACAGGAGTAAGCCTCGTTAATGAACTTGAAAATGCCTTTAACCAAGCCTTAGATACACAAATTAAAATGCTGAAGGAGTATGAATTAACAGATTTTGAAATTTTTCAGATAAGATCTTCATTACAAAAAGATTTTAAATACTTCTTAAATACAATACCTTCTATAATGATTATAATATCCTTTATTGTTTCATATATTAATTACTTAATCTCCTCTCTGGTTTTGAGAAAATTGGGCTATGGAGTAGTCTTTATTCCTAGATTTTCAAAATTTAAACTTCCTAGGAATATTATATTAGGAATTAGTATAATGATACTAATAACTATCTTGTTAAGTAATTTAAAAATATTTAATTCTGAAGCTGTAATAAGGAATGTATATGTGCTAGGATTTTTAGCATTTTTACTTCAAGGATTATCCGTTATAGACTATAAATTAATTGAAAAAAAGATTGGTTTAGTACTTAGATTTTTGTTAATAGGAGTAAGCATTATTTTATTGCCTTTAATAGGTCAAATTATTGCTATAATAGGAGTTTTAGATGTAATATTTGACTTTAGAAAGTTTAGAAAAATAGTATGACCCCATTGGAGGTTAAAAATGAGAGATAATGATTTTCTTAAAAGGAAAGATGGGAAAAGATATTTAGTTTTTATAGGGATCTTAATAGCTATAATAGCCTATTATCGTCCAATCTTAGCTGTATTTTCAGCAGTAGCTTTGATCTATCTAATATACAAATATATAGTTGATATTAACAACATGGAAAAGGAATGGACTAAGTATATTGAAGGCTTAACAGAAGAATTTGATTCTGTAACAAAACATGCAGTATTTAATATGCCTTTTCCTTTAGTAATGCTTAATCCCGACTACACTATTTCCTGGTATAACACTAAATTTTCCCAAATGGTTAAAGAAGAAGATATACTAAATAAAAAAATAGATACTTTGATACCAGAATTTAATGTTGAAGAATTAATAAAAGATAAGGATAAGCTTTATATTACTACTAAATATAACAATGAACATTATAAAGTCTACTATAATATAGTTGATAGCAATAAATCCATAACTAAAAAGGAAAATACAATAGTGCTTTATTGGATAAATGATACTGAATATGTGAATTTACAAAAAGAATTCATGGATAAAAAAATGGCAGTTTGTGTTGCCTATATAGATAACTATGATGAGGTAAAAAGCAGCACTTCAGAAGTAAATAGGCCCTTAGTATTTGCTGAAATAGATAAGACCATTAATGCTTTTGCTAGTGCTAATGAAGGACTAGTAAGAAAATATGAAAGTGATAAATATTTAATAGTTATAGAAAGCAAATTCTTAAGAGAAATAGAGGAAAAAAGATTTGAAATATTGGATAAAATTAGGGAAATAGATAAGGGAAATGATATAAGTGTTACTTTAAGTATGGGTATTGGAATAAATGGGAAAAATCCTATTGAAAACTATGAATATGCAAGAGCAGCCATAGATATTGCCTTAGGAAGGGGAGGAGACCAGGTTGTTGTAAAGGATGGAAACAATTTAAGCTTCTATGGAGGAAAATCTAAGGCTGTAGAAAAGAGAAACAAGGTAAAATCTAGAGTTATAGCCCATGCCCTAGTGCAGTTAATAGATCAGGCTGATGAAGTCTTTGTAATGGGACATAAAAATGCAGATATGGACTCCTTTGGTGCAGCTATTGGAATAATAAATGCAGCAAAAAATAGGGGAAAAGATGGATATGTGATACTTAGTGGTATTAATCCATCTATTAAAAGTATTGACAATAGGATTATAAAGGAAGACCCAGAGTATTTAGAGCATATAATCACTCCTGAAGAGGCTGAAGAGATGATATACGATTCCTCCCTATTAGTATTGGTAGATAATCATAAGCCAAGCTTTACAGAAGCACCACAATTATTAAATTTAACAGATAAGATTGTAGTAATAGACCATCATAGGAGGGGTGCTGAATTTATAAAGGATCCAGTTCTTACCTACTTGGAACCTTATGCTTCTTCTACTTGTGAATTAGTCACTGAAGTATTATACTATATGCAGGACAAGCTAAAATTGAAAAAGCATGAAGCAGATGCCTTGCTTGCAGGAATTACAGTTGATACAAAAAATTTTACCTTTAAAACTGGTGTTAGAACCTTTGAAGCTGCATCAATTTTAAAAAGGGCAGGTGCTGATACTTTCAGTGTAAGACAACTATTTAGGGATGAGCATAGTGTATTTATACAAAAAGCAGAAGTAATAAGAAATTCTAAAGTAATATTTGACAAAATAGCCATTGGTAGGCTTAATATAGATGATGAGAATTCATTACTTATAGCAGCCCAATCTGCAAATGAACTATTAAATATACTTGGAATAGAAGCCTCCTTTGTTTTAACCCCATCAGGGGATAAAATCCATATAAGTGGAAGAAGTTTAGGCAATATTTCTGTCCAATTAATACTGGAAAGGTTAGGCGGAGGAGGCCATTTAACTAGTGCAGGAGCACAAATAGAAGGAAAGACCATTGATGAAGCTGAAGAAATATTAAAAGAAGCAATAGAAGAATACTTAAGGGAAGGTGAAGAATAATGAAGGTAATTTTATTAAAGGATGTAAAAGGACTAGGTAAAGCTGGTGACCTAGTAAATGCTAAAGATGGATATGCAAGAAACTTCCTAATACCAAAGGGATTAGCAGTAGAAGCAACAAAATCAAATTTAAGTAAATGGGAAAAGGAAATGGAACTTAAGAGGGAAAAAGAAAGGCAGGAGTATGAAGAGGCCCTTAAACTAAAGGAAAAAATAGAAAGCATAACTATTGAAATTAAAAGTAAGGCAGGAGAAGGTGGAAAACTTTTTGGTTCCATAACTTCCAATGATATAGCAAAGGAGCTAAAAAAACAACACAATATTGACATAGATAAGAGAAAAATAGAAATGAAGGATAATATTAAATCCTTAGGTACAAAAGATGTACTTATTAGAGTATATACAGAATTAACTGCTACTTTGAAGGTTAAGGTAATAGAAGAATAGTGGGGTGGTTTAAATAGAAGCTCAAGTATTGGGGAAAATCCCACCTCATAGTTTAGAAGCAGAACAATCTGTTTTAGGAGCTATGATCTTAAGTAAAGAAGCCATAAATACAGCAATAGAAAAACTCCATAAGGAAGATTTTTATAAAAATGCCAATGGAGAAATATTTGAAGCTATAGTAAGTTTATTTAACAGGGATGAACCTGTAGATAAAATTACTTTATCTGAAGAACTTAAAAAAAGAGGAACCTTAGAAAATGTAGGAGGAGTTACTTATTTAACTGATTTAACAGGAGGAGTAGTAACTACTACAAATGTTAAGTACTATTGTGATATTGTTAAGGAAAAAGCCATCCTAAGACGTTTAATTGAGTCCTGTGACAATATAATTGCTAAGAGTTATGAAGCTAATGAGGATGTAAATAGCATAATAGAAGAGGCAGAAAAGAGCATATTTGACATTACCCAAGGGAGGATAGATAAAGGATTTGCACCAATTAAAGATGTTTTGCTAGACAGTTTTTCTAAAATGGAAGAGATGGCAGCAAGAGAGGGAGAACTAACAGGACTTACAACTGGCTTTGTGGATATAGACAATAAATTATCTGGAATGCAAAAATCAGACCTAATACTTTTGGCTGCAAGGCCTTCTATGGGTAAAACAGCCCTAGGTATAAATATAGCTACCAATGCAGCTATGAAGGCTGGTGCCAGTGTAGCAGTCTTTTCTCTAGAAATGAGTAAAGAACAATTGGTTCAAAGGATAATTTCCTCTGTATCCCATGTAAATTTGCAAAAAATAATAAGTGGAAATTTAAATGAAGATGAATGGCTACAAGTTATTGATGCTATGGGTCCTATATCTCAAGCCAAAATATATATAGATGATACAGCAGGTATATCCTTAACAGAAATGAAGGCAAAATGCAGGAGACTTAAGATTGAAAAGGGATTGGATCTGGTATTAATAGACTATTTGCAATTAATGCAATTAGATGGAAAGGCGGAAAATAGACAGCAGGAAATTTCAGCCATATCTAGGGGTCTAAAGGCCTTGGCAAAGGAATTAGATTGTCCAGTAATAGCCCTATCACAGCTTTCCCGTGCTCCCGAACTTAGATCTGACCATAGACCTATACTTTCAGATTTAAGAGAATCTGGTGCCATAGAACAAGATGCTGATGTTGTAATGTTTTTGTATAGAGATGAATATTATAATAAAGATTCAGATAAAAAGAACATAGGAGAAGTAATAATTGCAAAACACAGAAATGGACCAACTGGCACTGTAGAATTGGTTTGGCTTCAGGAATTCACTAAATTTGTAAACAAAGAAAGCTTTAGAGAAGTAGATTAAGGGTTATAAAAGAGGGTAGAAATATATAAAAATATATTGAAAATTGTAAAAAATGGTCAGATTTAGGTTAAAGGGGGAAAGCTATGGACAATAAGGTAGTGCCAATTAATGATTCAGTTACATGGATTGGGATCTTAGACCCAGGCTTAGTAACTTTTGACGTGGTTATGGAGACTAAGTATGGAACAACCTATAACTCCTATTTCATAGATGCTGAGAAAAAGGCCATAATAGAAACTTCAAAGGAGCCTTTTAAAGAAACCTATTTAAATAAGATAAAACAAGTAACTAACTTTGAAGATATAGAATATATAGTGTTAAACCACACAGAGCCAGATCATTCAGGTAATCTAACCCACCTATTGGACTATGCAAAAAATGCTACAGTAGTAGCCACTAGGTCTGCAATAAATTTCTTAAAAAACATGGTAGATAAAGAGTTTAAATACATGATTGTATCAGAAGGGGATGAAATAGATTTAGGGAATAAGACTTTAAGATTCATATCTGCACCATTTTTACATTGGCCAGATACTATGTTCACTTATTTAGTAGAAGACAAGATTCTGTTTACCTGTGATGCCTTTGGCTGCCATTATTGTGATGACAGAGTATTTGATGACCTTGTGGGAGATTTTGATGATGCTTATGAGTACTACTTTAGGGTTATACTAAAGCCCTTTAGCAATTATATGCTCCAAGCCATAGATAAAATTGAAAAACTTGATATAGACATTATTGCAACAGGTCATGGACCAGTTTTACGTTCCAATTGGAGAAAATATGTAGATTGGGCTAGAAAAATGGCACAGGAAACAGAAGATAAACCAGTTAAGCACAAGGTATTTATGCCTTACGTTTCTGCCTATGGAAATACTAGGAAAATTGGAGAAAAAATTGCTGAGGGAATAAAGTCTGTTGGTGAGATTGATGTGGAACTAATGGATATAGAACTAGTAGACATAAGTTCCCTAGAGGAGAAAGTAGAAAAAAGTACAGCTATAATAATAGGATCTCCAACTATAAATCAAAATACTCTAAAGCCAATTTATGAACTATTTTCAATTATAAATCCAGTAAGGAATAGAGGAAAGCTTGCAGGTGCTTTTGGTTCCTATGGATGGAGTGGGGAAGCTTTAAAGATAATAGAATCTACCCTTAAAAACTTAAAGTTAAAGGTATTTGATGATGGAGTTAGATGTTGCTTTATCCCCTTTAAAGATTCCTATGAAGAAGCCTTTGAATACGGCAAAAGATTTGGTGAAAAATTACTAGAAAAATAATATTGTTACAGTAAATAATATTTAGAAGAAGGCTTTAGCCTTCTTCTAAATATTATTTTTAAAAATCAGAAAGTAGGTGCTCTAATGGAATTAAAGGGAGAAAGGATAACCATTGCTCCTTTAAAGTTGGAGGATGCTTATTTTTTGAGGGAATGGGGGGTTCATGATAATCCTCTCCTTGGAGATTATAATTTGCCTGATGTTACTTTAAGGGATTTGGAAATATGGTATTATAATAAAATTAGAAAAAATAACAATAAATATTTTAGTATTTTTAATGAAGAAAATAGGCTTATTGGATATATGGGAATTAAAAACATAAGAAGGATATTTAAGGATTCTGTACTTGGAATAGTACTGGACCCTAATTACATAAATAGGGGATATGGGACAGAAGCAATTAAGACTTTTTTAGATTATTATTTTAATGTGATGAATATGAAAAAGCTTTATTTGGAAGTAGCTATGTTTAATAAAAGGGCCATACGCTGCTATGAAAAATGTGGATTTAAAATTGTGGATTCCTATTTAGGGGAATTTTTTGACCAGTATATCGATAAAAGCAACCCTTATTATGTTAGTGAAGAATCTTCTTTTGTAATAATAGATGAAAAGATATATAATTATATTTACAAGATGAAGATAGATAAAGGTACCTATTTAAAAGAGAGGGATAAAATTGGAGCATACAATGCTAAAGATAAAACTAGGCCAGTTACTTAATTCCTTGTCTTTTGCCTTAGATGCAGCAGAAAACAGGTATTTCAACCACTCAAGGCGTACAGCCTATATAGCATATCATATAGCAAAGGAAATGGAATTAGATGAAATAGATATAATAGATAGCTATTTTATTTCCTTAATCCATGATATAGGCATGGCAGGATATTTATCAAAATATAGTGTATCTCATATACACAATGATTTTAATTTGAGGAAAAAACATTGCCATATTGGATATGAAATAGTTGAAAAAGTACCCTACATAAGTAAGAAAAAAGACTATTTGTTGTATCATCATGAAAGATATGATGGAAGGGGACCCTATGGATTAAAAGGTGAAGAAATACCCTTAGTAGCTCAAATTATACATCTTGCAGATCATTTTGAGCTTTTTTATTTGAGGCAAGAGGAGGAATTAAACAAACTTAAAGATATAGATAGTGTATATAAATGGATAGGTAAATACAGAAATAAAATGTTTAGCAACAGACTTTGTGATGCTTTATTATATGCCTTAAAAAGGGACAAGTTCTGGTTTGATTTAACCAATAGCAATATTAATACAGTATTACAATTAATAGAACCTGAAAGGGATATATTAATAGGTATTGAGGATTTACACAAAATATCAGAAGCCTTCTCAATTTTAATAGATTTAAAAAGTAGATTTACCTATAAACATTCTCAAGGAATTTCCAATATAACTAGTAAGTTTACAAGCTTTTTGGGATATAATCCACTAATGATAGAAAAGCTAACTATTGCTGCTGACCTTCATGATATAGGCAAATTTGTAGTTCCAATATCAATAATTGAAAAGCCAGATAAGCTTACATCAGAGGAATTCTTAACCATGAAATCCCACGCTTACTATACAAAATTAATATTAAAACAAATTGATGGCATTGAGGATATTGCAGAATGGGCTGGAAATCACCATGAAAAGTTAAATGGAAGTGGATACCCAGAAAAATTAGATGAAAGTACCTTAACAAAGGAAGATCAGATCATAGCCATAGCAGATATCTTTCAAGCTTTAATAGAAGATAGACCCTATAGAAAAGGAATGAGTGTAAAAGAGGCACTAAATATTTTAGATTCCATGACAAAAAAAGGAGAGCTTTCAAGGACTTTATTCCTTGATTTTAAACATTTAGTATCCCATGAAGAGGTGTTAGTATGAATTTTATTTTAGAAACAACTGAAATTGACTTAGGTGATACTCCCATTGAAAATATATTTATAAATGATTTTATGCCAATGGCCAATGGTACCTTTGTAAAGGTATATTTACTAGGTTATAAATATGCCCACGATAGGGATAATAAAATTAGTGTAGATAATAATACCATAGCCAAGCATTTAGATATTCCTTTAATAGATGTATTAAATGCCTGGGATTTCTGGGAAGAAAAGGGCATAATTGAAAAGATATATACAGATGAAAATAATAAGTTTGAGTACAAGGTTAAGTTTTTAAATTTAAAGCAGCTTTATATTAAAAATAACTATAAGTTATTAAACAATCAAGAAGAATCAACCTATAAATCTTATAGCTGTACAGTGGAAGATTTAATTGATGCAAATCAGATACCTGCCATTAATAAAATGTTCAACAATATTGACTACATAATGAGGAGACAGCTGGTACCAAATGAAAAGAAAAGAATTTTAGAATGGATCCACAACTATAATATGAATCCAGATATGATTGAAAGGGCCTTCTTCTATGGTATAGAGAAAAAAGGAAGAAGAAATTTGAACTATATAGGTGGAATTATAAGAAATTGGTATGATCAAGGCATAACAAATGTAGAAGCCTTACAAGAGTACTTGAGAAAAAATGATGAAAAATACTTTAGATATGAAAGGATCATGAAATATTTAGGAATTATTAATAGACTTCCTACTGAAAGTGAAAGGAAGGTTATAGATAAATGGTTTGAAAACTATGGATTTAATCTGGAATTAGTACTTAGGGCCTGTGAAAACTCCAAGAAAACTTCAAATCCAAGTATAAGCTATATTGACGGCATTCTTACTTCCTGGTATGAAAAGGGCATTAAAAGTGTAGAAGAAATAGAGGAAAAGGATAAATTCCTGGAAAGAAGAGAAAAAGATAAAACAAAAGCAAGTCCTAAGAAAGCTGTTCCAAATAAATTCCACAACTTTCAACAAAGAACCAAAAAATATTCAGCTGAAGAGCTGGAAGAAATAGCTCGAAGGAAAAGGGAAGAATATTATTTTAAGCAAAAGGGAGTAACTAATGATGTATGATAAAATCCTTCAGGAAATATTAAGAGAGTATGAAAGAAAAAGGGATAAAGCCTTGTATGAACAAAATATGAGAAAAAAGAAGGTATATGAGAAGGTTCCTGAAATAAAAAAAATTGATGAGGAAATTAAAAGGACAAGTATTTTTATGTCAAAATCTATAATTGAAAATCCTGAAAATTATGAGAAAGCTATAAGGGATGTAAAAAATATAATTGAAAAACTTAAGATGGAAAAGGCTTATCTCCTTACAGAAAACAATATCCCCTTAGATTATTTAGATATTAAATATGAATGTTCTTATTGTGAAGATACAGGATACCTAAAAAATGGTGACAAGTGTCACTGCCTGAAACAAAAGCTTATAGATCAGGCCTATATGATGTCTAATATAAAGGATGTATTGGAAAAGGAAAATTTCCAGACCTTTGATATAAATATTTTTCCCGATGAAGTTTATGAGGAAGAAGGTATGTCACCCAGGGAAAACATGCTATATATATTAAGCATATGTGAAGGATTTGTTAATAATTTTGATGAAAATAATGATGAAAATTTATTGTTTTATGGTTCAACAGGCTTAGGCAAAACCTTCTTATGTAATTGTATTGCCAAGGCTTTACTTGATAAGAATAAAATAGTAATATATCAAACGGCCTTTAAAATAATGGAAATAATTGAAAAGCGTAGATTTAGTAATTTACCTGATAGATTTAGGGACCAGGAGTATGATTTACTCTTTGAAGCTGACTTACTTATTATAGATGATTTAGGTACAGAACTATCCAATACCTTTACTAATGTTGAGATATTTAATATAGTAAATACTAGAATTTTAAGTGGCAAGAAAACTATAATATCTACAAATCTTTCCCCTAAGGAAATATCTGAAAACTATTCTGATAGGGTATTTTCAAGGGTTTTGGAAAAGTTTGTTCCCCTCAAGTTCTTTGGCCCAGATTTAAGGTACTATAGATGGCAAGTTAGTGAGTAAATAGGGAGATAAGACAGAAAAAAACTATAAATATTATTGATAATTTTAATTACTTATGTTATACTAACTATTAAAATTCCATATTATAGCTATGATAGGACTAAGTAGGTAATAGTGCCTTTTTCTAGAGAGCCAATAGGTGGTGGAAATTGGCAAAGGCTTATTACTGAATCCAGCCTGGAGCTAATATTTTTATGAGTGAACCGAAAGGTTAACTAGGGTGGCAACGCGGGAAATACTCTCGTCCCTAAATTATTAGGGATTGGGAGTTTTTTTAATCATAAAAATAGATAGGAGGGATGGTTTTGCTAGATATTAAACGGATTAGAAACAATCCTGAAGAGGTAAAAGAGGGATTGGCAAAAAGGCATGGAGATTTTCCAATTGATAAAGTACTAGAGCTTGATAAAGAGAGAAGAAGCATCTTAACTGAAATGGAACAGCTTAAAGCAAAACAAAATGCAGTTTCAAAGGAAATACCAAAGCTAAAAAAAGAAGGAAAAGATGTAAAGGAAATAATAGAGGAAATGAAGGAACTTTCAGACAAGGTTAAGGAGCTGGAAGGGGTAGTTAAAGAATTAGATAATCAGTTGAGAATGGAATTATTAAATATCCCCAATGTTCCTCATGAATCGGTAGCAGAAGGGGAAAGTGATGAAGATAATGTGGAAATAAGAAAATGGGGAGAGCCAACTAAATTTGACTTTGAACCAAAGGCCCATTGGGATCTAGGAACAGAACTGGACATATTAGATTTCGAAAGGGCATCTAAATTAACAGGTGCAAGATTCTCCCTATTTAAGGGTGCAGGTTCTTTACTTGAAAGGGCCTTAATCAACTTTATGCTTGACTTACATGTAACAGAACATGGGTATACAGAAATGTTACCTCCCTTTATGGTAAATAGGGATAGTATGATTGGTACAGGACAGCTTCCAAAATTTGAAGAGGATATGTTCCACCTACCTAGCAAGGATTATTTCTTAATTCCTACGGCAGAAGTACCCTTAACAAATTATTATAGAGACGAAATATTAGATGAAGATATGCTTCCTATATACTTAACAGCCTATACACCTTGTTTTAGGCAAGAGGCAGGAGCTGCTGGAAGGGATACTAGGGGCCTTATAAGAAACCACCAATTTGATAAGGTAGAATTAGTTAAATTTTCAACTCCAGAAAAATCCTATGAAGAGTTGGAAAAACTTACAAATAATGCAGAAATGGTTTTACAAAAATTAGGCCTTCCTTATAGGGTAGTAGCCTTATGTACCGGAGACTTAGGATTTTCATCAGCCAAGACCTATGACATAGAAGTATGGATGCCCAGCTATGAAAGATATGTGGAAATATCCTCCTGTAGTAACTTCGAAGACTATCAAGCAAGGCGTGCAAATATAAGATATAGGAGGAAGGATAACAAGAAAGTAGAATTTGTTCATACTCTAAATGGTTCAGGACTGGCAGTAGGTAGGACCTTTGCAGCTATCCTTGAGAACTATCAACAAGCAGATGGTTCCATCCTTATACCAGAAGCTTTAAGACCTTATATGAGGGGATTAGAGAAAATTACAAAATAGAAAAAAGGCTAACCATTAATTGGCTAGCCTTTTTTGTGTTTATTTTAAAAGATTTATCAAAAACCTAAATAAAGGTATTAAGTAAGTTTAAGGCAAAGTTATATTGGGTATAAAAATATATGGATATTTATGGGGAATATAAAATTTGAAGGGGGGAAAAGGGTATGGAGGAGACTTTTTGAAGGATATGAAAAAAGCCTGGGAGAAATTCATCCAGGAGGGATTAATACAAGATAAGGCAGTAAGGTCTATAATTCAACAATCCTGGCAAAGATGTAAACAATATAAATTAGATTATAAAAATGGCCGAGGCAGAAGAGCCAGCTCCAAAAAGCTTAAGGAAATAATGAGTAAAAATAAGGAGCTATTAAAGGTAGCCCGTCCAATAATGGAAAATCTTCAAAAATTCGTCTATGGTTCTGGTTTTATAATAATATTAACTGACGATGAAGGTTACATAATTGAATCCATAGGAGATGAAAAAATTAAAGAAGAAGCTGAAAGGATGAATTTTTCCATAGGGGCTCTCTGGACAGAAGAAGAGGTTGGAACTAATGCCATTGGATTATGCATTAAAGAAAACAAACCCATTCAAGTAATTGGAGCGGAACATTACTGTGAAACCCACCATCCTTGGACCTGCTCAGCTGCACCTATCCATGATGATAAGGGAAATCTAATTGGGGTATTAGACATGTCTGGAAGCTGTCATAAAGCCCATAAGCATACTCTAGGAATAGTAGTTGCTGCTGCCTATTCCATAGAAAATGAACTATCCTTGTTAAAATCCCATGAGCTAATAGCTACCACAGTGAATTCCATTTCTGAAGGTATGATAATGGTAGATAAAAATTATAAAATTAATATGGTTAACCATGTAGCCGAAAGGATTTTAGGGGTAAAAAGAGGCAAAATTATTGGAAGGGATCTAAGAAGTATATTAAAGGATGTAGTATTTGAAGACATTCTATCTATGAAGTCATCTTGTTTGGAAAAGACAGATTGTGACTTTATAGTTGGTAGCAATAGGATTACCTGCAATGTCAAGATAACTCCTGTAAAAACTGGTAGCCAGCCAATAGGTATGGTTATAATGTTTAGAGAGATGAAGTATTTACATAATACAATAAATATAGTAACAGGAAATAAAGCCACTTATACCTTTGATGATATATTAACTAAAAATGATAAAATGAAAAAGACCATAAAGGATGCTAAGAAATTTGCAAGAACAAGGGGCTGTGTCCTAATTGAAGGAGAAAGTGGCACAGGCAAGGAATTGTTTGCCCATTCCATCCATAACTATAGCAATAGAAAGGATGGACCTTTTGTAGCTGTAAATTGTGCATCCATACCTAGGGATCTGGTGGAAAGTGAACTATTTGGCTATGAAAGGGGTGCCTTTACAGGAGCTGCTAAGGAGGGTAAGCCTGGTAAGTTTGAGTTGGCCAATGGAGGAACTATTTTTCTTGATGAAATAGGAGAACTTCCCTTGGATTTACAGGCAAAGCTTTTAAGAGTACTTGATAGCTATACAATTACTAGGATTGGAGGCAAATATGAAAAGAAGTTGGATGTTAGAGTAGTATGTGCCACCAATAGGAAGCTACTAGAAGAGGTTAAGAGGAAGAATTTTAGGGAGGATCTTTACTTTCGTTTAAATGTATTTAAATTAAGTATTCCTCCTTTAAGGGAAAGAAAAGAGGATATTAAATTATATATTAATTATTTTGTAAATAGGCTGAACAATGTTAATTTTATCTATAAAAGAGTGTCTGCCTCATTCATAGCCTTTGCAGAAAACTATATTTGGAGGGGAAATGTAAGAGAATTGGAAAATGTGGTAGAACGGGCTTATTATCTTTGTGATGACAATATAATTACTGAAAAGTACCTGCCAGATGAGATACGCTATTATAAACTATTAGATAAGAGAAAAGGTCAGGACAATAATCAACCTATGTCCATTGAAGAAGCAGAAAAGCAAACCATAATTAATGCCTTACTCTATACCAAAGGCCATGTGATCGAAGCAGGGAAAAAGCTAAATATGAGCAAGTCAACTATATATAGAAAGATAAACAAATATAATATAGATGTAAACCAATTCCGGCAGATACAGAGTTTCCCATATTTGGGAAGTTAATTCCTAAATATGGGAAATTTTATTTGTATTTGTCCACTTTTGTTCTAAATGGATAAGTTGTCCATGAAGTAAGTTGCAATACTATTCAGAATAGTACAATTAGTTGGCATAGGACTTGCATTATCTTTTTAATGAATAGGTAAATGGAAGGAGGGAGTTTTATTAAAAGGTTTATATTAGAGTTCGGAATGGGAGTAGACTTTCATGGTCAGGATGTAAATAGGGCAGCAGAAAGAGCAGTATTAGATGCCATATCCAGAAGCTGTCTATGTGGACTTCAGGAAATATTGGGTATTGAAAATTTTAATGAACAGGTAGCAGTTAATGTGATTTTATCTGTATCAAGACCTGAGGCCATTGATGAGGAAAGGATTAAAAAATGTCTTCCCATAGGCAAAAAGAAGGTAACTGCAGTAAAAGGAGGTCTTCAAGTGCCTGGACTTTATATTCCAGAATTTGGAGACAAGGATAAAAGTATTGAGGCAGTACTTGCCTGTGTGGAAGTAGAAATAATTTAAAGGGGGGTTTAAAGTGGACCTATCTAATGAAAAAGTAATTCAAATGTATAGGACCATGAAGAGGATTAGAGAGTTTGAAAGCAAGGCTGCAGAATTATTTGCAGAAGGAAGAATACCAGGTTTCGTCCATTTATATATTGGAGAAGAAGCAGTTGCTACGGGAGTATGTGCTAACTTAAAAGAATCAGATTATATAACCAGTACTCACAGAGGTCATGGTCATATTATAGCTAAAGGTGGAGATTTAAAGTACATGTTTGCTGAGCTCTTTGGAAAGGAAACTGGCTATTGCAAAGGTAAGGGAGGATCCATGCACATAGCAGATGCAGACAGGGGAATATTAGGAGCCAATGGAATAGTTGGAGCGGGCCATAATATTGCTGTAGGAGCAGGTTTAAGTGCTAAATACAGAGGCACAGACCAGGTATGTGTATGCTTCTTTGGCGACGGCTCTACTAACCAGGGAACCTTCCATGAGGCCTTAAACATGGCAAGCATTTGGAAGCTTCCTGTAATTTTTGTTTGTGAAAACAACCTATATGGTATTTCCATGCATCAATCCAGACATCAGGCAATCCAAGATGTGGCAGATAGGGCAGTGGCCTATAATATACCAGGGGTAGTTGTAGATGGAAATGATGTACTAGCTGTATATGAAGCAGCTAAAGAAGCTATAGATAGGGCTAGAAGTGGACAAGGACCAACTCTAATAGAGTGTAAAACTTACAGGCATAGGGGACATTTTGAAGGAGATCCAACAATCTATAGGGATCCGGAGGAAGTAAATGAATGGTTACAAAAAGATCCTATTATTAGACTAAGGGAATTTATGTTGGATAACAACCTATTGGCGGAAGAGGATATTAAGAAGATAGATGAGGAAATAGCTGCTGAAATAGAAGAAGCCATTAAATTTGCAGAAGATAGTCCATTCCCTCCTGTAGAAGCAGCCGTTGAAGACATATATACCGATATAGTAGAGGAGGTAAGAAGATGATAAAGACTATTACCTATTCAGAAGCTATTAGAGAAGGTATGAGAAAGAGAATGAAAGAGGACCCAAATGTATTTATACTAGGGGAAGATGTAGGAGAATTTGGAGGATGTTTTGGAGTTACTGGAGATTTGATAAAGGATTTTGGAGAGGAAAGGGTTAGGGATACTCCCATATCTGAGGGAGCAATAGTTGGATGTGCAGTAGGAGCAGCAGCTACAGGTCTTAGACCCATAGCGGAGCTTATGTTCATTGATTTTGTAACTGTAGGAATGGACCAGCTAGTAAATCAAGCAGCTAAGATGAGATATATGTTTGGAGGAAAGATAAAGTTACCAATGGTAGTTAGGATGCCTACAGGAGCAGGATCTAGAGCAGCTGCTCAGCACTCCCAATCTTTAGAAGCATGGCTAACCCATGTGCCAGGGCTTAAGGTGGTATACCCTTCAACTCCCCAAGATGCTTATGGATTGATATTAAGCGCCATAGATGATGACAATCCAGTAGTATTTTTAGAACACAAGCTTTTGTATGCTATGTCTAGTGAGGTGGATTTAGATATTGATCCTATACCCTTAGGTCTTGCAGATATAAAGAGACAAGGAGAGGATGTGACCATTATTGCAACGGCTAAGATGGTCCATGAAGCCTTAGCTGCTGCTGAAGAACTATCTAAAGATGGAATTGAAGCAGAGGTTGTGGACCCAAGAACTTTATTCCCATTAGATAAGGAAACCATATTTAAATCCATAGAAAAGACTAATAGGGTAGTAATAGCTACAGAGGAGACCAAGAGAGGAAGCTATGCTGGAGAAATTGCTGCCATAATAGCTGAAGAGTGTTTTGACTATCTTGATGCACCTATAACAAGGGTTTGCTGCCTAGATACACCAATTCCCTTTTCACCAGTCCTTGAAGATTATGTAATACCTGCTTCCAAGGATATAGTCCATGCAGTTAAAAAGCTCCTTTAATAAAGAGGCAACATAAAGTTGCCTCTTCTATGAGATTATGAGGTGAGGAAATGAAAGCTATTGGAATAATAGCCAATCCAGCATCAGGCAAGGATATCCGAAGATTGGTATCCCATGCCACTGTTGTAGACAATAATGAGAAGGTGAACATAGTAAAGAGAATAATACTTTCAGCTCAAGGCTGTGGAGTAGATAGGGTATTTATAATGCCTGATACCTTTTTAATAGGATATAAAGCTATAGAGGATCTTAAAATATCAAAGGAACTCAAGATAGACGTTGAGATACTAAATATGAAAATAAAGGGAAATGTAATGGATACTATAAGAGCTACTAAAATAATGGAAGAAAAGGGAGTAAAATGCCTTGTAGTATTGGGAGGGGATGGTACCAATAGGGCTGTAGCAAAGTCTATTACAACTACTCCCTTAATTGGTGTATCAACAGGCACTAACAATGTATATCCAGAAATGTTAGAAGGTACTGTAGTAGGTATGGCTGCTGGGGTTGTAGCTACAGGAGCTTGCAGTATAGACCAAGGCTGTAAAAGGGATAAAAGGATTGAGATATTTAAGGATGGTCAGCTAATAGATATAGCTTTAGTAGACTGTGTTATTTCCAGACAAAAATATGTAGGTTCCAAGGCCATATGGAATATAAAGGATATAGATATGGTCATAGTATCTAGGGCTCATCCTGCATCTATTGGATTTTCTACTATTGTAGGTACCAGCCTTATAGTAGGAAAAGACGATGACTTTGGAGCCTTAATTCATGTAAATTCAGGTAACAAGAAGGTGAGGGCCCCCATTGCAGCAGGCACCATTGAGGAAATAAGGGTAGATGAACCAAGGATACTTAAATTAGATGAAGCTGTCTGTTTTAAACCAACCTATAATGGAATAATGGCCCTAGATGGAGAAAGGGAAGTTCCCTTTAAAGTTGGTGAAAATATTGAAATTAAGATTACATCCCATGGCCCTTATAGGGTTATTGTAGATAGAATATTGGAATTGGCTCAAAAAAATGGATTTTTTGAAACATAAATTTTAAGGGAGGCATCTATATGGCGAGTAAGGTAATAATGCCAAAGCTTGGTTTAACCATGAAAGAGGGTAAAATTATTAGATGGTATAAGAAGGAAAATGATTTGGTTAAAGCAGGAGAAAAGCTCTTTAGCATTGAAACAGATAAGCTAACTAACGATGTAGAAGCAAAGGAGGAGGGAGTCTTAAGAAAAATAATCCGTCAGGCGGGAGAGGTGGTTGCCTGTTTAGAACCAGTGGCAATAATAGGAGCTGCTGATGAAGATATATCCAGTTTATTAAATGAAGTAGGGGTAGGAGAAGGCCAGGAGGAAAATAAGAAGGCTGTTGAAGCAAAAGTAGAAGAAACTAAGAAAGCTGAAGGCAAAAAGGATAAGCGAATTAAAATATCACCAGCTGCTAAGAAGTTAGCTTTAGAGCACAATATAGACATATCAGAAATAGTAGGTACAGGACCTAATGGAAGAATAGTATTAGATGATGTAAAGAAATATATTGAAAAGAAGGATAAGATTAAAACTACTCCAGCAGCAGCTAAGGTTGCAGAAAAATTAGATGTGGATCTAAGTCAGATAAATAAGGAAGATAGGATCAGAAAGGAAGATGTGTACCAATTCTATAGGGATAGACAATTGTTTGAAATGGCAAAGCCTGAAGAAAAGAGAGTGGCCATGACTAACATGAGAAAGATAATTGCTGACAGAATGTCTGACAGCTGGAATAAGGCACCAGCAGTC
>JAAYFE010000067.1 GCA_012728365.1 Tissierellia bacterium
GTATTTTTATCCACTAGAGGACATACTGGAAATAAATGTGCCAGTAGTGAACATAGGTACCTTTGGGAAAGATGGTCATAAGATGACAGAAAGGGTTCACATGAAATACACCTTTGAAAATGTGCCAAATATAACATATAATACTATTAGAAAATTGTTGAAATAGGGGACAGGTTTAGATGTCCCCTTTTGTAATCTAATTGTTACCCTTCCTTCATTGACTAATTTTAAATAATAATATAAAATTTTATAGACAATACTTATATTTAAGGAGAGAGAAATATATGGAAAATGTATTAATGCCTTTTATCGTATCAGTGGTCATATCATTGCTTATGACACCATTAATAAGGAAGCTGGCTATAAGAATTGGCGCTGTAGATATACCTAAGGACAATAGGAGGGTACATAAAAAGCCCATTCCACTTATTGGTGGACTGGCAATTTACCTATCTATTATCATTACATCTTTAATTTTTCTTCAAATAGATAAAACCCTGGTTTCCATACTAATAGGTGGAAGCCTTAAACTTATTTCTGGCCTTATTGACGATATAAAGGAATTAAGTCCTAAGGGGAAAATAATATTTCAAATAGCCTCTGCCCTTGTTTTAATACTTGGAGATGTAAAAATAGATGCTATTACAAATCCTTTTGGAAAGGCAGGAACTGTAATTCCATTAAATGGACTTTCAATACCCTTAACCATATTTTGGGTAGTAGGAATAACAAATACATTGAACCTCATAGATGGCCTTGATGGTTTGGCTGCAGGAGTAACCTTAATTGCTAGCCTGTCTTTCGTTGCAGTGGCTGGTAAGTTTAGCTATATACCTATAATGCTCATGTCTGCCATATTGGCCGGTGCCTGTTTAGGATTTTTGCCCTACAATTTCAATCCAGCTAAAATATTTATGGGGGATACTGGAGCCCTTTTCTTAGGATTTATACTGGCAGCCATATCCATAGAAGGGGTAATGAAGTCTGTAGCAACCATAGCTGTGGTAGTACCTATTATAATACTTGGAGTTCCAATATTTGATACTACCTTTGCCATATTTAGAAGGCTATTAAATGGAAAATCCATTGCAGAAGCAGATAAGGGCCATCTTCCCCATAGACTACTGGAGAGGGGATATTCCCATAAAAAGACTGTACTAATACTATATGCCATAAGTGCTACCTTTGGCATATCTGCCATTTTAATATCTGAAGCCAATACTAAAAGGGCAGTTATGTTTTCATTAGTTATGTTAATTATAATTTTCCTATTGGCTTTAAAGATGGGACTACTTTTTGGAACAAAGAAGGAGGATTAAAATGAAGATAAAAGTTATGACAGTATTTGGAACAAGGCCAGAAGGAATAAAGATGGCTCCCATAATAAAGGTTATGGAAAATACACCAGAGATTGAAAGTATTATATGTGTTACTGCCCAGCACAGGGAAATGCTAGACCAAGTTTTAAACCTTTTTAAAATAGAGCCCCACTATGATTTAAATATATTTAAACCTGGACAAACCCTAACAGAAATAACCATTAGGGCCTTGCAAGGTTTAGAGGCAGTAATTGAAAAGGAAAGACCAGATATACTTTTAGTCCAGGGGGATACAACTACAGTTTTTTCAGGAGCCTTAGCAGCCTTCTATCAAAAAATAAAAATAGGCCATGTAGAGGCAGGTTTAAGGTCTGGAAACCTTTATTCTCCTTATCCTGAAGAAGCCAATAGAAAGCTTACAGGAATACTTACGGATTTTCACTTTGCACCTACAGAGACTAATAAGAATAATTTACTTAAGGAAGGCTATCCGGAAGAAAAAATATTTATTACAGGCAATACTGTAATTGATGCCCTTAAATATGCAGTTAAGAAGAACTTTATCTTTTATGATTCCCTCTTAGATAGTATTGACTACTCTAAGGAAAGGGTGATACTTCTTACCTCCCACAGAAGGGAAAATATAGGAAGGCCTATGGAAAATATATTTTCTGCTGTAGGGGATATAGCAAAAAAATATGCTAATGTAAGGGTTGTATTTCCTATACACCTAAATCCAAGGGTAAGGGAAATTGCCCATAAGGTATTTAAGGATAATAAAAGAGTTCATTTAATAGAGCCTCTGGATTATGAACCCTTTACAAATTTAATGGCCAAGAGTCACATAGTAGTTACAGATTCAGGAGGCCTGCAAGAAGAGGCACCAAGCCTAGGAAAGCCAGTTTTAGTAGTAAGGGAGGAAACAGAAAGGCCAGAAGGAATAGAGGCTGGAACGGCCAAGCTTGTAGGAACTAATTATGAAAATATATATAATTCTTTAGATCTGCTTCTTTCTAATAGGGAAGAATATGATAAGATGGCCAATGCAGTAAATCCCTATGGAGATGGCAAAGCCTCTGAAAGGATAGTTAATATTATCCTTGAACATGGCAAATAAAATAGGGGTGGTTAGGGTGAATTCTTTGATTCACAATGAAAAGCTTTTAGAATTAATTTTTAATTCTTTAGATGAAGGGATACTTATTATAGATGAAAGCAATGAAGTATACTTTGTAAACAATAGATTTTTAACCATGATCAATATGAAGGATAATGGAGAAGAATCCCTTAGCTTTTCAAAATTAGTAGAAAATGAAAAGATAAGGGACTTTTTTGTATTAGATGGAATAGAAAGACAAGGGGAAATCCAAATAAATGGAAATTATCTTTTTCTAAATTATATTCCATATGAAGGAACAAGTCATAAATTCCACATATTCTTTTTAAAGGATGTAACAGATATAGAGGATACCAGAAGCCAGCTTATGGAGCTAAAGTTTAATTTAGATATGGTGGAAGACCTTTTAAATTATGTATATGAAGGCTTTGCTTTAGTAGACAGTGAAGGTAGAATTGTAAAATGGAACTATGAAAAACTACTGGGCATAAAGGAAGAAGATGCCTTAGGTAGGCCAGTACAGGAAGTTATAGAAAATACTAGGCTACATATAGTAGCAAAAACTGGAAAAAAGGAAATAAGGGATATCCAAAGAATACAAGGCCGGGATATGGTAGCCAATAGAATACCAATTATTCGGGGAGGTAAGGTAATAGGGGCAGTAGGAACAGTGCTTTTTAAGGATGCCAGTGATGTCAGGGAAATGGCTAAGGAATTAATTGGATTGGAAAATAAGCTTAATCAGTATAAGGGAGAATTGGAAAGGCTACAGGATAGCAAGTATACCTTTGATAGTATTATAACCCAAGATCCCAAGATGAAATATTTAAAAAAAATGGCTCAAACGGCAGCCCAATCTAATTCTACCGTTTTAATCCTTGGTGAATCAGGTACTGGAAAAGAGCTATTTGCACAGGCCATTCATAAGGCTAGCTATAGAAAATTTGGCCCCTTTGTACCCATTAACTGCGCTGCCATACCTAGGGATTTATTAGAATCAGAGTTATTTGGCTATGAAGAAGGTTCCTTTACAGGAGCTAAAAAAGGTGGCAAGCCTGGTAAATTTGAATTGGCTAGTGGTGGTACAATTTTCCTAGATGAAATAGGTACCATGCCCCTACAGATGCAGGCTAAACTATTGAGGGTACTAGAAGAAAGGGAATTTGAGAGGATAGGTGGCAACAAAAAGATAATTTTAGATGCTAGAATTATTGCAGCCACCAATGAGGACATAGAAGAGGCTGTTAAAAAAGGTAAATTCAGAGAGGATCTATATTATAGATTAAATGTTATAAATATAGATATTCCTCCCCTAAGGGATAGGAAGGAGGACATACCCTTATTGGCCAAGCACCTTTTAGAAAATCTATGTAATGAGCTGGATACTGAAAAAAAGATTTTGAAGGCAAGGACTATTGAAATATTAAAGGAATACCATTGGCCTGGCAATATAAGGGAGCTGAGAAATACCCTTGAAAGGGCTATAACAATTTCCACAGGGACAGAAATACTGCCTGAACATTTACCAGAAAGGATCTTAAAAAAAGGCCTA
>JAAYFE010000068.1 GCA_012728365.1 Tissierellia bacterium
GTATTTTTATCCACTAGAGGACATACTGGAAATAAATGTGCCAGTAGTGAACATAGGTACCTTTGGGAAAGATGGTCATAAGATGACAGAAAGGGTTCACATGAAATACACCTTTGAAAATGTGCCAAATATAACATATAACACTATTAAAAAGCTATTAGGATGAATTTAACCAGAAAAAACTCCCGTTTTGGAGGTAGTAATCTCTAAAATGGGAGTTTTATATTGTCTAAAAAATATTAAATGAAAAACAATAAAAAAATTTCAGAAAAAAAGAAGGATTTTTTAATTTCATGCAGAATATATTTTAATTTAAAATAATTTTTATATGTCCATTATATGGACATGTGTCAATATAGCAAACAGGAGGAGACATTATGGGTTATGACAATTCAAGTATTGACAAAGCATTTATGATTTTAGAAAGGCTTGCAAGAAAGCCTTATGAAATGACTGCATTGGAGTTATCGCGGGAATTACAGATAAATAGAAGCACAGTTCATAGAATTTTAAATGACCTTATAGTCAGAACAGTAGTTGTAAAAAATCCTGTCAATAAGAAGTATTCCATAGGGCCTGGAGCATATAGAATTGGATCAGGATTTTTAAACAAGCAGCCTAATATAAGCTCCATATCAGCAGAATTGGATAGGCTTGCAGCTAAAACAAGACAATCCATAGGATATGCAGCCTTGGTGCAGGATAAGATTTTAAGCGTTTTTGAAGTAGAAAGCTATCAGCCTATACAGATTGGTTATAAGGTTGGAGTAGTTTACCCTATACATTGTGGCGCTTATGGAAAGTGCATAATGGCTTTTTATGAACCTTATGAAAGGCTAAAGGAAATAGTCTATTCTACCAAGCTTATAAAAAATACACCTAATACCATTACCGACCCTGAGGAGCTATTAAGAGAATATGAAAGGATACGAAAAAGGGGATATGCAATAAGCGATGAAGAAAATGTAAAAGGATTGGTGGGTATTGGTGTACCTATAAGAAACATAGAAAATAAAGTTGTAGCTTGTGTTGCAGCTAAGTACATAAAAGGAAATGTAGATGAAGAGGAGCAAAAGATCATAATAAGGCATTTACTAGAGGCCAGTGTAAAAATTGAAAAGTTAATTGTTTAGAAAGGAGGGATTAGACCAGAAGGGTTATTTTTATCTCTTTACTTTATTGCAGCATTACTACTAAAAAGAAGGAGGTTATATGATGAGTGAAAAGATTAAAGAAAAGGGTTAAAGTACCTCATACTTTTGTAATCATATTTGCCATTATTGTTTTAGCTGCAATTTTGACCTATATAGTGCCAGCAGGGATATATGATAGAGTAGAGGATCCAAATACAGGTAGAAATGTAGTAGATGTACAATCCTTTAGATATGTAGAAAGAACTCCGGTGAATCCATGGGCAATGATAAATGCAATACCTAAAGGAATGATAGATGCAGCATCTATAATATTTGCAGTATTTATTGTTGGTGGTGCATTTGAGATGGTATAAGCTACTGGAGCCATAGATGCTGTTGTTGTAAGGCTTATTTTAAGATTGAGAAATAAGGAAAAACTGGTTATTCCGTTGTTAATGGCTATATTTTCAATTTTGGGATTTACCATAGGTGCGGCTGAAGAGATGATGGCATTTGTACCTATTACAATTATGATAGCAAGAGGATTGGGCTATGATGATATAGTTGGTGTGGCCATAGCTTCTACAGGGGCTGCCATAGGATTTTCAGGAGGTATGCTAAACCCATATACTACAGGAGTAGCTCAGGGAATTGCAGAACTTCCACTTTATTCAGGAATTGGTTTTAGAACCATTGGATATGTAATATTCTACATCATAGCAGTTTGGTATGTTATGAGATATGCAGCTAAGGTAAAGGCTGATCCTAAAAAAGCGTTTTGTATGGAGTAGAGAGAGAAGAAAAAATTGAAACTCCAGAAGCAGTAGAAGATGTAGTGCTTACATTTAGGCAAAAATTAGTGCTATGGACAGCATTATTGGGGCTTGCGGTTTGGTATATGGAGTATTTAAATATGGATGGTTTATCAACGAAATATCAGCCATGTTCCTTGTTATCGGTATTATAGCAACAATTGTTGGTGGAAGGAGTGCAAATGATGCAGCTGTTTCATTTATAAAAGGGGCTAAGGATATTGCCTTTGGTGCATTGGTAGTTGGTCTTGCAAGAACAATATTGGTAGTAATGCAGCAAGGCCAGATAATGGACTCTATAATCTACGCATTGGCAGGTATATTGGAAGCGTTACCACGTCAAATTACTGCAGTAGGAATGTTCCTGGTAAATTCAGTTATCAACTTCTTCATACCATCAGGAAGTGGTCAGGTTTCCACTGTTATGCCAATAATGACTCCATTGTCTGATGTTTTAGGGATTACCCGTCAAACAACAGCTTTAGCAGTTACCTATGGAGATGCATTTTCAAACCAGATAATACCTACATCCGGTGCGTTGCTTGGAGTTTTGGCTGTAGCTAAGGTTCCTTATGACAGGTGGCTTAAGTATAACTGGCTGTTACTTGTATACTGGACAATTGCCGGTTGCATATTGATAGCTATAGCATCCACAATCCATTTAGGACCATTCTAATAACAACAGCCACACAAATAACTTAAGGGGGGATAGAATGGTTGAACTAAAGAAGTATTATGATGAGAAGGAGCTAATAAATCTAACACAGGATTGGTCAGAATACCTAGCCAC
>JAAYFE010000069.1 GCA_012728365.1 Tissierellia bacterium
GACCGGAGTTTTGCCGCCGACTTCCTTCAGATTCCACCTCGCGGTGGACACCCTTGTCTTAAGCTAACGGTTGGCACTATCAACCCCCGTATCGGACTTTCACCGACTAGCTTACGCCCATGCCGGGCACACTAAAAAAAGAGACTCTTTATTAAGAATCTCTTTAATACTAATCTTTACATACATCAATCCATTCTATATAATTTGAATACAACTCTAGCTCTTCTAAGGTTACTTCTATAGCACTATTACTGCTACCACAGGCTGGAAAAACAGTATTAAACCTTTTTAAAGATATATCTAGTTAAACCTCTACTCCTTCCTTTACTCCAAAGGGACATACCCCACCTACTTCATGGCCTACTAGTTCTACTAACTCATGAGGTGTAAGCATTTTAGGCTTTGATTTAAACTTTTTTTTAAAACTTTGAACTAGCTACCTTGGCATCACCTGCTGTTACTATTAATATAATTCTATCCTTACTACTAAAGGCTAATGTCTTTGCTATTCTTTCAGGCTCACAGTTAAGAGCTAAGGCTGCTAGTTCAACAGTGGCACTGGAAGTATCAAATTCCATGATTTTATTATGAGCATTCCATTTTTCTAGATGTTTTCTAACAGCTTCTATAGACATTTAATAACCCTCCTAAGTATTCATACTAGTTTCTTTCTTTTTTCCTCCTTTTATATAAGAAATAAAAACTAATTATAATAGCAGATATGCTTACCAATTGGGCCATCCTAATTGGACCTAACATAAGGCTATCAATTCTTAATCCTTCTACCAAGAATCTTACAAAAGAATACAATATTAAATATAGTAGAAACACTTCCCCTGAAACTCTAGTCTTTTTCCTGTACCATAATAATATAATAAATATTACAAAATTACCAATGGACTCATATAAAAAAGTAGGATGTACCTTCACCCCATCTATTATTATTCCCCATGGCAGGTCTGTAGGAGTTCCATAGGCTTCCTGATTAATATAATTGCCCCATCTACCTATTGCTTGCCCCAATATTAGGCTTGGAGCAGCTATATCTGCAATTTGCCAAAAATCCAAGCTTCTTTTCTTGGTGAATATTATTCCTACAATAATAGCTGCAATAATTGCACCATGTATAGCTAAGCCTCCGCCTCTAAAATTAAGTATCTGATCTAAATTCTCCTTATAATAATCCCAGGAAAATATTACATAATAAAGCCTTGCGCCAATTAATGCAGAGGGTATAGCAAATAATAAAAGATCAATTAAATCATCTTCCTTAACCCCTACTTTTTTAGCCTCTTTTAAAGCTAAAATAGTTCCTAATAAAACCCCTATAGATATTAATACACCATACCACATTACTTCGATTCCAAATATTTTAAATGCTACAGGATCCATGGATTATCTCCTTTCTACTTAAATTTATAAAACTAGTATAGCATAAATTGGTATCTTTTACACAATAAAAAAACCAGTATTTAAACTGGTTTATAATTACTTTCTTATATTTTCAATTATATTGTTTATTTTATTTACCTGATCATCATAAGATTTACCATTAAGTAAATTTTCTATAACACTTTCTATATCATCAAATATCTTTTTGTCACCTGATACAAGAACTTCAGAAATAGAATTATCTTTTTCTTTAACAGTATTTATTACAGTATTTATAACTTCCTCTGTAAGTTCATGCCCTTCTGCCATTTCTAATCCAACTGCAACTTTGTCATTTAGTATAATACTAGTAGCATTATCAATTCCAAATAGGTTTACTACTGCATCTGATATGGCTTCAGATCGAACTAGTAAATCATAATTTTTACCCGATACATTTAAGCTTATATCTTCAAATATATCCTCTTGTGCAGTATCCTCATCTACTTTATTTTCATTCTGAGATTGGTTCTGTCCTATACTACATCCACTTATTATAAAGGATAGGATAATTAATAAGCTTAAAATTTTTAACCTATTATTCATAGAATCGCCTCCTTAAAGTATAGTTTTACAAAATTTTATAATTTTATTACAAAAATATATTTTAATAGTAATTTTTCCTTTAACAAATTTAAAATCTTGAAGTATGTAAGCTAATAATATATAATAATTCTTATGCAAAATACTTGTTTTGAAAGGAAGATTTAAATGAAATTAGGAATAGTTGGCCTACCAAATGTTGGTAAAAGCACTCTTTTCAATGCATTAACTTCACAAAAGGCAGAGGCAGAAAACTATCCTTTTTGCACAATAGAACCAAATGTGGGAATAGTTAATGTTCCAGATAAAAGGGTTAATATGTTAGCAGAACTAATAAGGCCTGAAAAAATAACCTATGCAACTATAGAATTTGTAGATATTGCAGGATTAGTTAAAGGGGCTAGCAAAGGTGAAGGATTAGGAAATAAGTTCCTATCCCATATAAGAGAAGTTGACGCCATAGTCCATGTAGTAAGATGTTTTGAAGACAAAAATATTAGCCATGTAGAAGGGAAAATCAACCCTTTATCTGATATAGAAACTATTAACTTAGAACTTATGCTTTCTGATCTGGAATTAATTGAAAATAGATTAAATAAGGTTGAAAAAATGGCTAAAGCTGATAAAAGTTATGTTAAAGAGCTTGAATTATTAAAAACATTAAAGTCCTCCATAGAAGAAGGAAAAGCTTTAAGAAGCCTCAGCTTTACAGATGAAGAATTAAGTTTATTAAAAAGCTTCAGCCTTCTTAGTCTAAAACCAGTCCTATATGTATGTAATATATCAGAGGATGATCTATTAACAGGAAATGATAATGATTATGTAAAGCAGGTGAAAAACTATGCCTCAAAAGAAAATTCACAAGTTATTGTAGTATCTGCTAAAATAGAAGCTGAAATATCCCAACTATCAGAAGATGAGAAAGACGAGTTTCTACTAGAATTAGGGCTTAAAGAATCTGGCTTGGATAAGCTCATTAATGCCAGCTATGATTTATTGGGATTAATGAGTTTTTTAACTGCCGGTGAGAAGGAAGTAAGGGCTTGGACTATTAAAAAGGGAACTAAGGCACCACAAGCTGCTGGTAAAATACATTCAGATATGGAAAAAGGCTTTATAAGGGCAGAAGTAGTAAACTATAAGGATCTATTAGAGTGTGGTGGAATGAGTAAGGCTAGGGAAAAAGGACTTGTAAGATTAGAAGGAAAGGACTATATAATTCAAGATGGTGATGTGGTATTCTTTAGATTTAATGTGTAAATAAAAATACTCCATATACTTTTAAGTATAGGAGTATTTTTATTTACTAAAGCCTATAGTTAACAATAATAGTTGGATCTAATACTCTAAAAGTAAAGGACTCTGTTAAGAAAAATTTTACCTTTTTACTATCATGGTGCTGATATCCAATAGATAAATCTTGTCCTATTGTTAACTCTAAATCATCATGGTCGTAAGGGATTAAGACTGCACCATCTAATACGTGGCTATAAATAATTTTCCCATTAATAACTTTTTCTATTTCATCTTTAAGGGAATTCTCTGCTCCTTTGGATATAATCCTCCTATAAGCCTTTTCCCCTACTACCAATGTATAGGGTCCTTCTTCAAAATTTTCTTTTAAAATTATAACTCCCTTTGCAATTGCATCTAGAATTTCTTCTTCATCATCTCCAAACTTTAAGGTTTCATTTTCTGAAGAATTTACCAGACCTTTTATATGTAATTTATCAGATCCATTATATACTACATTTTCTTCAAAAAGAGCAATTTTCTTAGCAGCTTCTTCTAAAGGGGTATAGTCAATGTCCTTAGCTCCCCTATTTATATTATCTAATTCCCACCTATCCATTTCAAATTCCACTCTAACTTCAGTTAATGGTATTACTTTATAATTTCCGTAGCAAAGATCTCCATCTTCTTCAATATCTCCAAGTCTACCTTCTGTTATAACATTAAAATCCCATCCTTTTGGTCCAATCACTTTTACAACTCTTCTAGCTGAAAGGTAGTTTACAAATACATCCCTTAATTGCTCTTCTATCTCTGCCCAGGCTTCTTTACTTACAGGCGCAAGTTCCCTATATAACATTACTTACCACCTCTTTCCTTAAGATCTCCAATATTTAACCCCTCTTCCTTGTTTAAAGAATCCTCTCTTCCCATTGCCTCTTCTTCTAATTTAGTTATTGGGCCTTCTGTAAATAAATAAGTCCTTAGCTGTTCATCCCATACTGGCATATTTCTTCTTAGCCATTCTAAAGTCATACAAACATGTTCTATTTCCTCGTCCCTATTATGTGCCATTATTGCCTTTAGTTCCTCATCCTTTGTAGATACAACCCTTTGATTATACCAATCTACTGCTTCTACTTCTTCTTTTAAACTATTTAAAGCCCTTACAATATCCTTAGCTTTTTCATCTAAATATTCTACTGGCTCATGATACTGAGTCATTAAATCGCCCCCTTTTTTTATTAGTTTTACTAAATCAATTTTACCATACTTTGTCATAAAACAGTTAGTAAATTTTAAGCTATTTAAGCATGCTTAAATAGCTTAAACTTCATTTTCACCTGCTACAATTTTAATAGATGAACTAGCACCAATTCTAGAAGCTCCTGCCTCAATCATGGCTTTTGCAGTCTCAAAATTTCTGATACCACCAGAAGCTTTTATTTTCATACTATCTCCTACAGTTTCCTTCATAAGCTTCACATCTTCTACTGTAGCTCCACCAGTACTAAAGCCTGTAGAAGTCTTTACAAAATCTGCACCTGCTTCTTTAGAAAGTTTACAGGCGTTTATTTTCTCCTCTTTAGACAATAAACAGGTTTCTATTATAACTTTAACTATAGCCTTACCTTCAACAGCGTCAACAACAGCTCTTATGTCTTCCTTTACATATTCATAGTCCTTATTTTTTAAGGCACCTATATTTATAACCATATCTATTTCATCTGCACCATCTTCTACCGCCTTTTTAGCCTCAAAAGCCTTTACTTCTTTTGTATTTGCACCTAGAGGAAATCCCACCACAGTGGCTACTTTTACATTTGAATCCTTTAGTAAGCTTTTCGCTTTTTTTACATAATAGGGATTAACACAAACTGCTGCAAAGCCAAATTCTATAGCTTCTTTGCAAAGGTTTTCAACCATAATTGAAGTAGCTTCTGGTTTCAGTAATGTGTGATCTATTATTGAATTAATAGCCATATCAACACCTCTATTTTATTAATTCTACCATGTCACCATTCTTAACTCCTGCTGCATTGCCTTCTTCTAAATCTACATGCATCTCTAAGGCATGGGTATCTCCTGATCTTATTAACACATTTTCAAATACTACAGCCCTAACACCTTCAGTTCTAACCTTGACTATATCCCCATCTTTAACTCCAAACTGCTCTGCATCTTTAGTATGCATATGTATATGTCTTGCAGCTACAATAACTCCCTTATCCAATTCAACTTCACCTTTTGGACCTACTATTTTTAATCCAGGTGTTCCATCTAAGTCTCCAGAGTTTCTAATAACTGGTTCAACTCCTAGCTTAAAGGCATCAGATGCTAATATTTCTACTTGAGTGCTACCTCGAACAGGTCCTAATACTCTAACCCCCTTTATACTACCCTTTGGACCTACTAAATCCACTTTTTCTTCACAAGCATATTGGCCTGGTTGTGATAAATCTTTTTTAATTGTTAATTTATAGCCTTTTCCAAAAAGGGTATCTAGATCTTCTTGGCTTAAATGAACATGTCTGTTTGACAATGCTATAGGTAACTTTAATGCCATAATAAATCCTCCTTTAATATAGCTTTAATAAAATTATATTAATTTTTGGTAAAAAAATCAATTTGTTAACAAAAACTATAGAGTGTATCATAAAAATTCGGATAAGAAATATTTACAGATTGGTAGCCTATAATTTCAGATTGTCCCTTGGCCTTAAGGGCTGCAATTGATAAGGCCATTGCCATCCTATGGTCATTATAAGAGTCTAATTTTGCAGCTTTTAATTCTTCAAAACCTTCAATTATAAGGCCATCTTCTAGCTCCTTAACATTAGCTCCCATTTTTGTAAGTTCTTTATATATAGCCTTTAACCTGTTACTTTCCTTATATTTTAATTCTCCAGCACCTTTTATTACAGTTACTCCTTCAGCAAGGGAAGCTGCAACAGCCAATATAGGAATTTCATCTATTAAAGTTCCCACAATTTGTCCATCTATTGCAGTCCCCTTAAGTGGGGAATACTTAATTACTATATCTCCCATTGGTTCATTATTTACTTCTTTTTTATTTATAACTTTAATGTCTGCTCCCATTTTCTTTAACACATCTATTACACCTGTTCTTGTAGGGTTAATACCCACATTTCTAATGATTAAGTTGGAACCCTTTATGATTGCAGCAGCTACTATAAAAAAGGAAGCAGAAGAAATATCCCCAGGTACATATATTTTCTTACCCATTAGTATTGAATTAGAATCCATATATATAATATTTTTTTCCTTATATATATTACATCCAAAATATTTTAACATTCTCTCTGTATGGTCCCGAGTCACCTTGTTCTCTTTAATAGTAGTTTTACCTTCTGCATATAATGTTGCCAACAATATGGCAGATTTTACCTGTGCACTAGCTACAGGTAATTCATAATTTATGGCTTTTAGTTTATGCTCTGCTGAACTTATATTTATAGGCAAATATTTATTCATTCTCCCTTTAATTTTAGCTCCCATACTAGTTAGTGGTAATATAACTCTGTCCATAGGCCGCATTGATAAAGATTTGTCCCCAACTATAGTTGAATCAAATTTTTGTCCAGCTAGCATTCCGGTTAAAAGTCTTGCAGTAGTTCCTGAATTACCACAATCTATTGGTCTTTTAGGCTTTTTTAGTCCCCTTAATCCTACACCTTCCACAAAATATTTATTATCTTCCTTTATAATATTCACTCCCATATCTCTAAAGGCTTCTATGGTCCTTTTTACGTCCTCTGATTCCAATAAATTTTCTATTATTGAATTACTAGTAGATAAAGAACTTATTATAATACTTCTATGGGATATTGATTTATCTCCTGGAACAGAAATTTCCCCCACTAATCCTTTTTGTGCGCCATTTATCTTCAATTCATTCACCCTTTAGTCTATTATAATTAATTTGCTAATTTTAAAAGTTTTTAAATACTTCCATATACCTAGTATAATTTGAATAAATTTCATCAAGAGTATCTCCTCCAAATTTAAGTATAAGCTCATTGGCTAATACATAGGCCAACATACTTTCAGCTATAATACTTGCAGAAGGCACTGCACAAACATCCGACCTTTCAAATTGTGCCACTGTTTCTTTTTTAGTCTTTACATCTACAGTCTTTAATGGCTTTCTTAAAGTAGGAATAGGCTTCATAACAATTCTAAACATTATATCTTCACCATTTGTTACACCAGCTTCAATTCCTCCTGCATGGTTAGTATTTCTATAAAATCTTTTCCTTTCATTATTATAATGTATTTCATCATGAACTTGAGAGCCAAAATTACTTGCCATTTCAAAGCCTAATCCAAATTCTATTCCTTTAATACCTGGTATACTCATTATACTTTTAGCTATTTTAGCATCAATTTTTCTATCCCAATTTGTAAAACTTCCTAAGCCCACAGGTATATTTTTAGCTACTACCTCTATAACTCCTCCCAGGGTATCCCCCTTTTCCTTTGCCTTTTCAATTTCCTTCATCATAAGAATTTCAGACTCCTTGTCCAAGACCCTAACAGGAGATTCATCTGCCTTTAAAAGTTTTTCCTCAGTCCAGTTATGGTAAAAATTATTAGTCTTAATTTTTCCTATCTGTACTACATGGCTATATATACTAATATTAAACTTTTTTAAGAACAATTTACAGAAACCACCAATAGCTACCCTCATAGCTGTTTCTCTAGCACTTGCCCTCTCTAACACATTTCTGCCATCATTATAATTAAATTTTAACATGCCTGCTAAGTCTCCATGGCCTGGCCTTGGCCTTGTTATCTCTACTTGTTCTATATCTTTTCCTCTATTTTTTATAACTAAAGATATGGGATTTCCCGTTGTAAATCCATTCCTTATTCCTGAAATTACATCCACCCTGTCTTTTTCAATTTTCATCCTCTGTCCTCTTCCATATCCCCTTTGTCTTCTTTCCAGCTCTTTATTTATAAATTCTAAATCTACCAATACCTTTGCTGGAAACCCTTCTATTATACCCAAAAGACAAATTCCATGGGATTCTCCACCAGTTAAAAACCTTATCATAATATACCTCCATTACAAAGACTTCTATCTGCAGATAGAAGTCCTAGGTTTTTCTTTGACTTAACCTAATAATCTTAACTATATTATAAAAACTTAAAATCAAGGCTATGCTTATGGATAGAAAACCCATAATTTTATAGTATAAAGTGTAGCTTACAAAGGGAGAATATAAAATCAATACAATTCCTAGTAGCATAAACTTCAATATTTTACTCTTATCCTTAGAAATTAGCTTTTCTTTTATCATATCCTTTTTATTTTCAAACCTTGATATAATTAAATCTTCAATATCTTTTTGGGTTGGATAGGAGCCTATCTCCTTTAATATTTGTTTTATCCTATCAAAATCAATTAAAATGTAATTTGTTTTATTTTTTAATTCCTCTTTAAAATAAGCATTTGTAACTATGATACCTTCATTAATATTCTTTTTCTTAATTTCCCTATTAAAAAACTCTATTTTATCTAAATCTACTCTTGAATCAATTGGTAACTTTATACATTTTACACCATAGATTTCCCCATTAATTTCACCAATAAAATCTATGTATCTATTGCCTTCATAAAAATTTGCATTATAGTATCTTTCAAGTATGTCCTTCATAAAAAGTAAAAATTCCCTATTATCTTTTTGTTCAATTTCTTTAATCAACTCACTATCTGCAATTTCTTCATTTATTTTAATAATCCTTTTCTCTTTTGTTCTTCTATTCCACAATATTAAAAGCACCAGATAGGTTAAGCCTATTACAATTCCTATGGTTAAAGCTAAAAATATATCTTTGGTTAACTTAAATACAATAATAGTAAATGTAATCATTAAAATGAATAACACAAATATAAAGTCTAATAATGTAGCTTGAATATTTTTCCCTTTTTTTATAACACTATTATAATAATTGTTAAGCACAAGCTTTCTTTTTAAGTAATTAAAGTGCTTTTTAAAATTTATTAGTCCTTCCATTTACAACCTTCCCCTTTTTCATCAATATATATCCTAGTAGTTGTATTATTGCCAACATAATTAGAAATAATAATACTATATTCTTAAATATATTCATAAAAAAGTTTTGGGGAAGCATTTGTATAAGTAAATCAGTTTTTGGATTTAGTATCCAAAGATCATTATTGAAAAATATTAGATGAAAATAGGTAAAATACTTGTTAAAATCACTTAATGATAAAATAAATAATAATAAAATAGCTGCCCACCATATAAATGGACTATAAAACAAGATTCTACCTAATGACTCTATTTTTTTATTTACAAGGAAGTACCCTACAATAAATATAGATACTGTAAGACTTATATATTTTAACATATATCCATATTTAAAAAGTAGTTTTACATCTATCATATGTAATATTTCTCTTTCGTTAAAATTGGATTCAAGTATTTTTTCATCAGCTTCATCACTTAAATAATCCAGTAGATCCTCCGTTATATCCATTAATTCATTTATGGATTTTCCTGTAACTGCTTCCACATTATTTTCTTTATATGATTTAATATAAAAATTTTTATTAAAAGTATTAATTTCAACAGCAAACAAGAGCAATAAAAGAGGAATAAAAAAAACAATAGCTATTTTACCTGCCCTTTCCATAAGAAAAATCACCTCTACTCTCTATTATCTTACATATATGCAAGCTTGTCCAGATTAAAGAAAAAATAAAAGTTGAAAGATAATCTTTCAACTTTTATCCCATTGCTTTTTCTAATTTGTCCAGATATTTAATTGGAAACATTCTTAAAAGCTCCTTGTATTGCTCTACTGTTAAGCCTTGAACTGTAGTATATATCTCTATTTTTCCATCTACATCTGCATTTCTAAATTTCTCCTTTATTTCTTCAAAATTAGTATCAACAGCCATAGGTTTCCTCCTTCATTGTCTTTACTCTACAATTCTTATTATGGTTTAAGAAAAAGTCCTTTATTCATAAATAAGAAGGGAAGCAATTAGATTTTTAAAAAAAATTCTTGACAAATGATAAATATTTTCATAAAATGTTTTTTAAAATATATATTTAGGCTATGAAGAGGGCTAGTAGATTGAAAGATTCTTACAGGGAGGAAGATCCATCGACTGAGAGATCTTCTAAGATTACTTCATTCGAACCCACCCTCTAAGCTGCAAGCGATTAAGTTTGTCCGTTGGCCAACGTTACAGGCTTTAAGAGGATTAAGGATATTCCCTTAATCAATTTGGGTGGTACCGCGAATTACCTTCGTCCCATTGTAGGATGAAGGTTTTTTTAATTTTCAGAAAGGGGTTTTAAAATTGTCATTAAATAAATTTAACATAAATAAAAATGTATTGCTTAAAAAAGCACCAATGGATAAACATGTTCCAAATGATTTTTATTCAACAACTAACTATACTACCTTTATTTACCACAATAACCAGTGGATAAAAGTCAAAAATCAAAGAATGGATGCTTTAATAGTAGTAGATAAATATGAAGCAGTATGTAAAAAATTAAGGGATATAAAACGTGGAGACATGGTAGTATGTGGTGATACTGGTGTAAAAATAATTAAGGATGATAATGATGTTAAAGAAGATATCTCTTTTAGTTTTATGAATAATTATGTTTCATCTGAAAGAAGAAATGACATGATCATAAAAAATTTGGCTAAGGACATTTTTTACAATAACAAGAAGTTAACCCTAGTAGCAGGACCTGTTGTAGTGCATACAGGTGGTGACCAATACATTTCCCAATTGATTCGCCAAAATTATATATCCTGTCTACTATCGGGTAATGCCTTGGCAGTACACGACATAGAAAAAAACCTTTATGGTACTTCCTTAGGAGTCTGTGCTAAATCAGGGAAAGTAACCCATAATGGTTATAGGAACCACATGAGAGCTATAAACCAAGTTATGAAATACGGTTCCATTAAAAAAACTGTTGAAGCCAAGGTCCTAAAATCAGGCATTATGTATGAATGTATCAAAAACAATGTACCCTTTGTTCTAGCTGGTAGTCTAAGGGATGATGGCCCTTTGCCAGATACAATTACAGATATGATAAAAGCACAGGATGCCTATAGTAAGCACTTACAAAAAGCAGAAATAGTCTTGGTTCTTGGTACCATGCTTCATGGTATTGCCAGCGGCAATATGCTGCCAGCAAGGACTAAAATGATATGTGTGGATATAAATGCTGCTGTAGTAACAAAGTTAAGCGACAGAGGTAGCAGCCAGGCTATAGGCTTAGTAACTGATGTAGGTTTGTTTTTAAACTTATTAGTGACTGAAATAAGTAATCTAAAAAAATCGGGTAGGAGGAAAATAATTAATTTATTTTCCGACCTCCCACACCACCGTACATACCGTTCGGTATACGGCGGTTTCATAGTTTACACTCTAACATCAAGGTAATATTTAAGAAAGCTTAAATATCCTTGTTGTTCA
>JAAYFE010000070.1 GCA_012728365.1 Tissierellia bacterium
GACTTAAACTGGCCAATGGAGAAATGTGGGACTATGTTGTAGAAGTATTTAAAGGAGGTGAAAGGTAATGGATTTGAAACCAAATGAAAAATTAGATATTGAATATATATTAAAGGATCTAGATAAATACAGGCCTAGAAGAAGAGGATGGACATGGAGAAAAGGAGCAGGAGAAAAGAGAAAAATAGGTAAATTTGAATATTACGAAACAACGGAAAATCTAAATAGAAGCCAGCCTCTACCAGCCGCTAAGTATTTTGACAATATTGATCCACAGCCACAGCCTGTTATTACAACAGAAATTGCCTCAGGAAGATTTGAAGATGATATTAGAAGGATGAGGATGGCTGCATGGCATGGTGCTGACCATATAATGGTTATTAGGACTGCTGGCCAAAGCCATTTTGATGGATTAATAGAAGGTACACCCCAGGGGGTAGGAGGCATACCAATAACAAGAAAGCAGGTACGAGCCCAAAGAAAGGCTTTAGATCTTATAGAAGATGAAGTAGGTAGACCTATTAATTATCACTCCTATGTAAGTGGAGTAGCAGGACCAGAAATAGCAGTTATGTTTGCAGAAGAAGGTGTTAATGGTGCCCATCAGGACCCACAATATAATGTCTTGTATAGAAATATAAACATGATTAGATCCTTTGTTGATGCTGCCAGTGCAAAAAAGGTAATGGCCTGGGCAGACATGGCCCAAATAGATGGGGCCCACAATGCCAATGCAACAGCCAGGGAAGCCTGGAAGGTAATGCCGGAGTTAATGGTACAACATGCCATCAATAGTATGTTTTCAGTTAAAGTAGGAATGAAGAAAGATAATATATGCCTGTCAACTGTGCCACCTACAGCACCTCCAGCACCCTGTATGAGACTGGATCTTCCTTATGCAGTGGCCTTAAGGGAACTATTTAGGGAATACAAAATGCGTGCCCAAATGAATACCAAGTATATGGAATCATCAACAAGGGAAGCAACTGTAACCCATGTGTTAAACCTATTAATATCAGAGCTTACAAGTGCAGACATTCAATCAACCATAACACCAGATGAAGGAAGAAATGTACCATGGCATATTTATAATATAGAAGCTGTAGATACGGCAAAACAAGCTTTAATAGGCATGGATGGCTTAAAGGAAATGGTTGAAATAAAAAGAGATAAGGGAGAGCTTAAAGAAAAGGTCAGGGAACTAAAGGAAAGGGCAGTCCTATTTATGGAAGAAATACTTGAAGTTGGCGGATATTTTGAAGCAGTTGAAAGAGGCTTCTTTGTTGATTCTGGATATTATCCAGAGAGAAATGGTGATGGCATTGTAAGAAAGATTGATGGAGGTATAGGTGCTGGAACAGTTGTAGAAAGAGATGAAGACTATTTGGCACCAGTTACAGCTGTCTTTGGTTACAACAATGTTGCCCAATATGATGAAAGTGCAGTGGATAATCCATCTAAACTAATTGGAGGCTCTACTTTTGAAGATCCAGACAAGATTGTTTATATAGATGAACTAGATGAAAATGATAATGTATATGTAAGATTAGAAGAGACAAAGGAACTAAGAGGAACAAGCCTTGTAAAGCCTGAAATGGAATGGGCAGGAGATGGCATAGTACTCCTTACCATGTTTTTACCTGCTGAAGAAAGGTTGGCTGAATTTGCGGCAATTGAAATAGGCAAGAAACTTGGCTTAGAAGATGTAGAAGTAATTCATAAGGAAATTATGCAAGAAGCTGAAGGAACTAGAATAGAATTAAAGGGTAGGGTTCCATTTACTATAGATACTTCTGAACTTGAAATTCCTCCAAAGCCAGATATCATGTCAGATGATGAAATAAGAGAAGAAATAGAGAAAAATCCAATGAAGATAGTTGCAGCTACAGTGGGAGAAGATGAACATTCCGTTGGATTAAGAGAGATTATAGACATTAAACATGGGGGAATAGAAAAGTACGGAATAGAATGTCACTATCTTGGAACTTCTGTACCAGTTGAAAAATTAGTTGATGCTGCAATAGAATTAAATGCTGATGCTATACTTGCTTCAACCATCATAAGCCATGATGATATCCACTACAAGAATATGAAAAAATTACATGAACTGTGTATTGAAAAGGGCATAAGAGACAGGATTATTCTAGTGGCTGGAGGTACACAGGTATCTAATGAACTAGCCGTAGAAAGTGGAGTTGATGCAGGATTTGGTAGGGGAACCAAGGGAGCCCATGTGGCAACCTTCTTAATAAAGAAAAGAAAAGAGATGAAAGATGAAAGTTGATATATTAGTTGCTGAAGTAGGCAGCACAACAACTGTAGTTAATGCCTTTTCTGGCATTGAAGACCTTTGTCCTAAATTTATAGGCCAGGGGCAGGCTCCTACTTCAGTCTTAGAAGGAGATGTAAATATTGGTCTTCGCAAGGCCATAGAAAATTTAAGAAAAAATTTAAAGGTAGGGAAGATTGAATACAAGGAACTAATGGCAACTAGCAGTGCAGCTGGAGGTTTGAGGATGACAGTCCATGGACTAGTATATGATATGACTGTCAAGGCTGCAAAGGAGGCTGCCTTAGGTGCGGGAGCAAATATAAAAAATATTACTGCTGGAAAATTAAGAAAATCTGACTTGAAAAAGATTCAGGAGATAAAACCTAATATAATTCTTATTGCAGGTGGGGTAGATTATGGTGAAAGGGATACAGCCTTATACAATTCTGAAATGATTGCAGAGCTAGATTTAGAAATTCCCGTCATATATGCAGGAAATATAGAAAACCATGAGGAAGTAAGAGAACTATTTAAAGGGAAGAAGACAGAACTATATATTGTAGACAATGTCTATCCAAGAATTGACGAGCTTAATATAGAGCCAACAAGAAAGGTTATACAAAGTGTTTTTGAAAAGCATATAATCCATGCACCAGGCATGGAAAAAATAAGGGATCTGGTAACAGGCCCAATTATTCCAACTCCAGGTGCTGTAATGGAGGCAGCCAAACTATTATATGAGGATATAGGTGATTTGGTAGTAATTGATGTAGGAGGTGCCACTACAGATGTCCATTCAGTAACTGAAGGTAGTGAAGAAATAACTAGGATGCTAATTAATCCTGAACCTACGGCTAAAAGGACCGTTGAAGGAGATCTAGGTGTATATGTTAATATGAAAAATATTGTTGATCTAATTGGAAAAGAGGAGTTAGCAAGGGAATTAGATCATACAATGGATGAACTAGAATCTATTATGGAAAATCATAGCCCAATTCCGATAGATGATATAGATATAGCCTTTACAGAAAAGCTTACCTTAAGAGCAGTATTAACTGCCATAAAAAGGCACGCTGGACGGCTAAGGTATATATATGGACCTGGAGGCAAGAAAACATTGGCTGAGGGAAAGGATTTGACAAATATAAAATATATAATAGGAACTGGTGGGGCTTTAACTAGATTACCAAGTAGGGTGGATATATTAAAGGAAATTCCAAGATCCAATAAGGGAAATGAACTTTTACCAAACACTGAAGCTGAGATTTTAATAGATAATTATTATATAATGGCTTCACTGGGTGTCATGGCAATAAAATATCCTGAAGCTGCACTAAAGCTATTAAAGGAAAGTTTCAAAATATAGGCGTCCATAGGACGCCTATAATACTATCAAAAGCTAAGGAGGTATACTATGGCATATCCTAAAATAGAGGTGGATTTAAGTAAAATAAAGCACAATACTGCTACCTTAGTAAAGCTATGCAATAAATATGGAATTAGGGTAGCAGGAGTTACTAAGGTGTTTTGTGGCAATGCTGAAATTGCAAGGGCCTATCTTGATGGTGGAGTAAGTTATTTGGCTGATTCAAGAATAGAAAACCTAATAAAGCTAAAGGACTTTAAAGTACCCAAGATCTTACTTAGACTTCCAATGATCAGTGAAGCTGAAAGGGTAGTTGAATATACAGATATTTCCTTAAATTCAGAGCTAGCTACCATTAAGGCTTTGTCTAAGGCTGCAAAGGAAAAAGAAAGAAACCACAAGATAATACTCATGTTTGACTTAGGTGATTTGAGGGAAGGCTATTTCAAGGAAGAGGACTTATTTACAGATATTGAAGAAATCCTAAAGTTGGAAAATGTTGAAGTAATAGGTCTGGGAACTAATCTAACCTGCTATGGGGGAGTAATACCCAGTGAAGAAAACTTAGGCAGGTTAGTTAATCTAGCAAAAAAGATAGAGGAAGACTACAGGCTAAAATTAGAAATTATTTCTGGTGGAAATTCAAGTACTTTACACATGTTAATAGATGGTAAAAAGCTAGAAGGCATTAATCAGTTAAGGTTGGGAGAGTCAATTGTTTTAGGCAGAGAAACTGCCTTTGGAAATAGAATTGAAAACACCCATGATGACGCCTTTCAATTAGTAGTAGAAATAATTGAAATTAAGGACAAGCCTTCTGTTCCTGTTGGAGAAATAGGTATGGATGCCTTTGGCAAAGTCCCCACCTTTGAAGACAGGGGAATCAGAAAAAGGATTATTTGTGCCATAGGTAAGCAGGACATTGATTTTGATTCTATACTTCCAATGGATGAGGGCATTAAAATATTGGGAGGAAGTAGTGATCACCTTATACTAGATGGAACAGAAAGCAATATAGATTATAAAGTAGGAGATGAAATTAGATTTAAACTTACTTATGGTGGAATACTAAGAGCTATGACTAGTGAATATGTAAAGAAGGTAATTAGGTAATTTACAATTATTGACTAGGGAAATTTATTGTTATATCATAATAAGGGAAAACAACTGTCTATTATAAATTAGGTGATATTATGGATTTTTTTACTTTAAACATGGAAAATCAGCTGGAGAAGGAAGCCCCTTTAGCTGATAGAATGAGACCAAAATCTTTGGATGAATTTGTTGGTCAGTCCCATATATTGGAGAAGGGAAAAATTTTGTGGAGGTTAATAAAAGCAGATAGAATCAATTCCATGATTTTATATGGGCCTCCAGGTGTTGGCAAGACTACTTTGGCTGCTATAATAGCAAATTCTACCCATAAAGATTTTCAAAAACTATCGGCTGTTACATCTGGTGTAAAGGAAGTAAGGGAAATAATCAAAGCTGCAGAGGAAAATTTGAAAGTATATAATAAAAGAACTATACTATTTATTGATGAAATTCATAGGTTCAATAAGGCTCAACAAGATGCCTTACTTCCATATGTTGAAAGGGGTATCATCATACTTATTGGAGCTACTACTGAAAATCCATATTTTGAAGTAAATAAAGCCCTTTTGTCCAGGATGATGGTTATACCCTTATATAGCCTTAGTAGGAATGAAATAGGCCTTTTAATAGCAAGGGCCCTTAGGGATAAAAAGAGGGGATTAGGCAAATATAATGTTAAGATAGATAAAGAGGCTATGGACTATCTTATTACTATTTCTGATGGTGATGGTAGAGTTGCCCTTAACTCCTTAGAAATTGCAGTCCTATCAACTCCAGCAGATGGAAAGGGAATAATAAACATAGATTTGGAAACAATAAAAGAATCATTATTAGTAAAAACTGTTAAGTATGATAAAAGCTCTGATGAACACTATGACACTATTTCTGCCTTTATAAAGAGCATGAGAGGTTCTGATCCTGATGCTACTCTTTATTGGCTTGCTAAAATGATAGAAGCAGGGGAAGATCCTAAGTTTATAGCTAGAAGAATAATAATAGCTGCTTCAGAAGATGTGGGAAATGCAGACCCTCAGGCTTTAAACATTGCAGTATCTGCCTTTAATGCAGTAAATGTGGTAGGGATGCCAGAAGGTAGAATTATCCTTGCTCAAGCAGCCTGCTATGTTGCCTGTGCTCCAAAAAGTAATGCATGTTATGTAGGTATAAACAAAGCTTTGGAAGATATTAAGAATAAACCAATTGGCAAAGTTCCAACCCATTTAAAGGATGCATCCTATCAAGGGGCAAAGAAATTAGGCTACGGAATAGACTTTAAGTACCCCCATGACTATGAAAACTCTTATGTAAAACAGCAGTATTTACCTAATGAATTTAAGGATGTTAAATACTATATGCCAACTAATAATGGTTATGAAAGGATAATTAGAGAAAATATGTCTAAATTAATTGACAAAAAGGAATGATATAAATATAATAATATAAAGTTTCCAAGAAGCAATGAAGGGCTCCATTAAAACCTTCGTTCCCTCAGGATAGAAGGTTTTTTTGATGAAAGAAGAAAGGAGTGTGCAAATGAAGACTACAGTAAAGGAAATATACAGGAATCCAGATGAATTTTTAAATAAGGAAGTAGTAGTTGAAGGTTGGATAAGGACCTTAAGATCTTCCAAGAAGGTAGGTTTTATCGAATTAAATGATGGAACCTTCTTTTTAAATCTACAAATAGTATTTGATGAACAGATGGAAAACTTTAAGGAAATATGCAAATATTCCATTAGCAGTGCCATTACTGTTAAAGGTACACTAGTTGAGACGGAAGGAGCCAAACAGCCCTTTGAAATCCATGCTAAGGAAATAATTTTAGAAGCAGCTTCTGATAGTGATTATCCATTGCAGAAAAAAAGGCATACCTTTGAATACCTGAGAACCATAGCCCATTTAAGGCCAAGGAGCAATACCTTCAGTGCAGTATTTAGGATAAGGTCATTAGCAGCCTATGCCATACATAAGTTTTTCCAGGAAAGGGGCTTTATATATGTTCATACCCCAATAATAACTGGAAGTGATGCTGAAGGTGCAGGAGAAATGTTTAGGGTTACTACATTAGATTTAGAAAACCTTCCTTTAACAGAGGATAATAAGGTAGACTATTCTAAGGACTTCTTTGGGAAGGAAACCAATCTAACCGTTAGTGGGCAATTGGAGGCAGAAGCCTATGCATTAGCCTTTAAAAAGGTTTATACCTTTGGTCCAACCTTTAGGGCTGAAAACTCCAATACACCAAGACATGCAGCTGAATTCTGGATGATAGAACCAGAAATAGCCTTTGCAGATTTAAACGATAATATGAACTTGGCAGAAGATATGATGAAGTATATTATAAACTATGTAATGGAAAATGCTCCAGAAGAAATGAGATTTTTCAACTCCTTTATAGATCAAGGCTTAATAGAAAGGCTAGAAAACATTGTAAACTCCAAGTTTGAGTGTATTACTTACACAGAGGCCATAGACTTATTGAAAAAATCTAAAGAAAACTTCCAATTTCCTGTTGAATGGGGTGTAGATCTACAAACTGAACACGAAAGATATATTAGTGAGAAGGTATTTAAAGGACCAGTATTTGTTATAGATTATCCAAAGGATATAAAGGCCTTCTACATGAGATTAAATGATGATGAAAAAACTGTAGCTGCTATGGACCTACTGGTACCAGGAGTTGGGGAAATAATAGGTGGAAGTCAGAGGGAAGAAAGGCTTGATGTACTAGAAAGAAAAATTGCAGAAATGGGCCTTAAGGAAGAAGATTATTGGTGGTATTTAGAACTAAGAAAGTATGGCGGAGTTAAGC
>JAAYFE010000071.1 GCA_012728365.1 Tissierellia bacterium
ACTAAAATTGGTCCAAAGCTATTTGGTATAATATGCTTTCTTAGTATCCAACCCTTTGAGGCACCTAAAGATTCAGAAGCCATAGAGTATTCATATTGCTTAAGTTTAAGTACTTCTCCCCTCACTAAATTAGCCATTGGTACCCAACCAGTAATAGTCATAGCAAGTATAAGAACAAACATGGAGGTACCAGAACCTGCATCTGAAAATACTACTGAAATCAATACTACTACCAGCATATAGGGTATACTGTATAAAACCTCTGCTATACGCATCATAATAGCATCTACCTTAGGAGATGCCATACCTGCAATTCCTCCGTATAAAATACCAATACCAAAATCAACTAAGGCTGCAGCAACCCCAATTAATAAAGAGTATCTTGTTCCTAACCATGATCTACTAAACAAATCCCTACCTAGCTCATCAGTACCAAACCAATATACCTTATTGGGCCTAATATTAATTTGATCCCAATCCTGTTCACGATAGTCAAATTTACTTATATAGGGCCCAAAAATAGCCATAATAATAATTATAATAAGTATTACAAGGCCAAACATAGCCAATTTATTCTGTTTTAGCCTACGCCATACATCAGCCCAGTAGCTAATGGTGGGACGTGTCATCTTATCAGCTTGGTATTCATCCCTTTTAACCTTCTTAAACATATCCTTTGTATAAACTGTATCGCCCATTTTAATGTCCCTCCTTAGTAAGCCTTATCCTTGGATCAATTAGTGTATAAGCTATGTCAACTAATAGCATCATGCTTATTAATACTATGGCATAGAATACGGTTACTCCCATTATTAGGGTATAATCCCTGTTAAAAACAGATGTAGTAAAGAATTGCCCAAGTCCAGGTATTCCAAATATCTTTTCAATAACAAAACTACCTGCTACAAGGTTTGAAATGGTAGTTCCTAATATGGACACAATTGGTAGTATTGCATTTCTAATGGCGTGTTTCATAATAACGGCAAATCTTGAAATACCCTTAGATTTTGCAGTTTTAATATAATCTTGTCCCAAAACTTCCAACATACTTGAGCGCATTAGTCTTGCAAACTGTGCAAGGGGCATTAATGCTAGGGCAATTGATGGTAATAGGGTATGCCTAAACTCACCCCATCCACCTATAGGGATCCAATCTATTTTAGATGCTATAAATTGAATGGAAAAGGAACCTAAAACAAAGCTGGGTACAGATACACCAATAATGGATATAATCATTGAAATATAGTCGGGAGCCTTGTTTTGATAAAGAGCGGCAATTGCTCCTAAGGCAGGACCAAATATCAAGGCAATTAAAATAGCTTGAATTCCTAAACGGGCGGAAACTGGAAAGCCTCTAGCAATTATCTGATTAACAGTTTCTGAATCCTGTTTCATTGATTCTCCAAAATCAAATCTGGCAATATTTTTCAAATACATTAAATACTGTTCGCCTTTAGGCTTGTCTAATCCATATTTTTTCATTAAGTTTTCCATTATATTGTCAGGTATTTTCCTGTTTTCAGTGGCAAAAGGATTGCCTGGGACTGAATGCATTAGTACAAATGTAATGGTTATTACTGCCCAAATGGTGACTATAGCCAATGCTATTCTCTTTAAAATGTATTTAGCCATATTCATCCCCTTCTTTAAAATTTTAAGAAATCAAGCGGCATATGCCACTTGATTTCCTTAAATTACCTTAAGAACAGAAAATTTTATTAATCAGTTATATCAGCATAAGTTATGGTTGGATATCTTACTGGAACCTTGAATACGCCAGTTACATTTGGTTTAACAGTATATGGTTGAGTATAGAAATATACTGGGATTACTGGCATATCTTCCATTAACATTCTTTCTGCTTCCTTCATAGCTGCCATACGTTCATTTTGGTCATTTGTTGATTTTGCCTTTCTTATTAAGGCATCATATTCTGGGTTGTTGTAATTTACATCATTAAATGCACTGTCTGACCACCATAAATCTAAGAAGGTCATAGGATCCATAAAGTCCCCTATCCATCCAGCCCTTGATATATGATAATCTCCTGATTGTTCCCTATCAAGTTTTACTTGGAACTCAACATTTTCAAGTACTATTTCTATTCCTAAAGTAGTTCTCCACATTTCTTGAACTGCTTGAGCAATCTTTCTGTGGGACTCTGAAGTATTGTAAAGAAGTACAAAGCCTTGGCTGTTGAAATCTTCAACAGTCATACCTTCTTCAGCCAGACCTTCTTCAAATAACCTCTTTGCCTCTTCTGGGTTGTATTCAATTAAGTTACCTACTGCTTCTCTAAAGTCCTCTCCCTTTTCATCCTTTAGTCCTGGAGGTACTACACCACCTGCAGCAATTTCTCCTCCCATAGTTATCTTTTCAACTATGGTTTCACGGTCCATTGCCATGGATAAAGCCTTTCTTACTTTTACATTGTTAAATGGTTTAATGGCAGGATTTACATTATAGTAATAAGTACCAACCATTAATCCAATTTCAAGTTCTGGATTATTTTCTTGTTTTAATTGATTTACAACTGAAGTTGGAATATCAACAAGGATATCATACTCTCCACCTAAGTATTTTTGCCATGCTGTATTTTCATCTTCTAAAATATCTAAATCAATACCATCTAATTTAATCTTATGGGCATTATAATAATTTGGATTTTTTTCTAGTATTATTTGGTCATTGTGTTTCCATTCAACTAACATAAATGGTCCATTGCATACATAAGTTGATGGATCCTTAGCCCAATCTGGATTAGATTCTACAACATTCTTGTTAACTGGGAAATAAGTATAGAATGCTGTTAACTCTAGGAAGAATGCTGTAGGTGTTTCTAAGGTTACTTCAAGGGTCTTATCATCTAAGGCCTTTACACCAACATCCTCCCTTGAACCTTGACCAGTATTATAAGCTTCTGCTCCCTTTATGTAGTATAGTATGGAAGCATAGTTTGCAGCTGTCTCTGGGTCTAGAGCCCTCTTCCATGCATATTCAAAATCATGGGCTGTAACTGGATCTCCATTAGACCAAGTAATATCATCACGTAGCTTAAAGGTATAAGTTAAGCCATCTTCTGATACTTCATAGCTTTCAGCCATACCTTCAACTAAATTGCCATTTTCATCGAAGGTCATAAGGCCTTCAAAGCAATTTTCTAATATCCATGACTCGTGAGTACCTTGGGCTAGTGGTGGATCTAGTGAACCTGGTTCACTACTATTGTTAGTTCTTAAAATTTTTTTGCCTGTACTAGCTCCTGGCTCTTCAGCTGTTTCCTGTGGTTCTTCTTGAGTTGCTGGAGAAGAACATCCTGTAAATAAAACAGCTAAGAGTAAGAAAATGCTTATGAGTTTTAATATTTTTTTACTCATTTTCAAAACCCCCTTATTTAGCATGTTTTTAACTAAGTTTACTACAAGTGCAGGATTTTTTCAATAACCTTTATATTTTTTTATCTTTCAAATTTTCAGCTTATCCATGGAATATGTATTGTATATGCTTGAATTTCGCCAATTTTTACATTAACATTAGCCATATTTAATTTTATGAAAAATAAAATATAAAAATGCCATTATGTTGACAATGTTATATGACAATTTATAGTTTTAAAAAAAATTTCATATTCATCCTATTCTACTAAAATTTACAAGGATTATCTTTTTTCTTTTTACACATAATACTACTACAATTTCATATTAAGTTAAATTTAATATAATTTGAAAGGAGGCAACAAAATGGCAACTAAGAATAACAATAGAATATTAGTTCCTGAAGCTCGTCAAGCATTAGATCAAATGAAATTAGAAATTGCTTCTGAACTTGGAATTTCAAACTATAACAATATAGACAAAGGAAATCTACCTTCAAGACAAAATGGTTATGTTGGTGGATATATGACTAAGAGACTTGTAGAAATGGCACAACAAAACTTGGGAGGAACTACTAAATAAATAGTATTAAATATAAAAGGCAGGTAAAATACCTGCCTTTACTTATGTAAATAAACTATTCCATTAAAATTATACCTAGCTTTTCATATATATCCCTGTCTATAGTGTCTGTTAAGGGGATATTATTGTTTTTCAAAAATTCAATCAGAGCATGTTTCATACCTTCACCATATATGCCATCTATACTTCCCTTATAATATCCCTTCAGACTTAATCTTTTTTGCACTTCAGCCACATCTGCCCCTCTGTCTCCAGGTCTTAATTTTCTAAATCCATAGCCAAAGGGACCATAATTACCATTAATAATTGTAACAGTGGTATTATAATCTACCAGGTCAAAAAGCTCTTCCACATCCTTATTTCTCATCCTTATACAACCAGCAGAAGCATTAAATCCTATGCTACCCGGCCTATTCGTCCCATGGATACCATATTTTCCCCAAGGTACATCTAGTCCCATCCATCTGGAGCCAAAGCCACCACCCCATTTAGCTTTTTCCACTATTTTAAAAGTACCTAAGGGGGTAGGAGTACTTTCCTTTCCTGTAGCTACAGCATAGGTTTTTATCACATTATTAGTTTTCAAATCTATAAGAGATAGTTTTTTTTTATCAACTTCAATTAATATGGCAAGATTATTGTTGCCTTCAGCATAGGTATAGTTATTTTCATTAATGCTGCTTTTTTTAATTAAAAAACCATGGATATAATTTCCAATAATTATTACTATTAATACTAATATAAATAACAATATGATTATTTTTATTCTAGTACCCATAATTTCCCCCCCTTATCTATTATTTATATGCAAGTAAATTAATAAATAATGTATTAAATAAATAAGGGGGTAAATATTATCCCTCAGGATTATAAGGATGATATACTCCATATATTAAAAAGCCATTATCACAAAGGAGTTTAATAATAACAGGTATATGCTTAATGGCTATATATAATTCAACACCATTATATTTTAAAACTAGATCCTGAGGTTCTATTAGATTGCTATTATGTAAAACATCTATTAATCTATCTTCAGTTTCTGGATTTTTCATATCCCCAATCATAAAAAAGATTTTATGCTTTTCTTCTGAAATATCATCTGGATTTAACCTATTTATCAACAATATCTTGTTCATATTTAATCGCCTCGCAATACATATTAAAGATAAAATTTAACATTAATTTATAATATATAAGTGCAGCAATTAAAACTACTACATCAAACAAATCACTCCTTCCACTTAAAAGAGTGTACAATCAAACCTTATATTTCTTATTACCCATTTTTTATTAATTATTCACATGTTTGTTTACTTTTTAAATTTAAAAAAATTGTAAAAAACCGTCTCATATTATATAATTATACAATAAATAGCTAAAATTTGTCATGTGGAGGCAAGTATGAAAAAATATATATTTCAATTGATAGAATGTGTTTTATTTAAAGGGTTAAAGGAAAAAGAAATTTTAAGTATATTGGAAAAGATAAATTATAAAATAATATCCTACAATAAAGGGGATGTAATAGCAATAGAAGGTGATGAATGTAATAGTTTAGGCATTATTTTAAAGGGAAGTATAGAGGTTCAGAAAATATTTCCTTCCGGGCAAGTTACTACTATAAATAATTTTAAAGAAGGAAATGTATTTGGAGAATCTTTAGTTTTTACTGATAAACATACCTATCCAGCTACTATTAGTGCAATGGAGACTTCTGAAATAATGTTTATAGAAAGGGAAGATATAATTAAATTGGCAATGCTTAATAAAACTATACTTACTAACTTTGTAAGGCTCCTATCCCATAGAATACTTATGCTTAACGATAGGATATCAAACCTATCCCAAGACAGTATAAGAAAGAAAATAGCTAATTTCTTGTTATCGGAATATAGAAAACAAGAAAGCTATATTATATCTATTCCCTACTCCAGAAAAAAAATGGCAGAATTATTAAATGTTCCAAGACCTTCCCTTTCAAGGGAGCTAGTAAAGATGCAAGATGATAATTTAATAAGTTTTGATAAAAACACCATAAAGATTATAGATATAGACCAATTAGAAAATACCCTCTTTGAATAGGTAATAAATATTGATTTTTTTAATTTGGTAAATATAATAGAAGTAGCAAAATATAAGGAGGGTCGTGAAGATGATAATACTAGCTGTATTTGAAATTAAGGAAAATTTAATAGATCTATTTTCTTTTCAAACACGACCTATGATAAGTTTATAATTAAAAGCTTTTTCCCATAGGTCGTATACCTATGGTTTTTTTATGCTTAAAATATTTTTATAATTTATATTTTATGGACTTTTTAAACCATAGGGGTTGGAAATTGTATCCAAATTCTATGGTTTTTTTAATGGAGGGAGAGTATGAAGGAGTTAAAGACCATACTTAAATTTATGGAAGGCAAAAAAATAATGTATTTATTTAGCATGGTATTTGTTATTTTGTCCCAACTGGCTACCATTGTAGCTCCTCTTATTATTACAATTACTTTAGATTCTATTATTGGAGATAAGCTGGTTCAGTCAGATCTAGTTAAAAAAATAATTGATGCTTTAGGCGGAAGGCTGTTTTTAAGGGATAATATTTGGATTGTAGGAATTATTATAGTATTAGTTGCTATTTTAAGAGGCTCTTTTTTGTTCCTAAAGGGCTTTTTGTCCAGTAAGTCTGCAGAAAATACAATTAAATCCATTAGAGATGCCCTTTATGACCATATTCAAAAACTTCCTTATGAATATCATGTTAGAGCAGAAACTGGAGATTTAATTCAAAGATGTACCTCAGATATTGAAACTATTAAAAGGTTTCTAGCAGTACAATTTGTAGAAGTGGCAGGCTCTATTTTTATAATATTATTTGTTGCCATAACCATGTTGAAACTTAGTACAAAGTTTGCCCTGGTATCAATGGCCACACTGCCTATTATATTTACCTTTGCCTTTATTTTCTTCTCTAGGGTAAAAAAGGTCTTTAAAGAAGTGGATGAAGCTGATGGTAGCCTTTCCACAGTACTACAGGAAAATCTAACAGGTATAAGGGTAGTTAAGGCCTTTGCAAGACAAAAATTCGAAATAGAAAAGTTTGATGAAAAAAACAAGGATTTTAGGGATAAGACCTATAATTTAATGAAACTTCTTGCTATCTATTGGGGTTTCTCAGATTTTATTTGTTTTACCCAAATAGGCCTAGTATTAATTTTTGGAAGTATATGGGCTGTTAAAGGAGATATATCATTGGGAACCTTTGTGGCCTTTGTCTCCTATGTAAACATGCTGGTATGGCCAACCCGCCAACTAGGAAGGACTTTAACAGATATGGGAAAGGCGGTTATTAGTACTAGACGTATTAATGAAATATTTAATGAACCCATTGAAGTATTAGAGGAAAATCATCAAAAACCCAAAATAAAAGGAAATATATCCTTTGAAAATGTATATTTTGGATATAAAAAGGATAGGCCAGTACTAAAAAATATTACCTTTTCCATTAAGGCCGGGGAAACTGTTGCCATAATTGGACCTACAGGCTCTGGTAAAAGCTCCCTTATTCATCTTTTGGCACGGCTTTATGATTATGATAGGGGTTCTATAAAGATAGATGGTATAGAATTAAAGGACATTGATAGGCTTTGGATCAGAAAGAATGTGGGTATTGTTTTACAGGAACCCTATTTGTTTGCCAAAACTATAAAAGATAATATAAGGCTATTTAATCCAAAAATTGAAGATAAAAAAGTTTATGAATCTGCAAATATTGCCAATATCCACAAGGATATCCTATCCCTTGAAAAGGGATATGATACCCTGGTTGGAGAAAGGGGAGTTTCCTTATCAGGAGGTCAAAAACAAAGGATGGCCATTGCCAGAACCATTATAATAAAAAGTCCTATTGTTGTGTTTGATGACTCCTTATCTGCTGTAGATACGGAAACAGATATATCCATAAGAAAGGCCCTGAAGGAAAGAAGAAATAAATCTACCACCATAATCATATCCCATAGAATATCTACAGTAGCAGAAGCAGACAAGATTATAGTCCTAGAAAAAGGTGAAATTACCCAAATGGGAACCCATGAGGAACTAATAAAGGAAGAAGGCCTATATAAAAGAATATATGAAATTCAAAATACCATAGATGATTTTAATGATGATTTAGCTCTGGATGCCTAGTGGAGGTGACAGTAATGGATAAGGCTGACAATAATAAAATAAATTTTAGCATATGGAAGAACTTTTATGAGCTTATTAAGTCTCAAAAAAACCAGTTCCTTTTACTATTTATAATAATGATTGTTGTAGGCTTTATAGATGCCATATATCCACTTTTTTCTAAATATGCCATAGATAATTTTATAAGTAAAAATACATTAGAAGGCCTAGATAAATTTGTTTTAATCTTCTTTTTAATTTTCATATTCCAGGCCTTTAATGCCTTTATATTCATTTTGTTGGCTGGAAAAATAGAAACAAATATGTCCTATAATATTAGGAAGAGGGGATTTGAAAAGCTTCAAATTTTACCCCTTTCCTATTATGATCAAAAGGCTGTAGGATGGCTAATGGCCAGGCTTACTTCAGATATAAATAGAATAAGTGAAACCATATCCTGGGGTATTGTAGATTTTGCCTGGGGTATAACCATGATGCTTGCCATAGTAATTGCCATGGTTAGATTAAATTTTAAGCTGGCTTTAATTACTCTCTCTGTAGTACCTCCTTTAGCCATTGCCAGCTTCTACTTTCAAAGAAAAATACTTAAGTCCCAAAGGCAGGTAAGAAAAATAAACTCCCAAATTACTGCTTCTTTTAATGAAGACATTCAAGGAGCCATGACTACTAAAACCCTAACTAGGGAAGAATTAAACCTTAAGGAATTTAGCAGCCTTACTGAAAATATGAAAAAAGCTTCCATAAGGACTACCATAATTTCGTCCCTATATATACCCATAGTAATTGTACTAGGCAGTATTGGAACTAGCTTAACCCTCCATTTTGGCGGAGTTAAACTAGCTGCCCAGTCCATATCCTACGGAACCTTGGTGGCCTTTATATCCTATTCTGCCCAGTTCTTCGAGCCTATTAGACAGTTGGCCATAATACTTACTGAAGTACAGTCAGCTCAAGCTTCTGCAGAAAGAGTTTTTTCATTGGTTAATGAAGTGCCTGATATTGTTGATAGGGAGGATGTTGTTGAAAAGTATGGTAATCTACTAAATCCTAAAAAAGAATCTTGGCCTGAAATGAAAGGTAAGGTAGAGTTTAGAAATGTATCCTTTGCCTATAAAGATGGTGAAAGGGTCCTAGAAAATTTTAACCTAAAAGTAAATCCTGGAGAAACCATAGCCTTAGTTGGGGAAACTGGTTCTGGCAAAAGTACCATTGTAAATCTACTGTGTAGGTTCTATGAGCCAACAGAGGGAGAAATCCTAATAGATGGTATAAACTATAAAGACCTACCTCAAAACTGGATTCATGAAAACCTAGGTTATGTACTGCAAACTCCCCACCTGTTTAGTGGGACCATAAAGGACAATATAAGATATGGTAATTTAGATGCAACAGATGAGGATATAATTGAGGCCTGTAAACTGGTAAACTGCCATGACCTTATAATGAATATGGAAAAGGGCTATGATACATTAGTTGCCCAGGGAGGGGATTTGCTCTCCACTGGAGAAAAGCAGCTTATATCCTTTGCTAGGGCCCTGGTAAGAAAACCTAAACTCTTTGTACTAGACGAGGCCACCTCTTCTGTTGATACGGAAACGGAAAAAATAATTCAGTCTGCCATTGAAAAGGTCCTAGAAGGCAGAACTAGCTTCATAATTGCCCATAGATTATCTACCATAAGAAATGCTGATAGGATACTGGTAATTAAGGACGGTAAGATTGTGGAAGAGGGAAAACATAAGGATCTTTTAATGAAGAAGGGCTATTATTACAGGCTGTATACCAATCAATTTGCAGTGGAAAAGGCAAAGGAAATTTTAAGCAATTGACCCCATCTGAAAAGTCTAAGGCTCCCTATTGGGCCTCTTGGCCTTAAAGGGAGCTGTTCTTTATCTATATGCCTATATTATGATTAAATAAGACAGGAGAACCGGGAACAGCACCCTGTCTTATTTGAAATCATTCCATCAATTCAGCCTCTATTTCCTTTCTCAGCTGAACCTTATATCCTTCATCTCCACTTTCCATGTATATATTTTCTATAACCTTCTTCACCCTAGTAGGCTTATCTGATAGTATTACAATCTTGTGGCCTAAGTCTAAGGCTTCCTCAAGATTGTGGGTAACTAGGATACAGGTTCTCCTTTCAAGCTCTATCAGCTCTTTAAAAAATTCCATTACTATCCTTTTATTGTTTATATCTAAAGACTTAAAGGGTTCATCCATTATAAGGATACTTGAAGGATAGGCAAAGGCTCTAAGTATGCTTATTCTTTGTCTCATGCCTCCACTTAGGTTCCTTGGATAGTAATGCTTATATTCTTGTAAATTAACAAGCCTTAAAAACCTATCTATGGTTTCTTCAATTTCCTTCTTCTTTAATTTCTTCTTTAGGATAAAGGCCATATTGTCCCTTACACTTTTCCATTCTATTAGCCTATCTTCTTGAAATACGAAGCTTATATCCTGTTTATGTATGCCTAAAACCTCTCCAGCATCCTTTTCTATAATACCTGCCATTATATTTAAAAGGGTTGTTTTGCCACAGCCTGATGGGCCCAATATACAGGTGGTTTTGTTTTTGGGAAAAGTAATGCTAATATCATCCAATACCTTTAAAGGGCCAAAGCTTTTATAAATATTTTTAACTGCATACTCCACTATATCACTTCCATTTTTCTTCCTTAGAAAGCTTTTTTAGGATGCTTCCCATATATCCTAATACCTTTGAAATAAAAAGAATTATTATGATCCAGGCAAATACCCCAGCTGTATTTAAGTACATCTTCTCCATCTGTAGATTGCTCCCAATACCTAGTTTAGGTTGGCTTAAAACCTCCCCTGCAATGACCATTTTTAAGTTAATATTAAGGGCTGAAGTAAGAACTGAACTTAAATTAATAAATATACTGGGTATATATATGTCCTTTATTATACTTAATCTATCCACCTTATATAAACTAGCCATTTCCATTATTTTCCTGTCTATATTTATTATGGCCTTTAAAACTGATTGGTACAGAATAGGAAATACCATTATAAAGCCTACAAACATGGGTACTAATTCATTATTAAGCCATATTAAGGCCAATATAATTATGGCCATGGTAGGAACTGAACTTAAAAAGTTAAGTATTGGTTCTAGTAAACTATAAATAAATTTTGAAACAGAAGAAAGTATCCCTAAAGAAATAGCCAGCAATAAGGAAAATAAAAATCCAAAAAGACTCCTAATTAGGGAATGAAGGATAATGGAAAAAAAACTTGGATCCTTGACTATATTAATTAAGCTTACAAGGGTGCTTCTAACTGATGGAAGTATTACTTCCTTGTCTATTAAATGTGATAAAAAGGCCCATAGGCCTATTAGGATTAATTTTGAAAGCAATGAAAATTGCCTATCTTTCAAGATAAAATTCTTCATCTGGAATTTGTCCTCCTATTACATCTGGGGCAAAATCAAGTAAGACTTGGTAATACTTGTCATATACTTCAAGACTATCTTGGATCTTAAAGGGATATACATTCATGCGATCTATGCCATTTACTACTATAGCCTTGTTCATACCAAATTCTAATTCTTCCATATATTCTCCTGCTAATTCCGGATTTTCCTTTATCCATTTTAAGCTGTCCTCATAAACTTCCAAAAACTTTTCTACAAAATTCCTGTGGCTGTCAATTAAATCTGTCTTGATAATCAAGCTTGCTTGAGGATAACCATTCTCATGACCAGTGATCCTACTCCATTCTTCATTAAAATCTATTAATATTCTGGCATCTTCCTTTTTCATTAATATATTAGTAGTTTGAGGCTCTGACAGTAATGCTAAATTTGTTTTGCCACTAATAAATTGGGGACCTACTTCTGAGGCAGCACTTAAATAATTAATAGCTATATCCTTATTTACGTCTAGGCTATTTTGAGACATAACATATTTAAATACTAAGTCTGGTGTTAGATTTTTACCAAAGGAGGTTATTTCTTTTCCCCTTAAATCATCAATACTATTAAGGTCTTCTGTGCCAACTAAATATAGGGTTCCCCACACTGACGTACCTGCTAATTTATATGGTATGCCCTTATTATATAATTGGGCTGCTAAATTTGAAGGAACTATGGCAATATCAGCCTCTTCCTTTAGGACCTTAGAAGCTAGTAGATCTGGAGTTGATTGTAGTTCATACTCTATAGCAATATTTTCATCTATATTTGGATTTTCCTTTACTAATTTGGCAACAGTTAAGGAAGGTACCCCAGCAGGAAAGTAAAATTTAACTATCTGTTTTTCTAGCTGCTCTTTATGTACTTCTTCAATTTCACCTGTCTCCAGGGTTCCTTTCTCTTCAGTCCCTGTACAAGCAACAGTAAATATTAGTAGTAAGGCTAGTAGGATAATAAAAGTCCTTTTCACATGAAACCTCCTCCTTGTCTATTAGTAGCCTCTAAACATGAAATCATGTTTAGAGGCTTATACTTACCATAATTCCCAGGCTCTTTGATTTGTATGAAGAAGCTCATGAGACTTTTCTGATAAGGGCTCTCCTAGAAAATCCTCATAACATTTAATAATAGATGGGTTTTCATGGGAAAATCTTAAGGTGCTTATCTTATCTAATCCATATAATACCTGTGCCCTTTCGTAGGCTAATTGTTTTCCATCGTGAATAGGCTGTCCTCCTCCGCCAGAACATCCTCCTGGACAGGCCATTATTTCTACAAAATCATATTCTGCAGTACCACTTCTTATGGCTTCTATTAATCTTCTCGTATTTCCTAAGCCACTGGCAACAGCAACCCTAATTTTTGCACCATTTAAATCAAAGCTTGCCTCTCTCCAGCCTTCTCTTCCTCTAACATCCTTAAAGGCATCTGGGTCTGGGTTTTCTCCTGTAACAAAGTAATAGGCAGTTCTTAAGGCTGCTTCCATTACCCCACCTGTTGCTCCAAATATAACCCCTGCACCACTACTGATACCTAAAGGCCTATCAAATTCTTCCTCCTCTAAAGTATGAGGATCTATGTGTTCTGCTTTAATTAGCCTATCAACTTCCCTGGTAGTTAAAACCACATCTACATCCTGGCCTGCACCTGCAGATCTCATAACTGACAGACCTGCTTCATACTTTTTAGCAAGGCAGGGCATGATGGAAATGGAGAAAATTCTGGAAGGATCTACTCCAAGTAACTCTGCATAATAGCTTTTAGCTATGGCACCAAACATCTGTTGAGGAGATTTGGCCGATGATAAATTGTCTATCATATCTGGATATTGGGTTTTTACAAAGCGGATCCAACCAGGGCAGCAGGAAGTAAACATAGGAAACTTTGCATTTTTTTTATCTTTAAACCTTTCCAAAAATTCTGATGCCTCCTCCATAATAGTTAAGTCTGCGGTAAAATTGGTATCAAATATATAATCAAAGCCTATTTTTCTTAAGGCAGCTACTAGTCTATTAACTGTTGCAAACTCCCTTGAAAGTCCTAAGGTTTCCCCCCAGGCAGCCCTGACAGCTGGTGCTATTTGAACTACTGTAATCTTATCCTTATCTGCTAGGGCATCATACACCCTATCTAAATCATCCCTTTCCCTTAAGGCTGCAGTAGGGCAATAAACTATACATTGGCCACAAAGGGCACAGTCTGCTTCTTCTATTCTTCTATTTTTAGAAACATCCACCCTTGTTCTTGATCCTGTATTTGCCACATCCCATATATGCATATCCTGTATTTTGTCACATACTTGCACACATCTCATACATTTAATGCATTTTTCATAATTTCTAACTAGGGGAAAACCTTCAGTCCATTGAGCGTGGGGTAGGTCTTCTTTATAGGGAAGATCTATAAGACCTAAATTATTTGCAATTTCCTGAAGGCTACAGTTACCACTTCTGACACAGGTAGCACATCTAGCATCATGCTGGGACAGTATTAGCTCTACATTTATACGCCTTGCCTCTCTTACCTTGGGACTATTGGTATATACCACCATTCCTTCCTCTACTATATTATTACAGGCAGTAACTAACCTATTGACTCCTTCTATTTCTACTACACATACTCTACAGGCTCCTATTTCGTTTATATCTTTTAAATAACAAAGACTGGGAATATTAATATTATTCATCTTGGCTGCATCAAGTATTGTAGTATTTTTAGGTACATTTACTTCTTTATTGTCAATAATAAGCCTTACCATCTTTCAATCCTCCCCCCTTTGAATACGCCAAATCCAAAGTGGTCGCATCTTAAACATCTTCTAGATTCCTGATTAGCTTCTTCTAGGCTCATTCCTATTTCTATAGGCTCAAAATCCTTAACCCTATCTGAGGCATCCCTTTCTTTCATATTAACGCGGCCACAGGGTATTCTATCTGCCAATCTTGGAGCAGGTATTTCCACAGGGCTTTCTATTACATGGTGATATCCTAGGTAATTATCAATATTAGCTGCTGCTACCTTTCCTGCTGCTATGGCAAGAATAACAGTTGCAGGCCCTGAAACACAATCTCCACCTGCATATATTCCTGGTATATTTTCAAATTCACCTGTATCAAGGGCAGCTATTACCCCTTTCTTTACTGGAATTCCTTCCTTTTCAAACTCTTTAGATTCAATGCCTTGACCAATAGCACTTATTACTACATCGCATTCCATTTTTACCAATCCCCTGCCTGCATCTACTGGTCTGGGCCTACCTCCTTCTATAGGACCTACCATTTGTGGCTGCACCCACAAGGCGTTTACCTTATTTTCTTCATCGCTTTCTATTCTTACGGGTTTATATAAGTCATATATTTCAATGCCTTCAGCAATGGCACCTTCTACTTCTTCTTCTAAGGCTGGCATGTCTACTTTACGACTTCTATATACTATACTTACCTTCTTAGCCCCTACACGTAAAGCAGAACGAGCAGCATCTATGGCAACATTACCGCCACCAATAACTACTAC
>JAAYFE010000072.1 GCA_012728365.1 Tissierellia bacterium
CGTGATTTTATGGTAGAATTAACTCCAAAGCAAATAGTGGAGGAGTTAGATAAATATATTATAGGACAGGATAATGCAAAAAAGGCTGTAGCAATATCTTTAAGAAACAGGTATAGAAGAAACCTATTGCCTGAATATATTAAAGAAGAAGTAAAGCCTAAAAATATTCTTATGATAGGGCCCACAGGAGTAGGTAAAACAGAAATTGCTAGAAGGGTTGCTAAACTAACTGATATGCCTTTTATTAAGGTGGAAGCCACAAAGTTTACTGAAGTTGGATATGTAGGAAGAGATGTTGATTCTATGGTAAGAGATTTGGTTGAAGAATCAATTAGGATGGTAAAAAATAAAAAAATAGAAGAAGTTTACGAAAAAAGCAAGATACTTGCTGATGAAAAAATTGTTGATATTCTCCTACCTTATCCTTCAAGAAAGAAGAGCAACCATCCTTTTGAAATGCTATTTAGCAGTCCAAAGGATGAAGAAATTCAAGACGAAAATAAGAAACTGGAAATTTTAAACAAAAGGAAAGAACTACTGGAAAAGCTTAAAAGTGGAGAATTAGATGAAGAAATTATAGAGATTGAAGTAGATGATTCTTACAATTCAACTATAGGCTTATTTAGTGGTTTAGGTATGGAAGAGTTTAATATAAATATGGGAGATATATTTGGAGACATACTTCCAAAGAAGAAAAAAAAGAAGAAGGTAACTATTAAGGAAGCTAGAAAGATCATAAGTAATGAAGAAGCTGAAAAGCTAATTGATATGGATGAAGTTATAGAGTTAGGAATAAAAAGAGCAGAAGAAAATGGTATGATATTTATAGATGAAATAGATAAGATTGCAGGGAAAAATTATGGAACTGGTCCTGATGTATCTAGAGAAGGTGTTCAAAGGGATATTCTTCCTATTGTAGAGGGTACAACAGTTATGACAAAGTATGGGCCTGTAAAAACTGATCATATCTTGTTTATAGCTGCAGGAGCATTTCATGTATCTAAAGTAGAAGACTTAATCCCTGAATTTCAGGGAAGATTTCCTGTAAGGGTGGAATTAGAAAGTTTAACAGAAGAAAATTTTAGGGAAATATTAACTAAACCTAAAAATGCATTAATTAAACAATATCAACACTTATTAAAAACAGAAGGTATTGATCTTAAATTTACAGAAGGAGCAATAAATCTAATAGCGAAAGCAGCTTTTTTAATTAATGAGCAATCAGAAAATATAGGAGCCAGAAGACTTAACACAGTACTAGAAAAACTTCTTGAAGACATTTCTTTTGAAGCTCCAGACTTAGATTGTAAAGAAATTATTATTGATGAAGAATATGTTAGTGATAAATTGATGATATTCACAGATGAGAAAGATATAACCAAATATATTTTATAGAATAGGAGGATTAAAATGGCAGAAACATTATTGCAAAAAACAAGAAGGTTAAACAAAACATTACAAAGGACAGGTGGAAAACCAGTTTCTTTCCAAGAACTAAGTGAGATTTTAAGCGACATACTGGATGCTAACGTTTATATTGCTAGTAGAAAAGGAAGGGTATTAGGGTATGCTTTAAGTAAAGGTGCTGATTGTGATGTAATACAAGTGGAAATAGTAAAAGAAAAAAGATTTCCAAAAGAATATAATGATGAACTTCTAAAAATTACTGAAACAAAAGAAAATTTTCAAGAAATTACAGATTGTGTATTTGACCATGAATCAGGATGCCCATATCCAGATAAAATTGTAACTATAATACCTATTAGTAGTGCTGGTGAAAGATTAGGTACACTAGTTATAGCAAGATATGGAAGGGATTTTACAGAAGATGACCTAGTTTTAGCTGAATATAGTGCTACAATTGTAGGAATGGAAATATTAAGATCCAAAAATGAAGAAATAGAAGAGGAATCAAGAAAGAAAGCAGTTGTACAAATGGCCATTGGAACCCTTTCTTATTCAGAATTAGAAGCTATGGAACATATATTTAAGGAACTAGATGGTGACGAAGGGTTAATTGTGGCTAGCAAGGTAGCTGATAGGGTAGGTATTACTAGATCTGTTATAGTTAATGCTTTAAGGAAATTTGAATCAGCTGGAGTAATTGAATCCAGATCCTTAGGTATGAAGGGAACCCATATCAAGATACTAAATGACAAATTAATAGATGAACTTAAAAAGGCAAGAGAATCTTAAAAAGTAGTGGATTAGTTCACTACTTTTTTATTTTATTAGGTCTAAAGTTTCATTTGAAAAGATTTAACTATATTCAGCAAAAAAAATATGTTAAAATTATTATGGTTTTGTATTTTAGGTAATATTGTAGAAACAAGTAATAAACAGGAATATACCTATATCTTTTTTACATTAAATATTGAAAATTAGGAAAATTTATAATATCATATCAAGAAGATTGATGGGAGGCAGTTCCTATGGATAAGATCATGAAAAGTGTAAATATTCTTAATTATGCACTAGATGGTTTATGGTTGAGAAATAAGGCTATAAATCATAATATAGCAAATGTTGATACTCCAAATTATAAAAGGATTACAGTAAATTTTGAAAATGCTTTAAAAAAGGCTATTGAAAATAAAGGGCTAAAGCTCAATACAACCCACGAAAAGCATATTTCTAACTCTACGAATCTTGATAATATAGAGCCTGATATTAAAGAAGAAAAAGGCTATTCTTACAGAAATGATGGAAACAATGTAAATATAGATGTAGAATCAGCTAATTTGGCTAAAAATGCTATTATGTACAATGGTATAGTTAATCAAATAATGGGAGAATTTAATAAGTTAAAAAGCATTATTAATGAAGGGAGATAAGGCTTATGGGTATGTTTGATGCTATAGATATTAGTTCGTCTGCTTTGACTGCACAAAAGACTAGAATTGACATTATAAGTAAAAACATTGCCAATGCTAACACTACAAAGGCTACAGGTGGAATGCCCTATAGAAGGCAAACGGTAGTTTTTAGGGAAAGTAAAAAAAGCTCCTTTGAAAATTATTTAAAAAGATTTTCTGATAAATTTAGTGGAAAGGGTGTTGAAATAGAAGAAATTGTTGAAGATGAATCACCCTTTAGGTTTAGATATGAACCTGGTCATCCAGATGCTGATGAAAATGGGTATGTGATGATGCCAAATGTTGATGTAGTTGTTGAAATGGTAGACTTAATTGATGCCCAAAGGGCCTATGAGGCAAATATTACTGCAATAAATACAACTAAATCAATGATGATGAGTGCATTAGATATAGGTAGGAGGTAATTAAATGGAAGTTAGAACCATTTCATTAAAGAATCCTTTAGAAGAGTCAATAAGTGGTTATATTTCTAGAAAAGAGAAAAATAAAGATTTTAACAGCGTATTAAATGAACTATTGAGTAAAGTCAATCAATTACAATTAGAAAGTGAAAAACAAAAGATGCTTTTATCTATTGGTGAAGTGGACAACCTCCACGATGTAACAATCGCTGCAGAGAAGGCTAATATTGCATTACAATTGACTTTATCTATAAGAAATAAAATAGTTGAAGCGTATCAAGAAATAATGAGAATGCAAATATAGTAGGGCTAAAGAAATGAGGTGTAAAGATGGGGGAGGCAATACAGCAAATTAAAAGTCAATTAGATGAATACTGGCAAAGTATAGATAATGATAAAAAGAAAAGGATCATAATAATAGGAATTATGGCCTTATTATCTATAATAATACTTACAGTATTATTAACAAGAACCAGATATGAAGTTTTATATAGAAATTTAAGCCTTGAAGATATGGGTGAAGTAAAAAATAAATTAGATGAGTTAGGTATTGATTATAAAATAGCAAATGATGATCCTACAACTATTCTTGTACCTAAAGATATGAAAAATATAGCCAAAATAGAATTAGCCTCAGAAGGACTTCCACAGTCTGGATATAGTTTTTTAGATGCTTTTAATGATAGTAGTTGGACTATGACTGATTATGATAAAAAGGAAAGAATGAAATTTGCATTACAAAGTGAATTAGCTTCAACAATTGCAGGAATAGATGGAATAAAAAAGGCTACTGTATATATTAATGAAAAAGATGAATCGGGATTTGTATTAAATGAATTTGAAAATGAAACTACAGCAAGTGTATTTATTGAAAAAAGTGGAAGGCGTTCCTTATCGGGACAGACAATTGAAGCTATACAAAATCTTGTGGCTTCATCAGTAAACATGGATCCAGAAAAAGTACAAATTATAGACAATGAAGGGAACCTATTAACTGGTGACCAAAGTGAAGCAGAAATTCTTCTCACTGATCAGTTTTTAATTAGAAGTAGTTTAGAATCTAAGATAAACGAAAGTATTAAAAAGTTTTTAGAAAATATATTTGGATCTGGAAATGTAGATGTACGTTCAAGCGTAAACATAAATTTTGATAGCGAGAAAACTACTATTGTGGAATTCCAGCCTCCTATTGAAGGTAATGAAGAAGGTTTAATTAGGAGTATAGAAGAAGTTGAGGAGCATATAACAGATGTTCAAGCATCGGGAAGGCCAGGAACTGATGCAAATATACCTGATTATATTATGGAAGATGAAGATAGGGAAGCTTATTATAAAAGAAATAGCATTATAAATTATGAATTAAATGAAATCAATCAGGAGATCTTAAGAGCACCTGGACAGGTTGAAGATATAACTGTTGCAGTATTAATAAATAGGCAGGTTTTACTGGATGAAGAATTTAATGAAGATATTCGAAGGGATATAGAAAATTTAATATATGCTGCAACGGGACTAGATACAAGACAGGTGGAAGTTATGGCTAGTGATTTTGTTGTGCAGGAGACAGCTGATGTACTACCTATAGATGATGATAGAAATCTATATTGGTACGTTGGTTTAGGTATTCTTGCAATATTAGTGATTTTAGGACTTATTATTTATAGAAGAAGGAAAATAGAAAGAGAACAATTAGAAGATCTGCAACTAAGAATGGCAGAGGAGAGGGCTATAACTGAAGAAGTCGAAGAGTTAGATTTAGAAATTGAAAAACCAAAGCTAAAAATACAAATAGATAATTTTGTTGAAAAAAATCCTGAATTAGCAGCACAGCTAATTAGGGCATGGTTAAATGAATAGGGGCGATAGGTATGAGTAGGCAACTAAATGGAAAGGAAAAAGCGGCTATATTTTTGATAACTATAGGACCAGAAAAATCAGCTAAAATATTTAAACATTTAAATGAAGAGGAAATTGAAGAATTAACGTTACAAATTGCAAATATGAAAACAGTTTCGTCAAAGGAAAAGGAAAAAATTCTTGAAGACTTTTATCAGCTTGCAGTTGCTCAAGAATACATAGCAGAAGGTGGAATTAATTATGCTAAAGAAATATTAGAAAAAGCTTTAGGGAAAGATATGGCAATAGAAATAATAAATAGGCTTACTTCTTCCTTACAAGTTAGACCTTTTGAATTTATAAGAAAAGCAGATCCTAATCAGCTACTGAATTATATAGAGGGTGAACATCCTCAAACTATTGCATTAATTTTATCTTATTTAAGACCAAATCAAGCGGCCCATGTACTTGCTAATTTACCAAGCGAAAAGCAAGCTGAAGTAACTAGAAGAATTGCCATTATGGATAGAACTTCACCAGATATAATAAAGGAAGTTGAAAAGGTATTAGAAACAAAATTTTCTGGTATTTTATCACAAGACTTTTCTTCAACAGGTGGAATTCAAAGTGTTGTTGATATTCTAAATTCAGTAGATAGGAGTACTGAAAAGAATATTATGGATCAGTTGGATTGGATGGATATAGAATTAAGCGAAGAAATTAGAAAGAGAATGTTTGTATTTGAAGATATTGTAACTTTAGATAATAGAAGTATTCAAAGAATTATAAGAGAAATTGATAATTCTCAGTGGGCAATAGCATTAAAGGGTGCCAGTGAAGAAGTGAAGGAAGTTATATTTTCTAATATGAGTAAAAGGCTTGTTGAAATGATTAAGGAAGATATTGAGTTTATGGGACCTGTACGTTTAAGGGATATAGAAGATGCACAACAGAATATAGTAAATGTTATTAGAAAACTAGAAGAAGATGGAGAAATCATTATACCTAGAGGAGGTACTGAAATAATTGTCTAATATAATCAAATCTTTTAAAGTAATTAAAAGCAATGAGCCTAGTTCAGAAAGAGCAGATATAAAATTTGATGCCATATATAGGGAAATTATAGAAGAAGCACAAAGGAAAGGTGAAGAAATAATTAAGCATGCTGAGAAGAAAGCTGAAGATATAATAGATTCAGCCTATATGGAATATGAAAAGCAAGTAAATAATGCCTATGAAAGGGCAAAGTTAGTTTTTAATGAAAATAAAGAAAAAGGTTATGAGGAAGGTTTGCTCCAGGGAAAGGAAGAAGGATATAAAATTGGTTATAAAAAGGGATATGAGGAAGGTAAAAACGAGGCCAAAAAGCTTATTAGTGAAGCTTTAGATATTAAAAACTCATATATTAGGATGAGAAATAATGCTTTAAAAGAGGCTGAGAAAGATCTAATAGAGCTAGTGATTACTATTTATGAGAAGATTTTATATAAAAAATTAGAAGAAGATGAGAAGTATATAATATCTTTAATAATAAATGGTTTAGAAGGTTTGGAAATAAAAGAAAAGCTTACAATAATAGTCTCTAAAGAAGACTATGAAGTAGTGAAAAAGTATGAGCATTATATTTTAGCCAAAGCTAGCTTAATAGATAGTATTGAAATTAAAATTAACAGTGACATGGAAAAGGGAGATTGTATTTTGGAAACATCAAAGGGAAATATTGATGTGAGTTTAAGAAAACAACTATGTGAGATAAAGGATTTATTGCATACAATACTAAACAATGAGTGATAGCTATGGAAAAAAGTATAAACATAAAAAAATATATTTACGGTGTAAAAAATAAGAGATTTGTAAAATATATAGGGAATATTACAAAGGTTACAGGTTTGACTATAGAGTCCAATGGGCCTATAGCAACAATAGGAGAACTATGCTATATATATCCTCATAATGGAAAGGATTATGTACTGGCAGAAGTAGTAGGTTTTAGGGATGACAATGTGCTATTAATGCCCTTAGGGGACATGGAGGGGATTGCTTCTGGAAGCAAAGTTGTAGCAAGTGGCAAAACTTTAAGAGTACTTGTTGGTAAAGAATTAATAGGGAGGGTAATTGATGGACTTGGTAATCCTATGGATGGATTAGGTCATATCAGAACCCTAAAAACTTATGAAGTTTCAAATGCTCCCCCTAATCCTCTTAAAAGAAAAGTAATAAAGGAACCTCTATCTTTAGGAGTTAAAGCTATAGATGGAATGCTTACTTGTGGCAAGGGCCAAAGAATAGGAATATTTGCAGGAAGTGGAGTTGGCAAAAGTATCCTTATGGGTATGATAGCTAGAAATAGTTCAGCAGATATTAATGTAATAGGCCTAATTGGTGAAAGGGGAAGAGAGGTAAGGGAGTTTATTGAAAATGATCTAAAGGAGGAAGGTTTAAAAAAATCTGTTGTAGTGGTAGTAACATCTGATCAGCCTGCCTTAATTAGGGTTAAAGGTGCCTTGGTTACAACTGCTATTGCAGAATACTTTAGAGATTTAGGCTTAAATGTAATGCTTCTTATGGACTCTGTTACTAGATTTGCCATGGCACAAAGGGAAATTGGACTTGCAATAGGAGAGCCTCCTGTTACCAGAGGTTTTACCCCTTCGGTTTTTGCATTGTTACCGAAATTATTAGAAAGGGCAGGCACATCTGATAAAGGAAGTATAACAGGATTGTATACGGTCCTGGTAGATGGTGATGATTTAAATGAGCCTATAACTGATGCTGTAAGAGGAATTTTAGATGGACATATAGTCCTATCTAGAAAATTAGCAAACCAAAATCATTATCCAGCTATTGATGTGTTAGCAAGTGTAAGTAGGGTTATGCCTAGTATAGTATCTAAAGAACATTTATATTTAGCAGATAAAATAAAAAGCATTATGGCAGTTTATAAGGAATCTGAGGATTTAATAAATATTGGGGCTTATAAAAAAGGGACAAACAAGGAAATCGATAAAGCTATCAACTTAAAAGATGATATTGATAAATTGTTAAGGCAACAAACTATGGATACCTATCCTTTGGAAGAAACTATTTCTATTATGAAAGATATAGTTAAAAAACTTGAAGAGTAATGGAGGAAAAATTATGGCAAGTTTTAACTTTAAATTAGAAAAAGTTTTGAACTATAAAGAAATAGTAGAAAATGAAAAGAAAAATAAATTTGCACAAATTAAACAAAGACTCTATAAGGAAGAAGCCTTGTTAGATGATTATTATAAAGAAAAGAAATCGATTATAGAAAAAAGAAATGCATTTAATAAAAAAATTAAAGCAGGTGAGCTATTTTTATACAATTTATACATAGACACGATAAATAAAAAAATTGAAAAACAAAAATTAATTGTATTAAACATAATGAAGGAACTTGATCAAGCTAAAAACGAGATGGTTAATGCGGTTAAGGACAAAAAAATACTTGAAAAACTGAAGGAAAACAAATATGAAGAATTTATATATGAACAAGGAAAAGAAGAAGAAAAGTTAATAGACAATTTAGTTAGCTATAAAACAGCTACCCGAATTAGGGGGATGTAAAATGGATGTGGAAAATAAGAGAAATAGTAACAAAATTATATTCTTGCTAATATCTTTTCTAGTTATTATGACAATGGTAACACTAGTATTATTATATTTTAAAAATGAAAAATTTAATACTAGGGCTAATACTTTTTTAAAAAGGATTCCTTTCTTAAAAAAGGAAAGTAATTTGAATTTATCTCAAATAGAACTAGAAGATAAGAAAAAAGATATAGCAGAACACTTATTGTCCCTAGACAATGATTTAGCAGCCTATAAACTATATACGATTAAAACTAAAGATGAAGTACTTTACAGGGATATAGTAAAGATAATGAATTCAAAAAAACCATTTAACACAGAAAAAATTATTAAGAAATTAAGAGAACTGCAAGATATGGATAATTCCATTGTTACTATACACAATGAAATAATTAAGGAGGTAGAAAATGATATTATAAAAGAAGCAGTAAGGCTAGAAAATATGGAAACCAAACTGGCAATTAATGAAATTGAAACAAGAATAGATAATGACACTAATTTTACTAAAAGATTAAATGAGATTATAAAAAATATGGATGAGGGAAAAGCTGTTAATATTCTATATTATATGGATGAGGATAAAAGGGAAGAACTATATGAGCTATTAGATGAAGATTTGAAAACTTATATGGAGAAATTGGTATTTAATAAGGAAACACAACATTCAAGATTGGTAGATTTAGCAGGTTTATATGAAAACAAGCCTATAGATGTTCTTCTAAATGAAATAGGAAGTACAGAAAACTATTCTATTGATGAACTGGCTGTTATATATTCTAATTTATCAACTATTAAATCAGCAGAAGTACTTTCTAAGACTGATGATGAAATATTTATTCAAGATCTATTTGCTGCCATGAGAAAAGAAGAACAATTAAGGGAAGTGGAATCCGTAGTGTCAAATATTAATAGTGCTATAAAATTTATTAGCGAATACAATGAAAAAATTGCTGAATTAGTTAAAGTATACGAAAGGATGGAGCCAAATAAAGTAGCAAGCATTATGGAGGAAATGCTTAAAAACAATACTACTGTAACCCAACTTACTATAGAATCTGAATCTATATATGAAATTACAGATTCAAAAATAGTAGTAGATGTATTTAGAAATATGAAGGAAAAAACAAGATCAAATGTTATTAACTATATGACCACTAATAATGCAACAAAGCTAACCCAAATGTTAGCTACACCATAAAAATTAAAAAGGAGGTGAAATGTTGCTTGAGGCTATAATAATAAAAAAGGAGACCCTACCTATTTCTTTAGATTCTTCTAAATCTAAAGAAGTTGAAAAACCAGACAAAGATTTTCATTCAATACTTGAAGGAATTGAAGAAAAGAAAGGTGTAGAAGGTAAGTATCATAATAAATTTAAGGAACAGAGCATAAACAAAGAAAGAAATGAAGATGTAGATTACTATAATGAATTACTAGACCAAGTTCTAAATCAATTTTATAAATTTAAGGAACAGAGCATAAACAAAGAAAGAAATGAAGATGTAGATTACTATAATGAATTACTAGACCAAGTTCTAAATCAATTTTCTTATTTAATTGAATTAATCGTAGAAAACAAATCAAAAATTGAAAATTTTAATGTCTTTGACTTTGACAATACCTTAGATAAATTAAAAGGATTATATGAAATATTAAATCAAATATCTAGTAATAGCCAGCCTTTAGATTTTAATGTAAAAGATTTGCAGCTAATAAAAGATCTAATAGGACAAGCTGTAGAAGTAATAGATAGGGAAAGCAAACAAAGTCAGGCTTTTACTTTGGAATTTACAAGCCTTATGAAAGAAATTGAAAAAAAAGTAAACGATAATCCAAAATTAAAAACTAATAACAATAATATTGAAGAAGAAAGCAAGATCCAGGAAAAGCTCATTGCTAAAGAGGATAATAAATTGAAAGATGAAGATTTAACAATAGAAAAAAATCAAAGCAAAGATGATAAGCCTATTGAAATAAGCGTAGATTTTACCAGTGATACATCAAAAAAAAGTGATAGTCTTCAAACTGCACCACATACAGCTTATGATTTAAACATTTTTACTAATAAAACAATAACTGGAGATAGTAGAAGACAAATAAATTTTGTACAAGAATTTAATAAGGAAGAATTGATAGAGCAGTTAGTTGAAAAAGTACAAATTAGAGAAGGCATTGATAAACAAGAGGTAAAAGTTAAACTTAAGCCTGATTATCTTGGTGATTTAATTTTAAAGTTGGAATCCAAGGCAGGCTCAATTGAGGCTAAAATATTTGTTGACAATTATCGTACAAAAGAAATTATAGAGGCTGGTTTGTTTCAACTAAAAGAAGAATTTAAGGAAAATGGTATAGAAATTAAAACTATTGAAGTCTTTATTGGAACAGGTGAAGATTTTGAAAAGGAAGAAAGAAATAGATATAGCTTTAAGAAGAAGAATAGAGTAAAATTAAAGATTGTTGAAAAAATAGGAGAAGAAATTAAAATTTATGACAATAATTTCATAAACCAAAAATCAGGATTTTATGATGGGAAATTAAATCTGTTTGTTTAGGAGTTGGTACTATGGAAGTAAATTTTGATAATTTAAAGTATATACGCAAATTAGACGAAAGTTTGGAAAGAAAGCATGAAAATTCTAATGATATAAATAATTCTTTAGATAAAGAGGCTTTCTTAAAATTATTAGTAATCCAGTTAGCAAATCAAAACCCATTAAATCCAATTGAAGATAAGGAATTTATAGCACAATTAGCCCAGTTTAGTACATTAGAGCAGATGCAAAATTTAAATGAAAATGTTGCTTTAATGGCAGAAGAAATAATCTATACTATGGATTATATGCATTTAAATCAATTACAAGCAAATGCTAAAATTTTAAGCGAGTTAATAAATATTAGAGAAGCTATAGACAGTTATTTAAACTTAGATGAATAATATGGAGTTGATTAATATGAATAAAATCAACATTAAGCAGTTGGAGAATAGGCTAATTAATTCTCAATATCCATATAAAAAAGAAAACAAGGCTGCTGTAAAAGATTTTGGTCAAATATTAGATAATATTAAAAGAGTAAATGAAGATATTGTTTTTTCAAAACATGCTTTAGTTAGAATGGATAATAGAAATATAGAATTGTCTAGTATTGAGTTGGAAAAATTAAAAACTGCTATAAATAAAGCTGAAGATAAGGGAGTAAAGGATGCTTTAATATTAATTGGAGACAAGGCTTTTATAGCAAGTGTCAAAAATAAAACTATAATTACCACTTTTAATAAAGAACAGATTAAGGAGAATGTATTTACAAATATTGATGGAGCAGTTATAGTTTAACCGGACCTTATTGGAGGTTAAGCATATCTGACTGACAGAGGATATGCACTGCTCCATAAGAAGGAGGTATTTTATGTTAAGATCTATATATTCAGGAGTCTCAGGTCTTAGAGCTCATCAAGCAAAAATGGATGTTATAGGAAATAATATTGCTAATATAAATACTGTTGGCTATAAGAGACAATATGTTACCTTCCAAGAGGTATTTAACCAGTTGATAAGCGGTGCTAGTTTACCACAAAATGGAAGAGGAGGAACAAACCCACAACAAATTGGCTTGGGAGTAAGTTTAGGTGCTATAAATACAATACATACACAGGGTGCTGCACAAAGAACAGATAATCCAGAAGATCTTATGATTGATGGTGAAGGTTTTTTTGTAGTAACCGATGATACAAATTATGAAAATAGATTCTATACTAGAGCTGGAAACTTTACATTGGATAGAGATGGAAACCTTGTAACTCCAGATGGCTATAAGGTTTTAGGATATAAATTTAATGAGTATGGAGAGCTAACAAGTGAAGTTGCGCCTATACAAATTAGAAGGTCAGCAACAGCACCACCAACTGCCACTAGCGGAATTGAAATAAGAGGAAATTTAGATTCAAGGGCAGAAGTAGGAGATAAACATTATGCAGATACGGTAATTAAAGATAGTTTAGGTAATTCATATACAGTGACCTTTGAATTTAAAAAAGAAGAGGCTAATTTGGGGGAAGGCGATGATATTATTGATGCTACAATTTGGACTGTAAGTATTAAGAGGATCACAGAACTTACTACTGGAAACTATGTGGATTTCACAGAGGAATCTGAATCAGAGGATGATGATACTGCTCCTGAACCACCTTTTATTGGTGGAGTTGACCAATTAAAATTATTCTTTGATAAAAATGGAAATTTGATTGGTGTCGAAGCTGATGAATATAAAGATTTATTAGATGAAGATGTAGAGCCTTTTACAATTAAGTTAACTAACTTAAACAGTATTAGATTCAATAAGGATAAAGATGGAAAAGATTTACCCACAGATGTTTCACCTTCAGGTATTTTTGAAGATATTTTAATTATCGATTCAGAAAACAAAGAAACCTATGATGAAATTACCCAATATGCAAACGACATGGATGCTAAGCCTTTTGCTCTTGATGGAAATTCTTCGGGTAAACTTGAAGGTTATGCAGTAGATACTAATGGCATAGTAGTTGGAATATTTAGCAATAATGAAAGAAAACCATTGGCTCAAATTATGCTTGCTAAATTTGATAATCCTATGGGGCTTCAGAAAATGGGAAACAATCTATTTATAGAAAGTAGAAACTCAGGAGAACCTCAATATGGGAGAGCTGCTTCCAATGGATATGGAACTATTGCACCTGGAACTTTAGAGATGTCAAATGTAGATTTGTCAATGGAGTTTACAGAAATGATTACTACCCAACGTGGTTTTCAAGCTAATTCCAGGATAATTACAGCATCTGATGAGATGTTACAAGAACTTGTGAACTTAAAGAGATAGTTTATTGAGTGGGGCTTATGCCCCCTCATAAACTCAAGAGAAGGTGGGTTCATATGATAAAGCTTAAAAGGCTAAATGGTAAAGAATTTGTTGTAAATTGTGACTTAATTATGTTTATGGAAGAGACACCAGATACTGTTATTACATTGACAACAGGACAAAAAATTGTTGTTACTGATAGAATAGATGATATAATACATAATATTATTAAATATAAAGCAAAAATATTGGAACACAAAGAATATCTCTTAAGAAAAGAGGTGTAGTAATTGGACATATCAAGTATACTTGGACTTATTCTAGGTATTACATTTATGTTCTGGGGTATATATGAATCAGGAGATTTAAGTGCTTATTGGAATATAACATCAATTATAATTACCTTAGGAGGAACCATAGCTTCAACTTTAACATCATTTCCAATGAAGGACATTGGAAATGTATTAAAAGTTGCTAAAAATGCTTTTGTACATACAGAAATTTCCCTTGATAAGGTAATAACAGATATAATTACGCTAGCTAATTTAGCTAGAAAGGAAGGCTTATTATCTTTAGAGGAATATGCAGATAATTTAGGTGACGACTTTCTTATAAAAGGGATTATGTTAATTGTTGACGGAACAGAACCGGAGCTGGTAAGGAATATTATGGAGACAGAACTACTTTACCTTGAAGAGAGACATGCAAAGGGTCAAAAATTATTTGAGACTGCAGCTAAATTTGCCCCAGCTTTTGGAATGATAGGTACCTTAATTGGCTTGATAAATATGCTAAGAACTGTGGATGATCCTAGCACCATTGGGCCAAATATGTCTGTAGCACTAGTGACTACTTTTTATGGAGTAGTTTTAGCCAATGTTATTTTTATGCCTTTAGCTAAAAAACTAAAGTCTAGAAATGATGAAGAAATATTGGCTAAAGAATTGATTGTTGAAGGACTTTTGTCAATCCAAGCAGGGGAAAATCCAAGAATTATAGAAGAAAAGTTAAAGACATTTATTCCTCCAAGTATGAGAAAAAACTATAGAGAGCAGGCTGAAAGAGAGGGAATATAATGATGAGGCGCAGGAGAGCAGAAGAAGATACAGGAGACAATTGGTTAACAACCTATAGTGATATGGTTACTTTGTTACTATGTTTTTTTGTATTGCTTTATACATTTTCAACTCTTGACGTTCAAAGATTTAAGAGTGTACTGGCAAGCTTTCAGGGAGGCTCAGGGATGTTAGATGGAAGTGATACAATAATACCCGAAGAACTTAATTTAATAAAAGCTGAAGATGATTTGACCTCATTGAAGGATATATTAGAGAATTATGCAATGATTTCAAATTTAGAAGAAGAAATAACCATCTCTATAGAGGAAAGGGGATTAATTATCAGGTTTATGGATAGGGTGTTATTTGACCCAGGGAAAGCTGATATAAAGCCTGAAGCTTATGATATACTTGATTCTATTGCGGAAATATTAAACAGTGAAGAATTTGGGAATAGATTGATAAAAGTTGAGGGTCATGCAGATACAACTCCAGTAAATCCAGCAGATGGTTTTCCTACTAATTGGGAGTTATCAGCAATTAGGGCTACCAATGTGTTAAGATATTTAGTTGAAGAAAAAAATATAGATGGAAGCAGAATTTCTTCTTCTGGTTATAGTTTTTATAGGCCTATAGCTCCTAATGATACTAAGGAGAATAAAGCCAAAAATAGAAGGGTTGATATTGTAATATTAAATTCTATCCAAGAAAAGACTGAACCATAATAAAGGTGGTGTTAATGTTATGAAGACTAGAAATGTTATAATTATTTTATTAATTTTAATTGCATTACTAACTTCAATAGGTATTTTCTTAGGGGTAAGCTTGTATAATAGCAATAAAACTACTGAGAAACCTATAGAAACTTTTGCATTAACTTTAGATGATATGTATTGCGACTTAAAAGATGGTAAGGGCATTGTGAAATTGAATGTGACTATTGAAACATATAGTAAAGAAACCTTAGAAGCATTAGAAAAGAGAGTGTACTTAATTAAAAATAATATAAATGAAATTGTTAGAAATAAAACTGAGGAAGAATTAAAAGGGAAAGACGGACAAGTTAATCTTCAAAAAGAAATAAAAGATAATTTAGTCAAAGTATTTGAAGATGATAGAATTACAAATGTATATTTCAATCAGTTTGTGATTCAGTAGGAGAGGAGGTAGAGTGCTTGTCAGATATTTTATCCCAAAGTGAAATAGATGCCCTACTTCAAGCTCTTAGTTCTGGGGTACTTGATCTTCATGAAATGAAAGAAGTAGAAAGTATACATAAAGTTAAAAAATATGATTTTAGAAATCCACAAAAAATTGCTAAGGATCAACTAATGACTTTAGAAATAATAAATGAAAATTTCGGAAGGTTCTTCCAAAACTTTTTATCTGGTTATTTACGAGTACCAGTAAAGTCTACCATATTAAGCGTTGATCAATTTGCATACAGTGAATTTACTAATGCAATTTCTAATCCAGCTTTTTTAAGTATAATAGATTTTGAACCCTTAAAGGGCCAAATATTAATTGATATATCAACTAATATAGTTTTTACCATTATAGATAGATTATTAGGTGGAGATGGTACTGAAACCCAAGAAACAAGAACCTTTACCGAAATAGAACTATCTTTAATGAATAGTATAATGAAAAAAGCAATGCCTTTGCTAAAGGATGCTTGGGACAATGTTATTGATCTTAAGCCAAAATTAGAAAAAATTGAAACAAATCCTCAGTTTGCTCAGATAATTCCTCACAATGAGACTATTGCTCTTATTACTATGAGTCTAGATATTGGACAAAGTGAAGGAATGATGAATATATGCATTCCTTATCTTGTTATAGAACCTATACTAGATAAATTAAGTGCTAAACACTGGTTTTCTACAACAAAGGAACAATTATCAGAAAAAGAATTAGTAGAAATTAGAAATAGAATACTAAACACAAAAGTAGAAATAACGGGGGAATTGGGTAAAACAGTTGTAAAAGTTAGTGAGATACTAAACTTACAAAGAGGTGATGTCATAAGATTAGATAATAAAGTTAGTGAGAAGGCAAAAATAAGAATTGGATCAAATTTAAAATTTTTAGGTGATATTGGTGTATCAAACAGAAAGATGGCTATTAAGATAACAAAGGTAGTAAAGGATGGTGAAAACTATGAATAATGAAATGAATGATATGCTTTCACAGGAAGAAATAGATCTTCTACTAAAGGGAAGTAGTAATGAAGAATCTTTGTGCTATGAAGATCAATGTATTAATGAAATGGAAAAAGATACAATAGGGGAAATAGGAAATATTAGCATGGGTACTGCTGCAACAACCTTATCAGCATTGCTAAATAGAAAAGTTAATATTACTACACCTAAGGTAGAAATTACTACTGCCAATAAGCTAGCTGATGAATATCCAATACCTTTTGTAGCAGTAGATGTTAAATATAAAAAAGGGCTAGAAGGTTCTAATGTGTTAATTATTAAAGAAAATGATGTTAAGATAATAACAGATATAATGATGGGTAACGAAATTGATGTAAATAGAGAATTAACCGAACTAGATTTAAGTGCAATATCTGAAGTAATGAATCAAATGATGGGCTCAGCGACAACTTCTTTATCTGAAATGTTTGCAAAAAGGATTGTTATTGAGCCGCCTAAGTCATATAATATTACTTTTAAGGAAGGGAAAGATAAATTAGAAGTATTGCAAACTGATGGACCTATAATAAGGGTGTCATTTAAAATATTTGTGGAAGACCTTATAGATAGTAAGTTTATTCAACTGATACCAATTGATTTTGGGATACAAATGGTAGAAAGGCTGATGGAATCTTCTAATGTTACAGAAAGCACAAATAATAAATCTTCCGTAAAAAGTGAAAATATTCCAGTAGATATACAAAATGAAAAAATGATAAGTCAGCACATGATAGATAGCTACCCAAAGGATGATTTAAGAGAATCTCAAAGTAGTGCTACAAAAGAAGAACCTGTAGTTGTTAAGGAACCTGTATTTGAGAGTTTTGATAATGAGCCAAAATCTGGCCATACTGAACCTAAAGAAGCAGGGTCAATTGACTTGGTTGGCGATATACCTGTTGAGATAACAGTCGAGCTGGGAAGAACTGTGAAAAAAATAGGAGAAATACTGGAATATGGACTTGGAACTGTCATTGAATTGGACAAACTAGTTGGAGAACCATTGAATATATATGCCAATGGCAAATATATTGCAAAAGGCGAAGTGGTTGTTATTGATGATAATTTTGGTGTTAGAATTACAGATTTAAATAGCAAATTAAACAAAAATAATTAAAGAAGGAGATGACAGATTATGGGAAAAGGGATATTAATAGTTGATGATGCTACCTTTATGAGAATGATGATAAAGGACATATTAGAAAAAAACGGATATGAGGTAATAGGAGAAGCAAATAATGGTATAACAGCTGTAGAAAAATATAAAGAATTATCACCAGAATTGGTCATTATGGATATAACAATGCCTGAAATGGACGGAATAGAAGCAGTAAGAAAAATTAAAGAAATTGATCCTAATGCTAAAATTATTATGTGTTCTGCAATGGGGCAGCAAGCCATGGTTATAGAATCCATACAAGCTGGTGCCATAGACTTTATAGTTAAACCCTTCCAACATGATAGGGTAATTGAAGCTGTAAAGAAGGTTTTAGGTTAAGATGAAGGTTGCCAAAATTGCAATTTATATATTATTGATAATTTACTTTACAAATATAACTGTATATGCAGCTGGGCCAAATTATTCATTGGGAGGATATTTACTAAAACTAATTATTTATATGGCTTTAGTTTTGTTTGTTGTTGGACTAGCTATATTGGGCACTAAACTTTTTGCTAAAGGCTCTCAAAAATTTATAAAAAGCAAGTATATGAAAATTGTTGATATATTAAGTGTTGGAACAAATGTAAAGCTATTGATGGTTGAGATAGGTGATTATATATATGTAATTGTTATAACTAATAGTACTGCTGAATTAATAGAAAAAATAAAGAAAGATGAATTAATAAAAAATAAAGATTTCAATGATGAACTAACTAAATATACTTTAAACTATATAAATATAGATAAGATAAAGAAGATATTAGGCAGAGATGATAAATTTGATAGTGAGGAAGACGGAAAATGAAGACAAAAGTTAAAGTTTTAGTGTTAGCTACCATTCTTATATTAGTATTGACTGAATTTGTAAATGCACAACCTGAAGTTCCTTTTTTTGAAGGAATAATTGGGAATACACCTGAAGATTATGTTTTTTCCTTAAGATTATTGATAGTATTAACTATCCTCACATTGGCACCTTCAATTTTAATAATGATGACAAGTTTTACAAGAATAATTATTGTTCTTTCTTTTATAAGAAATGCACTAGGTATGCAACAAACTCCTCCTAATCAAGTTATTATAGGTTTAGCTTTATTTTTAACATTTTTTATTATGACACCTGTAGCGCAGGAAATTAATGCAAATGCCATACAGCCTTATACTAATGAAGAAATTAATTTTAGTGAAGCTCTAGATAGGGCAATGGAACCAATTAGAAAATTTATGTTTAAACAGACTAGAAACAAGGATTTAGCATTGTTTTTAAATATTTCCAACCTAGAAGAAATAAACGGCATAGAGGATGTACCCAATAACGTACTTATTCCAGCCTTTATCATAAGCGAACTAAAGACTGCATTTCAAATTGGATTTGTAATTTATATACCATTCTTAATAATTGATATGGTTGTATCAAGTACATTGATGTCAATGGGGATGATGATGTTACCACCTGTAATAATATCTTTACCTTTTAAGATATTATTGTTCGTTTTAGTTGATGGTTGGAATTTAATCACTAAATCCTTAATACTTGGATTTAATTAGGAGGTTTATTATGACCCAGAGTGACATATTGAAGCTTGCTCAAGATTCTATAAAAATTGTATTAATGATATCTTCTCCAATGTTAATATTTAGCCTTTTAGTAGGATTGATTGTTAGTATAGTTCAAGCTGTAACTCAAATTCAAGAAGCTACCATGAGTTTTGTACCTAAGATAATAGCTGTATTTTTATCTTTAATTATATTTGGGCCATGGATTCTACAAATAATTACTGAGTTTACAACGAATTTATTAACAAATGTAAATTTTTATATACAATAGGTAGGAGTAATTATGGATACATTTATTGAAATAATAGTAAATAAGTACGAATTATTTTTAATAATTTTTGTTAGGTGTTCGGGAATTTTTTTAATTTCACCTTTCTTCAGTTCGCAAAATATACCTAATAGATTTAAAATAGGTTTAACATTTTTTCTATCTATTATACTAACACAAGCCCTTGAAATATCTATTGGAGATTTAGATATACCTATGGCAGTCTTAATATTTAAAGAACTATTAATAGGTATAATTATAGGTTTTGTAAGTTATATATTTTTTTCCAGTTTCTATGTAATGGGGCAAATAGTAGACATGAATATAGGATTCGGAATGGTAAATGTAGTTGATCCCCAAAATAGGATTCAGGTGCCCATTATGGGCAATTTTTATTACATATTAGCATTTTTATTATTGCTTTCACTTGATGGTCATCATATTATTATAAATTTAATTGTTGATAGTTATGAATTTATTCCTATAGGAGAATTTGAAATTACAGAAAAGGTAACTTACTTTATTATTAATTTAGTTTCAAATATATTTAAACTTGGCTTTAGATTGAGCATGCCTGTATTTTTTACAATATTTCTTTTAGATATTTTGTTAGGCATTTTAGTTAGAACCATTCCACAGATGAATGTTTTTGTTGTTGGTTTACCCTTTAAAATTTTTGTAGGAATTATTATTATTTTATTGTCTTTACCAGTTTTTAATGCAATTGTTTCTAATTCCTTTAATGAATTAATTGAAGACATGGATATGTTGTTAGGATTTTTTGCAGAAGGTTGATAGCATGAAATACTTTATAAACTTACAATTATTTGCTGAAGCTGAAAAAACTGAAAAACCAACGCCTAAAAGACGAAGAGAAGCTAGAGAAGAAGGGCAAGTTGTTCAGAGTAAAGAGCTAACAACTGCATTTATATTATTAGCTGCTTTTTTTGGAATGAAGATATTTGGAGAATATTTAATAAAATACATGATAGAGTTAATAATTGAAATTTACTCTAATATAGAAAATATTGATATATTATTTAATGAAAATAATTTAATGGTTTATTTTCTAAAAGGAATTAAAGCTTATGCAATAATAACTGGGTCTATGCTAGGTATTACTTTTTTAGCCAGTCTCGTAATAAGTTATTTACAAGTTGGATTCTTATTTACAACCAAACCTTTAAAAATAAAGCTAAATAGAATAAATCCTGTAGAAGGGTTTAAAAGGCTTTTTTCTAAAAGAGCATTGCTGGAATTTTTAAAGTCAATTTTGAAAGTTATTTTAATTGGCTATGTAGCTTATTCATATGTAATTGACAATATTTATGGCATAATTAATTTAGTAAACTTTGAATCAATGTCAATATTTACTAATATTTTTAATATTTCATATGGTTTTGCCATAAGAATTATTCTTGCAATAATGGTAATTGCTTTTATAGATTATTTTTTTCAATGGAGACAACATGAAAAAAGTCTTATGATGACCAAACAAGAATTGAAGGAAGAATATAAACAGACAGAAGGAGATCCACTTATAAAGTCTAAAATAAAGGAAAGGCAAAGAAAAATCGCCATGTCTAGAATGATACAAGAAGTTCCTAAGGCTGATGTTATTATTACAAACCCAACCCATATTGCTGTAGCAATAAAATATGATAAGGATTTGTATGAAGCACCTTATGTAATTGCTAAAGGAAAGGATATAGTTGCAGAAAATATTAAAAAGGTTGCACAAGAAAATTCAGTTCCTATAGTTGAAAACAAATCTCTTGCAAGAGTATTATACGATACATTAGAAATAGGTGATTTAATACCAGAAGAATTATATGAGGCTATAGCAGAAATACTAGCTTATGTTTATAGTTTAAGATATAACTACTAGGAGGAAGTATGATGAGATTTAGCGATGTCGTTGTTGCCTTAGGCATTATAGCCATTGTTATTATTATTGTAATTCCTATGCCAAATGCATTATTGGACATTTTACTAAGTATTAATATTGCATTATCATTACTAATATTATTAATTTCCATGTATACTGAGGACTCTCTAAAAATTTCTATATTTCCTTCCCTCTTGCTCATCGCTACCCTCTACAGGTTAGCTTTAAGTATATCTACAACTAGAAATATATTAAGCAAAGGTGATGCAGGAAGTGTAGTAGAGACTTTTGGAAACTTTGTAACTGGAGACAATATTGTAGTTGGTTTTATTATATTTCTTATTATTTCAATAATACAATTTATAGTAATTACCAAAGGTGCTGAAAGGGTGGCAGAAGTATCTGCAAGATTTACACTAGATGCAATGCCAGGAAAACAAATGGCTATAGATGCTGATTTAAATGCAGGTTTAATAACAGAACAAGAAGCTATAAAGAGAAGAAAAGAAGTCCAAAGAAATGCAGATTTTTACGGTGCTATGGATGGTGCATCTAAATTTGTAAAAGGAGATGCCATTGCTGGACTTCTTATTATAGCAATAGATATTATAGGCGGAATTATTATCGGGGTTGTTATGCATGGAATGCCTATCGTGGAAGCGTTAGATAAATATGTAAGGCTTACTGTTGGTGATGGATTAGTAAGCCAAATACCAGCTCTTTTGGTTTCAACTGCAACTGGCCTTGTTGTTACAAGGGCAGCTTCCGAGTCCAGTTTAGGCAGAGATTTTGTACAACAGCTGTTTGGTAACTATCCTAAATTATTATATATGGTAGGCGGAGTTTTAGCCTTTTTAGGAATTGCAACACCTTTACCAGCCTCCAAGTTATTTATATTAGGATTTTTATTAGCTATACTAGGTTATCTAATGGATAAAGGTCCAGAAGAGGAAGTTGAAGATAGTGTGGAAGAAATTACTCAAGTGGAAGAGCTGAGAAAGCCAGAAAATGTTTATGAATTATTAAAAATAGATGATATAGAGGTGGAATTTGGATATGGCCTAATACCTTTAGCTGATGTAGACCAAGGCGGAGACTTATTAGATAGAATTGTAATGATAAGAAGGCAAATTGCTATGGAACTAGGACTTGTGGTGCCTACTGTACGTCTAAGAGATAATATACAGCTTAATCCAAATGAATATGTTATAAAGATAAAGGGAGTAAAAGTTGCAGGAGGAGAAGTTTATTTTGATCATTATCTTGCCATGGATCCTGGAACTGGAGAAGGAGAAATAGAAGGTATTGATACTATTGAACCTGCCTTTGGCCTACCTGCAAAGTGGATAACTGATAAGGAAAGGGAAAAGGCAGAAGTTTTTGGATATACAGTGGTAGACCCACCTTCTGTAATAGCTACCCATTTAACTGAAGTAATAAAAGAAAATGCCCATGAACTTATTGGTAGGCAGGATGTGAAAGCATTAATAGATAATATAAAGGAAGAATATCCAGCAGTAGTTGAAGAACTTGTACCCAAGATATTGTCCTTAGGAGATATTCAAAAAGTATTATCTAACCTATTGAAGGAACAAATAAGCATTAGAGATATGGTAACTATATTAGAAACTTTAGCTGATTATGGGAGAATAACCCATGATACAGATTTACTTACTGAATATGTAAGACAAAGACTATCTGGATATATAACAAATAAATATGTGGAAGATGGTAAGCAGCTAAATGTTGTGACTTTGGACAACTCTGTGGAGGAAGCCATAATGAACTCTATTAACAAGACTGAAACGGGTTCATACTTATCCTTAGAGCCTAATACTGCCCAGAGAATACTAAGCAATACTTTAAAAGCAGTTCAAAAGTTAACTAATATAGGAGCTCAACCTATTGTACTTACTGCTCCAATAGTTAGGTTATACTTTAAAAGATTAACTGAGCAATTAACTAGGGATCTAATAGTATTATCCTATAATGAAATAGAACCATCGGTAGAAATAAAATCTATTGAGGTGGTGAATATGTAATGAAGATAAAGAAGTATATTGGTTATACTACACGTGAAGCTATGGAAAAGATGAAAATGGATTTAGGACTTGATGCTATAATATTAAGTACTAGAACTATAAAGCAAAAAGGGCTATTAGGCTTTTTCAAAAGGTCTTTAGTTGAAATTACAGCAGCCTATGATGATAAAAAACAAGTATCCCTTAATAAAAAAGAAGAAGGGTTAAATAAAATTAATAATGAGCTTAAAGCTCTTAAAAATATGATAAATGATATTTCCTCTAATATAAAAGGCAGCAATTTACAAATAGATCCAAATCTAATGGAATATTGGACACGCCTTGTAGAGAATGGTGTAGATGACGCCATTGCTACATCAATATTGAAAAAACTGAGTCAACAGATAAACTTAAACTTTAAAGACAGCTTATCAATAAGAAATATTGTAAAGAAAATACTAATAGAATACTTAGGAAAGCCAGCTCCTTTAGATTTAAAAGGTCAAGAACAGAAGGTTGTATTTTTCATTGGACCCACAGGAGTAGGGAAAACTACTACTTTAGCTAAAATTGCTGCCCAAATGATTATGAAAAAAAATTGGGATATAGGTTTAATTACCTCAGACACCTATAGAATAGCAGCGGTAGAACAGCTTAAAGTGTATTCTGAAATACTTAATATACCTTTAGAAGTAATATATAATGAAGAAGACATGTTTAGAGCTCTTGTTCAATTAAAAGAAAAACATCTAATATTTGTCGATACTACAGGTAGAAGCCATAAGGATTTAGATGAGAAGGATGAGATTTTTAATATAATTAATTCTATTAAAAATAAAGAGATTTATTTAGTACTAAGTAGCACGACAGATTATGCTACCCTTAAATCTATTGTTGAGAAATACAAATTTATTCATAATTACAAGATCATATTTACAAAGATAGATGAAGCTGAAAAGTTAGGAAATATACTTAATGTTAGATACTTAACAAATAAACCTATTGCTTATTTAACTACAGGACAAGATGTACCGGATGATATTGAAGTAATGAATACAGATAAAATTGTTGAATTATTATTAGGAGAGATATAGTATGAAAGATCAAGCTTACAATTTAAGAAAAAAAATGAAGGACATATATTTAAATAGTAAAAACACTTCTGTAAAAAAGAAGGCTAAAGTTCTCACTATAACTAGTGGTTAAGGTGGTGTGGGCAAAACTAATATTGCAGTTAATTTAGCAATTTCAATTAAGCGTTTAGGGTATACGGTTGTTGTAATTGATGTGGACTTTGGTTTAGCAAATGTTGAAATAGTAACAGGCATAAATATAAAACATACTATATCTGATGCTATAATTAATTATAAAAAAATAGAAGAAATAATGGCAGATGGCCCAGAAGGTATAAAAATTATTTCTGGTGGTTTTGGGTTACATGAGAAAATTATTATGAATGATAAAAATATCAATTTTTTTTTAAAAGAAATGGAGAAGCTAGAAGATTCAGTAGATTTTATAATAATTGATACAGGAGCTGGTGTATCCATGGAGCTTTTAAATTTTATTATGGCAGCAGATGAAACAGTACTTATTACTACGCCTGATCCTACATCAATTATGGATAGCTATACAATTCTAAAGGCTTTGACTATGAAGGGATATAAGGGTAAACTAAATATAGTAGCAAATATTGTTAATAATAGGAAAGAGGCTTATGAAACTTACAATAAACTTTTTAAAGCTTCCAAAAATTTTCTGAATCAAGAGCTCCAGTTTTTAGGGTTTTTAGAAAGAGATGATATAGTTAACAAAGCTGTTAAAAATCAATGTCCATTTATAATATCTAATCCAAATTCATCTATATCAAAAAGAATAAATATTATGGCATTAAAGTTTGCTGATCCAAGCAAATATAAAAGAAAAGAAAGAAAAAGTTTTGTAAGTAAGTTAATAGAATTATTTGCTGTACGAGGAGGATTCAATGGCAGATAAAGAAATGGGAACTCTAAAAATAGGTGATAAAATTGAAATTTATAAAAAATATTCATCTGAGAAAGAAATATATCCAAGCAAAATATTGGATATATTAGAAGATAATAAATTTGTAATAAGTGGACCCATGAAAAAACATAATCTGATTTTCTTACATAATGATGAAATTGTTACTGTAGTAAGTTTAATTGAAAATAAAGGTAGATATGAATTTGATGCAAAAGTTATAAGTAGATATTTGGATAAAGTATATAAGGTAAAATTACAAAAAATTTCTGAAATAAGGAAAATACAGTTAAGGGAGTATTATAGATTCAATATATCAATACCTGTAATAAAACGTTTTACTGTAAAAAAAGAGACTTTAGAAGAATCTATTATTGAAGAAGAATGCAGAACGAAAGATATAAGTGGTGGGGGTTTAAGGTTACTAACTAATTATGCTCATAATATAGGAGATATAATAGAATGTGAATTTAAAATAGAAGGTAGAATAATAATATCAAAAGCTAAAATTATTAGGGTGGAACCAGTGGATACATTTGAATATAAATATGGTATGGGAATACAATTTATAGATATTAATGAAAGGGATAGGGATGCTATAGTAAAATTTATTTTTACAAAAGAAAGAGAGTTAAGAGAAAAAGGATTGATTTAAGTGATTAGAGTATTGATAGTCGATGATTCACCTTTTATGAGAAGAATCTTAAAACGAATCATTGAAAGTGAAGATGGTATAGTTGTTGTTGGGGAAGCAAAAAATGGGCAAGAAGCTTTGGAAAGTATATATACCTTAAAACCAGATGTAATTACTCTGGATATTGAAATGCCAATAATGGATGGTTTGACTGCGCTGAGAAAGGTGATTAGTACTTTTAATATTCCTGTAATAATGTTAAGTAGTTATACTAAAGAAGGTGCATGCTTAACTTTAAAAGCTTTAGAAGAAGGAGCCTTCGATTTTATACCAAAGCCTACTAATGTTTTCAAAATAGAAGGACAAGCTTTTCAACAAGAGTTAATATCCAAAATAAAGGTAGCTGCTAAATCCAAATGTAAATCTATTAAACCAATGGAAATTATTGAAAGTAAAGCAAAAGTATTAGATAGAAATAAACACAAAAATAATACCTTTGAATATTTAATTGCAATAGGTGCATCTACAGGTGGGCCAAGGGCACTTCAATATGTAATACCTTTGATTCCCAAAACTATAAATGCTTCCATAGTTGTAGTACAACATATGCCACCGAAATTTACCAAATCATTTGCTGATAGATTAAATAATCTTTCTCAATTAGATGTATTTGAAGGGGAGGACAATCTAATTCTTAAAAGAGGATGTTGTTATATAGCACCTGGTGATTTTCATATGAAAGTGATGCAGGAGGATGATGTGTATAAGCTAAAGTTAGATAAAGGTCCTCATGTAAAAGGCTTAAGGCCTTCTGTGGATGTTTTAATGGAGTCAGTGGCAAAATTAAAAGGATTGAAAATTATTGGTGTTATACTGACAGGAGTGGGTACAGACGGGGCAACAGGTGTTGTTGAAATAAAAAAGGCAAATGGTTATGTTATGGCTCAAGATAAAGACTCTTCTACAGTATTTGGAATGCCTAGAGCTGCAATAGAAACAAATTGTGTAGACAGGATTGTACCTTTAAATAGACTTGTTGATGAGATTATTGAATTTGTGGGGGTGTAGTTATGGAATCAGACTTAAAGCAGTATATGAACCTATTTATTGAAGAATCAAAAGAACATTTGCAAAGCATGAATGATGCTTTGTTGGAATTAGAAAAAGAAAGAGATAATATGGAGCTAATTAATGAAATATTTAGAGTAGCCCATACTTTAAAAGGAATGTCAGGCACAATGGGATTTACTCATATGGCGAACTTAACCCATGAGATGGAAAATGTATTAGATGAAATCAGAAGTAAAGGCATTAAGTTAAGTGAAAATATTATAGATATATTATTTGAATGTTTTGATGAATTAGATGAAATAGTCAACCATATTTCGGAAAAAGGAGAGGAAATGGATGAGCAAAAGGATGAACTAATTTTGAAGTTAAGAAAATTATTAAAAGAAGAGGAATTACAAGAGTCAGCAAATTATTTAGGCCTCTTAGATAAAAAAGATGACAAAAAACTGGATGGATTTGTATTAAACATTATAAAAGAAGCAGAAGAGAGTGGCTTTAACTCTTATAAAATTCATGTACATTTAAGCCCTGACTGTATGTTAAAATCTGCAAGAGCCTTTATTGTATTTAACCTGTTAGAAAAATTAGGCACCATTGTTTATTCTGATCCACCTGTGGAGGATATAGAAGACGAAAAGTTTGACCTAAGTTTCACTATAGTCTTAATAAGTAATTTAACTAAAGAAGAATTGAGAGAAAAGATATATGGAATATCAGAAATTGACAATGTGGAAGTGGATCAGATCCATACAGAAAAAAAATCTAAAACAGTAAGAGTTAATAATGAAAGAGTAAAAATAAAGGATAATAAAAAAGAAAAGGAGATAAAGTCCGTAAATAGTAAGGAAAATAGAAAAATTGTTAAAACTGTAAGGGTTGATATAGAGAGACTTGACAATCTAATGAATCTAGTTAGTGAATTAATAATTATAAAGACTAGAATGGATGAGTTAAAAGATAATTCAAACATGGAAGAAATGACGAATACTATAGAATATTTAGAAAGAATTACAACTAATTTGCATGATGCTGTAATGCAGGTACGCATGGTTCCTATTGAAAGAGTATTTAACAGATTTCCACGCATGGTGAGGGATTTGTCTAAAGAGTTAGATAAAAAAGTGAATTTGATTATGTATGGTGAAAATACAGAAGTAGACAGAACTGTTATAGACGAAATTGGAGACCCTTTAATACATCTTATTAGAAATTCTTTAGACCATGGTATAGAAAAAGCTGAAGATCGAATAAAATTAGGGAAATCCGAAGAAGGGAATATAGTACTAAAAGCTTATCCTGATGGCAATAATGTGGTTATTGAGCTATCAGATGATGGAAGGGGAATAGATTTTAATAAGGTTAAAGAAAAGGCCGTTAAAATAGGGCTATATACCAATGAAGAAATAGATGAAATGTCTGAAGAGGACTTAAATAATATATTGTTTGAACCAGGATTCAGTACATCTGAAAATATTACAGAAATTTCTGGAAGAGGTGTTGGTTTAGATGTAGTTAAAAATAAAATTGAATCTATAAATGGTTCTATAGAGTTAGAAACAATAAAGGATAAGGGAACTAAATTTACCATAAGAATACCTCTCACTTTAGCAATTATACAAGCCCTTTTGATTAAGGTTGTAGATGAAACTTATGCCATACCTCTAAGTTCCATAACTGAGATAATAACTATTGATAAAAATGATATAAGGAATTTACAAGGGCAAGAAATTACTCTATATAGAGGAAATACAATTCCAATAGTAAGATTAAATAAACTTCTAGGACTTAATGATGAAGAGTACATAGATGAACATATTGCTGTTGTTGTAAGAAAAGGAGATAAACAAGCTGCTTTACTGGTAACCAATTTAATAGGTCAACAGGAAATAGTTATAAAACCCTTAGGAAAATATCTATCAAATATTAAGATGTTCTCTGGGGCTACTATACTAGGTAATGGAAATATATCTCTAATAATTGATGTTAATTCTTTGATTTAGGAGGTATTATATGACTTTAACTATAAAAAATAAGTATGTTATTTTTAAATTAGGAGAGGAATACTATGGTCTACCTGTTAATAATGTATTATTTATTGAAAGAATTGGCAGAATAACGAGGATTCCTAATTCACCAAAATATATATTAGGTTAAATAAATTTGAGAGGAGATGTAATCCCTGTAGTAGATTTAAGTATGAAACTGGGGTTTAAGAGTAATAAAATAAATGATAGTAATAGAATTATAATTGTTAAAGAAGAAGAAATTGTAGCAGGACTAATGGTAGATTCATCTTCGGAAGTTTTAGAAATTTCTCAGGACGATATAGACAAGCCTCCTGTTTCTAAATCTAATGAATTATTGGATTATGTTGAAGGAATTGGGAAGACTAAAGAAAGGATTATTTTAATATTAAACCTAAAAAAACTATTAAAACACTGAGGAGATGGACATGGCTTCATGCAAATTTAATGATGATATTATAATTGATGTATTAAAAGAGATAGGAAATATTGGTTCTGGAAATGCTGTGACAGCTTTAGCTAGTATGCTTTCTAAAAAAGTCAAAATGAGTGTACCAAAGGTAAGGATCATAGATTTTAAACAAGTACCTACTATTTTAGGAGGAGAAGAAGAAATAGTTGTCGGAATATATCTATACTTAAATGAAGATGTAGAAGGCAATATCATGTTTGTATTAGATATAAAGTCAGCACAAAATTTATTAGAAATGTTATTAAACAAAAAAATTAAAGAGTTTGATGAAATATCTATTTCAGCCCTATCGGAGGTAGGAAATATAGTAGCATCTTCCTATGTAAATTCTTTAAGTACTCTTACTGGATTGAAAATATCTGTATCTATACCATCCATAGCTATTGATATGGCAGGTGCAATACTATCTGTACCTGCAATTCAATTTGGTTTTATAGCTGATCAAGCCCTATTTATAGAAACAGTTTTTGAAGAAGGAGCTCATTCAGTGAAGGGTAATTTGTTTTTATTGCCTGATATTTATTCCTTTAAAAAAATGCTATATGGATTAGGAGTATTATAATATGAAAATAGTAAAGGTAAGAATGGCTGATTTAAAAGCAATTAAGGCTCCTGGTATTCTTACTACCCTTGGATTGGGCTCGTGTGTAGGAATAGCTTTATATGAAAAAGTTAATAAAGTTGCGGGTCTAGCACATGCTATGCTGCCCTCTTCTAAAGAAATAACTAATAATGAAAATAAAGCAAAATTTGTTGATACTGCAATAGAATTACTTGTAGAAAAGATGGTAAAAAAGGGTGCAATAGAAAGATATATAGTAGCAAAGGTAGTAGGAGGCTCACAGATGTTTACTTTTAATACAATGAACAATGTTTTAAAAATAGGTGAAAGAAATGTGATGGCTACTAAAATGAAGTTAAAAGAAATGGGAATTGAAATTATCTCTGAAGATACTGGAGGGAACTATGGACGTACAATAGAGTTAGATTCACAGAATGGTTCTTTATTGGTAAAAACCATTGGTCATGGAACAAAAATAATATAGTTCCCTTAAGGAGGTAATTTATATGAAAAATGAAGAAATTTGGCAAAAGTATGCAAAAACTAAAGACAGGAACTTAAAAGAATTACTTATTGAAAAATACATTTATTTAGTAAAAATTATAGCTGGTAGAATGTATAATTACTATGGGTCAAAAATCGATTATGATGATTTAGTGGGATTTGGTATTATAGGACTAATAGATAGTATAGATAAATTTGATATAAATAAAAACATAAAATTTGAAACTTATGCTCAAATAAGGATTAAAGGTGCAATCATAGATAATATAAGAAAATTAGATTGGATTCCCAGATCTTTAAGGAAGAAATCAAAAGAAATACAAATTGCATTGCATAATTTAGATAACAAACTTGGTAGAGCCCCTACTAATGAAGAACTTGCGGAATATTTAAATGTTTCACTGAAGGAAATAGAAGAAACCCTTGCAGATACAGCAAATTTTAATGTAACAAGCTTAGAAGAACTGTTTATAAATCAGGGTGAATACTATATTGATGATTCAAAAGGAAAAACTACTCCAGAAAATATTTTTGAAAAAAAGGAGCTTTGTAGAATACTAGGTGACATTATAGATAAATTACCTGATAATCAAAAAACAGTTATTGCATTGTACTATTTTGAAGAGTTAACTTACAAAGAAATTGGTAAAATTATGGGTTTATCTGAATCAAGAATTTCACAAATTCATAGTAAAGCTATTCTAAATATTAAAAATAAACTGATGCAATTTGGTATAAAAGGGTATTAACTTTAAAGGAGGCTAAGATGCAAAAAATAATTGGAAATTTTCTAATAGAAATATCTAGTGATGGACTTAAAGCTTATATGACCCTATTAGATAATAATAAAAGCAATGATGATATAAACCAGATAATTGATGAAATAAAAAACATTATTAAAGTAGGTCTTGATATTGATAAAGTAAAAAGGCTAATTTATGATGGTATAGTAAATGTAAGAACCCTAATTGCTGAAGGAATTAAGCCAATTGATGGAAAAGATGGTTATATAAAATATAATTTTGATATCAATAGAAAAGGGGCTCCCAAAATTTTAGAGGATGGATCTGTGGATTATAAAGAACTGGGTATAATTAATAGTGTAACAATTGGTCAGGTATTAGCTCAAATAATTCCTCCACAAGAAGGTAAACCAGGAAAGAAAGTAACTGGTGAATTAATTCCTTATAGAAAAGGAAAGAATGCTAAAATTAATTATGGAAAAAATGTATATCTATCGAAAAATAAAAATGCATTAATAGCTGAAAAAAACGGATTAGTAACTTTCATTAACAATACGTTAGTAGTTCTAGATATATATGAAGTGGAGAATGTAGACAATAGCGTTGGTAACATATATTTTGATGGCACGGTTATTGTTAGAAAAAATGTATTAAATGGATTTAAAGTAATAGCAAAGGGAGATGTACAAGTAAATGGAATAATAGAAGGTGGATATGTAGAAAATACTGGGGATGTTGTTGTTAGACAGGGTATTCAAGGATACAATAAGCTTGTAGTAAGGTCTTTGGGGAATATAACAACTAGATTCATTGAGAATGCAAAAGTGATTTCAGAAAAGGATGTTTATGCCGAAGTAATATTACATAGTGAAGTATATTGCAAAGGCAGTATCAATATGTACGGTAAAAGAGGATTAATCGTAGGAGGAGTTGTAAGATCTGGAAAAGAAATTTTTGCAAGGACAGTAGGGTCTATAATGCATACAGCTACAGTACTTGAAGTAGGTGTAGAGCCAAAAATAAAGGATAAATTTGAAGGTATAAAGCATGAGATTAATAAAAAAAATAATGAAATGAAAAAAATAACAAAAACTTATAAATTACTAGAAAGGCTGAAAAAAGCAAATAAACTAGATAATAAAAAAATTGAATTATACAAAAAGGTAGAGAAAACTAAAAATGCATTAATGGAAGAGTTAAAAAATTTGACTAGTGAATATATGCAATTAAGAACACAAATTAATAATGTTTCAGAATGTATAATAAGGGTTTCAGATATGGTTTATCCAGGAGTAAAAGTTATTATTGGTAACAATTCAATTACTGTAAAAGAAGAATTAAAAGGATGCACTTTTTACATCGAAAATGGTGAGATAAAAATAGGCCCTTACCGGGAGTGATATTATGTCTATAAAGCCAATTGATTATATTAATGTGATTTCAAAATCTAATGAAGTTTCTAGAATAAAACATATTGAAAATGAGAAAGTCAATATTCAATTTCAACAAGGCATAATTAATCAAAAAAAGCATATGGAGACAGAGTTAAAGAGGGTGAAAAGAACTAATAAAAGTCAATACAAAATAGTGGACAAATACAGCAGTAGCAAGGAAAATAATAATAAATATAATAAAAGAAGCAAAGGGAGGAAAAAAGAGGAAGGACCTACTGATACTGGAACAAAAATAAATATAAAAATATGATATGAGGTGATAATTATTACAATCATATTAAATGTACTCGGTATTATATGCATTATTACTTCACTTATAGTTATAAGAAAAACAATAAATCAGGAAGAATTTATATATGATGAGATCAAAAGTAAATATGAGGATATTAAAGACTATTATAAATCTATAAACAATATTATAGACAGCTTTAGCTATCTGGTACAGGAAAGTATAAACAAAATTGAAAACTATAATATACAAAATTTAAGGAAAGATAAAATTAGTGATTTCAAAATTTATAGCTACCCAAAAAAGGAAATATTAAAGAGAGAACAATATACGGAAAATAACAAAGATACTTTTGAAAAAATTGTTGAATTAAAAAATAAAGGAATGACAAGTAAAGATATTGCTAAAAAACTAAATAAAGGTGTTAGGGAAGTGGAAATAATAATAAAAATGCTAGAAAATAATTAATATAATTTTTATAAATTATTGAATAAAATAATATATTGTGTTATACTACTAGAGTGATTACGCACATATTCTGATATTTAAAGGTGTGCCCTAGTGGTTCTTTAAATAGATGAGGAATATGGAGGAATAAAACATTGGAGGTGAATTTTTTTATGTCAGTAGTTACAATGAAATCTTTATTAGAAGCTGGAGTACATTTTGGCCATCAAACTAGAAGATGGAATCCTAAAATGGCCCAGTATATTTTTACTGAGAGAAATGGTATTTACATTATTGACTTGCAAAAAACTGTTAAACTTGTTGATGAAGCTTATGACTTTGTAAAAAATTTAGTTGCAAATGGTGGAGAGATACTTTTTGTTGGCACTAAAAAACAAGCACAAGAGGCAATAGAATCTGAAGCTAAAAGATGTGGTATGCATTATGTAAATCAAAGATGGCTAGGTGGTATGTTAACAAACTATAAAACAATTAGAAAAAGAATTGATAGACTTCATGAGCTAGAAAAAATGGAAGAGGATGGAGTTTTTGAAATATTGCCTAAAAAAGAAGTTATAAAACTTAAGCATGAAAGAGAAAGATTAGAGAAATTCTTAGGTGGAATAAAAAATATGAATAAGCTTCCAGATGCCTTGTTTGTAGTGGATCCAAGAAAGGAAAAGATAGCAGTAAGTGAAGCAAGAATACTAGGTATTCCTGTAGTTGCTATTGTGGATACTAACTGTGACCCAGATGAAATAGACTATGTAATACCTGGAAATGATGATGCAATTAGAGCTGTGAAATTATTAACTGAAACTATTGCTAATGCTGTATTAGAAGGCAAACAAGGTGAACAATTTGAAGATACAGCTGAAAATAAGGAAGTAATAGAAGAAGAATAATAAACAAGGTAAGGGTTTAAGGAGCTAGCTCTTTTTACTCTTACCATTTTTTAACAATATAGGAGGGATAAAATGAGTATAAGTGCACAACAAGTTAAAGAACTTAGAGAAAAAACTGGAGCAGGTGTTCTTGATTGTAAAAATGCCCTTGTTGAAGCAGAGGGGGATATAGAAAAAGCAATTGTTATTTTAAGGGAAAAAGGCTTATCACAAGCAGCTAAGAAATCTGGCAGAATTGCTGCAGAAGGTATAGTAGATTCATATATACATGCTGGCGGAAGAATAGGTGTACTTATTGAAGTAAATTCAGAAACAGACTTTGTAGCAAAAAATCAAGAATTCCAAGAGTTTGTTAGAAATATGGCTATGCAGGTAGCTGCAGCAAATCCAAAATATATATCTAAAGAGGACGTACCAGTTGAAGAAGTTGAAAAAGAAAAGGAAATACTTAAACAACAGGTTATAAATGAAGGAAAGCCAGAACATATAGCTGAAAAAATAGTTGAAGGAAGATTAGAAAAGTTTTTTGAAGAGATATGCTTATTAGAGCAACCTTATATCAGAGAACCAAAGATGAAAGTAAAAGACCTATTAAATGAAAAAATAGCTAAAATAGGTGAAAATATTAAGATAAGAAGATTTGCCAGATTTGAAGTTGGAGAAGGTATTGAAAAGAGAGAAGAAAATTTTGCTGAAGAAGTTGCTAAACAAATGAAACAGTAATATAATGGAGAACACTAGTTGTTCTCCATTTGAGTACAATTTTAGAGATTATTGAGGAGGATTCTTATGGCGGAACCTATTTATGAAAGAGTTGTACTAAAATTAAGTGGAGAAGCCCTATCAGGAGACATGGGTTATGGAATTGATATCAATACTTTATATAAAATAGCTGAACAAGTAAAGAAATTACATTCCCTTAATGTAGAGGTAGCAATTGTAGTAGGTGGAGGGAATTTCTGGAGAGGTAGGGATGCTAAAAAAATAGATAGGACAACTTCAGATTACATGGGGATGTTAGGAACGGTAATAAATGCCCTTGCATTGCAGGATTCATTAGAGAAAATTGGAGTTACTACAAGAGTACAAACTGCCATAGAAATGAGACAGGTTGCTGAACCTTATATTAGAAGAAGGGCTATTAGACATTTGGAAAAAGGCAGAGTTGTAATTTTTGCAGCAGGTTCCGGGAATCCCTATTTTTCAACAGATACCACTGCGGCATTAAGGGCAGCTGAAATTGAAGCAGATGTAATATTATTAGCTAAAAAAGGTGTAGATGGAGTATATGACTCTGATCCACATATAAATTCATCTGCTAAAAAGTTTGATAGTCTAAAATACATAGATATATTAAATATGGGATTGGGCGTTATGGACTCTACTGCAACTTCCTTATGTATGGACAATAAAATACCACTAATTGTTTTTGGCATTGATGAGCCAAGCAATATAGTAGAAGTGGTATTGGGTAAAAAAATAGGAACTTATGTAAAGGAGGGATAATTATGTATTTAGACATTCACAAGGAATCTGAAGAAAAGATGAAAAAGACAATTGAAGTTTTTAAAGAAGAGTTAAAGAGTATTAGAGCTGGAAGAGCAAATCCTGCCTTATTAGATCAGATTTCTGTTGATTATTATGGAACTAGAACTCCTCTAAAACAACTTGCCAGTGTTACTGCCCCAGAACCAAGACTTTTGGTTGTCCAACCTTGGGATGTTAATCTAATTCCAACTATTGAAAAGGAAATTCTTAAATCAGATTTAGGCTTAAATCCTTCTAATGATGGTAAGGTTATTAGGTTACCTATCCCATTATTAACAGAAGAGAGAAGAAAAGAACTAGTTAAATTAGTAAAGAAAAGTTGTGAAAATGCAAAGATTTCAATAAGAAACATTAGAAGAGAAACTATAGATGTTATTAAGAAGATGGAAAAGAATAAAGAGTTAAGTGAAGATGATAGAATAGCTGCAGAAAATGAAACACAAAAGATTACTGACAAGTATATTGAAATGATTGATGAATTAACCAAGAAAAAAGAGGAAGAATTACTGGAAGTATAAAAATTCCCCTTCTAGCGTAGGAGGGGAATTTAACAATAGGAGGAATATTTTATGAATAGAAATGAGATTTTAGAGTTAAAAAATAAAATAGATACGAATAGGATACCTAAGCATATTGGTATTATTATGGATGGAAATGGTAGATGGGCAAAAAAGAGGGGGCTTCCCAGAACTGCCGGTCATAAAGAAGGAGTAAAAAGAGTAACAGAAATTGTTGAAGCTGCCTATAATCTTAATGTAAAATACCTTTCACTTTATGCATTTTCTACAGAGAATTGGAAAAGACCAAAAAGTGAAATAGAAGCCTTAATGAAATTATTAATTCAATATATAAATAAGGAGATAGAAAGAATTCACAAAAATAACATAAAAGTACAAACTATGGGAGATCTGTCAAAACTGCCATCTGCTGTAATAAAAGAAATTAACAGAGCCGTTGAACTTACAAAAAACAATACAGAAATGGTTTTAAATATAGGACTTAACTATGGAGGAAGAGATGAAATTATAAGGGCTGTGAAGAATATTTTAGATGATTTTAAATTGGGTAAAATAACAAAAGAAGATATCAATGAAGAAAGTTTTACAGGCTATCTTTATACAAAGAATATGCCTGATCTTGATTTGTTAATAAGACCTAGTGGGGAATTAAGGCTTAGCAATTTTATGTTATATCAAGTTGCTTATACAGAATTCTGGTTTTCAGATATATTTTGGCCAGATTTCAAAGAACAACATTTATACCAAGCTATTATTGATTATCAAAAAAGAGACAGAAGATTTGGGGGAGTTTAGGTGAAGTCATTACTAATAAGATCTATAAGCGGTTTAACATTGGTTGTATTGACTATTATTGCAATTAAATTAGGAAATATATATTTATATGGATATGTATTTTTGCTATCATTAATAGGAATAAGTGAATTTTATGATGCTGTAAAGAATTTAAATTTAAAGCCTATAAAAATAGTTGGCTATTTTAGCTGTGTGGCCTTCTTATTAAATTCACTAGGTGTTAAATGGGCTCAGGCTTCCAATATATTTGTTTTTGTATTAATTTTTCTTTTTATATACTATTTTCTTAATAAGAAAGTAAAAATTTCTGATGTGGTTACAACTTTTTTTAGTATTTTTTACATACCTTTTTTGTTCCAACATATTATATATTTAAGTGATGGAATTTATATATGGTTAGTTTTTATAATTGCATGGGGTACTGATACTTTTGCATATGTTTTTGGAATGTTATTTGGAAAGCATAAATTATGTCCAAATTTAAGTCCTAAAAAAACTATTGAAGGTTCTGTTGGAGGAATAATTGGAGCTATTGCTTTAACATATTTTTATACAAAATATTTAGAAATGGACTTCCATTGGGTATTTTTATCAATAGCTTTCTTTGGTTCTATTATATCTCAAATTGGAGACTTAACAGCTTCTAAAATAAAGAGGGTTACTGGAATTAAAGATTTTGGCTCCATAATGCCTGGCCATGGAGGTGTGTTAGATAGGTTTGACAGTATATTGTTTATAGCTCCTTATACATATTATGTAATTAACTTTTTCTTATAGTATAGATTGGAGTGTGGTTTAAATGGTTACTGCAGTGGCTGCAATTTTTGTTTTTTTAATGGTAATTTTATTCCATGAGTTTGGGCATTTTATTGCTGCAAAGTCTGTTGGAATTAAAGTTAATGAATTTTCAATTGGCATGGGACCAAAAGTGTTTCAAAAGAAACAAGGTGAAACTAAATATAGTCTAAGGTTATTGCCAATAGGTGGCTATGTTAGCATGGAAGGAGAGGACCAAAAAAGCGATGATCCAAGAAGCTTTAATAAAGCTTCACCTTGGGCTAGAATTGTAACAGTTTCTGCTGGTGCAATTATGAATTTTATATTAGCTGTAATTGTACTAATAGTAGTTTCCTTTAATGTTGGAAGCCCAACGACAACTGTGGAAGAGACTATTAAAAATTCTCCAGCAGAAAGGGCAGGAATATTAAGTGGAGATATTATTAAGAGTATTAATGGTATAGAAGTAAAAGATTGGAACACTATCGTTAATGAAATTAGTAGCTCAAGTACAGATGAAGAAATAACTATAGGTGTTACAAGAAATGGACAAAATATAAATTATTCAATAAAACCAACTGTAAGCAAAGAGGATAATAGGGTAGTTATTGGCATAACACCTAAGTATGAAAAATCCATTTCAGCAGCTATTGCTGGTGGTTTTAAGGAAACTGGACGTATGTTTAAAGCAATGTTTGATTTTATTACAATGCTCTTTAAAGGTCAGGTTGGTGCAAAAGATTTGTCTGGACCAGTTGGAGTTATTTATACTATTGGTGAGGCTACAAAATATGGAATTAACAACCTTTTATATCTATTAGGCTTTATAAGTGTAAATCTAGGTGTATTTAATCTGTTTCCATTGCCAGCACTAGATGGAAGCAGGATAGTATTTATTTTGATTGAATTAATTAGAGGGAAACCAATAAATCCGGAAAAAGAAGGATATGTTCATTTTATAGGATTTATACTTTTAATGCTACTGATGATGGTAGTAACTTACGTAGATATAAATAGATTTAACATATTTGGTAGGTGATAATATGAAGAGAAGAAAAACTAGAATAATAATGGTTGGAAATGTGCCTGTAGGGGGGAATAGCCCTATTACAGTTCAATCTATGACAAATACAATTACTAAAGATATAGAATCTACAGTGAAGCAAATTAAAGAATTAGAAGATGCAGGCTGCCATATAGTAAGGGCTGCTATAACAGACTTTGAAGATGCAAAGGCTATTAGAGAAATAAAAGAGAGAATAAAGATTCCTTTTATTGCAGATATTCAATTTGATTATAAATTAGCAATTGCAGCTGTTGAAAATGGTGCTGATTGCCTCAGAATAAATCCAGGCAATATAGGATCTAAAGAAAAAGTAAAAGAAGTAGTAAAGTGCTTAAAGGAAAGAAAAGTGCCTATTAGAATAGGTGTGAATTCTGGTTCAATCAAGAAGGAATTTTTGGAAAAGTATAATGGGGTAAATGCTAATTCAATGGTATATAGCGCTTTAGAGCAGATTAGGCTATTAGAGGATATGAACTATGAAGAGATAAAGGTATCTTTAAAAGCAAGTAATGTAAGATTGACTATTGAAGCCTATGAAAAAATATCTGAAATTATAGATTATCCATTGCATCTAGGTGTTACAGAAGCCGGACCTGTCTGGAGAGGAACTATAAAATCTAGTGTAGGAATTGGAACCCTATTAGCTAAAGGTATAGGAGATACTATTAGGATTTCTTTAACTGGAAATCCAGTGGAAGAAGTAAAGGTAGGAAGGGAAATTCTTAGGTCTTTAGGTTTATTGAATGAAGGGATTGAGATAATCTCTTGTCCAACCTGTGGAAGAACCAAAATTAAATTGGTTAAGATGGTTGAGGAAGTGGAAGAAAAATTAAAAAATATTAATAAGCCTTTAAAGGTTGCTATTATGGGATGTTCAGTAAATGGCCCAGGGGAAGCAAGAGAAGCGGATATAGGCATTGCAGGTGGACAAGGAGAAGGCTTAATATTTAAAAAAGGAAAAATAATTAAGAAGGTTAAGGAAGAATATTTAATTGATGAGCTGATAAAAGAAATAGAAAGTATTTAATTTAGAGGTGTTTGAAATGCTAACAGCTAAAGATGTAGCATTTAGACTTCTTTTATCCCTTTTTTTATCTAGTATAATTGGTTTAGATAGGGAAAGTATAAATAAACCTGCTGGGTTAAGAACCCATGTGCTTGTTTCTCTTGCATCAACTTTAATTATGCTTCTTACCTTTTATTTAAATAATATTTATGGATCCCATGAATTTACAGACAGGCTAGCTGCCCAGGTAATAAGTGGAGTAGGTTTTTTAGGTGCTGGCACTATCTTAAGAAGAGATAAGGGAGGGGTAACAGGCCTAACAACTGCTGCTAGCTTATGGGCTGTTGCAGCCATTGGTTTAACAGTAGGTGCTGGATTTTATTTTGGTGCATTTTTAACAACCATTTTAGTGATTATAATACTAATAGCATTTCAAAGACTTGGTAGTTTTTTTTCTAAAAGAAGAAAAGGCTACGTAACGCATATTTGCATTACGTCCGTAGATAAGCCTGGTCAAATTGGTAAAATTGGGCAAGTTCTAGGAGAATATAATATTAGCATTAATAGTATAGATATAGAGCATAAGGATGAAAATTTAGTAAATATAGAAATGGAAGTATATCTTAAAAATTTAGATAAAAAGTATGAAGTAATAAAAAAATTAGCTTCTATAGAAGATATACTTGAAGTATCCCAATACAATTGAAGGGGGCAAATATATAGGATGAGTCAACCAAAAATGCCATCATTGTATAAGTTATTTAAAAGGAACAATATTGAGGTAGAATCCTATATGAATTCTATATACATAGAAGAAGTAAGGCTATTTACTAGGGATAATAGGTTAAAAATTACAATGATATCTAAGGATCTAGTATCAGAAAATTTAATATTAAATATTAAAGATTTTTTTCAAAACAAATTTAAGGGTATCAATATAGATATAAATATGAAATATGATATTCCTAATAATATTGAAAAAGATTTAGACAGGTATTGGAATAACATTTTACAATATGTCGAAAATATAATTCCTTCTAGTAAAAGTTGGATAAATAGTTTAGAGTGTTCGGTAAACAAAGATACTATAATTTTGTATCCTGAAAACAAGGGTACGAAATATGCAATAGAGGTAAACAAATTAGCTAATATAATAAAGGAAAAAATAAAGAGTGAATTTAATATAGATATCCAGATAAAAATAGATGATTCAAAGATAATAGATAATGGTGTAGAGTTTATGGAAAAAAGGGAAGATGAAGAGAAAAAAATTTGTTCGGATATTTTAAATAAAAATGGAAATAACTTAAAGAAGGATGATAAAAATAGTAACAATTTATATGAAAACTATATATTTGGTAAAAAAATAGCTGAAGAGCCTATTAAAATTGGGGATATAAATTCTGATACTAATTCAGCTGTACTTGTTGGCCAAATATTTGATTTGGAGATAAAAGATATTAAAGGAAATAGAAAAATAGCAACTTTTAACATTACTGATTTGACTGATTCTATAACTTGCAAGATATTTTTGAATGATAAACAGTTTGATGATTTTGCATTAAATATTAAAGAAGGAGTATATATAAAGATAAAAGGTGATCTTGTTTATGACAATTTTTTAAAGTGCCAGGTAGTGATGGTAAAGGATTTAAATATTTGTCAAAAAGAAGAAAGAATGGATACCTCAAAGGAAAAAAGGGTGGAGCTCCATTTGCATACTCAAATGAGTGCAATGGATGGAGTGTCTAATTTTAAAGAAATAGCAAAGAGAGCAAAAAAATGGGGACACAGAGCTATTGCAATTACCGACCATGGAGTAGTCCAAGGATTTCCTGAGGCTATGGATATTGCAAAGGACTTAGGATTAAAGGTTATATATGGCGTTGAAGGTTATTTAGTAAATGATAAAAAACCTATCTTATCTAATTATGAAGAAGATAAAAAGTATAATAAATTTGTAGTATTTGATATAGAAACTACTGGCTTATCTCCAAAGAATGACATGATAACAGAAATAGGTGCAATAAAAATTGAAGATAATAAAATAGTAGATGAATTTAACCAGTTGATTAATCCTGGAAGAAAGATACCAGATAACATTGTTAAACTAACTGGAATAACAGATGAGATGGTAAAAGATAAGCCTACTATTGAAGAAGTATTACCTAAGTTTGAAAAATTTATGGAAGATGCTGTATTAGTTGCTCACAATGCTTCCTTTGATGTAGGATTTATTAAATATAAGTTTTCTAAATTAGGAAAGGAAATAGATAATCCTGTTTTAGATACATTAGAACTTTCTAGAGCTTTATTTCCTCAGCTAAAGAGTCATAAGTTAGATATTATTGCTAAACATTTAAATGTAGATTTAGTTAATCATCATAGGGCTGTTGATGATGCTAAGGCTACAGCAGAAATACTGCTTAAGTCACTAGATATTCTTTCTTCAAGAGGAATTAATAACATTAATAGGATAAATGATTTAATAAGAGATAAAAGCGATACTAAAGGGGAAACCTTTCATGTAGTTATATTAGCCAAAAATATAATAGGCTTAAAAAACCTATATAGGCTTATATCCGAATCCCATATAAACTATTTTTATAGAAGGCCAAGAATACCAAAGTCACTACTTAATAAGTATAGGGAAGGCTTGATTATAGGAAGTGCATGTGAAGCAGGAGAACTATATAGAGCTATACTTAGGAATAAAGATGCAGGTGAAATAAAAGAAATTGTAAAATTTTATGATTACTTAGAAATTCAACCCTTAGAAAATAACATGCATTTAATTAGAAATGGATTGGTAAAAGGAAAAGAAGACCTTATTGAAATCAATAAAAAAATTGTAGAACTGGGAAAACAGTTTGGGAAAATAGTTGTTGCTACTGGGGATGTTCATTTTCTTGACCCAGAAGATGAGATTTATAGAAAAATTCTTATGGCTGGTCAAGGTTATTCTGATGCTGAATATCAGCCACCTCTTTATTTCAAAACTACTGATGAAATGTTGAAAGAGTTTGAATATCTAGGAGAAGAAATTGCTTATGAAGTTGTAGTTAGAAATACGAATATTATATGTGATATGATTGAAGATATTCAACCTATTCCTGATGGCACATATCCTCCAGAAATAGATGGGGCAGATGAAGAACTTAGAAAAATGACTTATGAAAGGGCAATAGAAATATATGGAGACCCGTTACCTAAGATAGTTAAAGAAAGATTAGATAAAGAATTAAACTCCATTATAAAGAACGGTTATGCTGTCATGTATATTATTGCACAAAAACTAGTATCAAAATCATTAGAAGATGGATACTTAGTAGGTTCCAGAGGATCTGTTGGCTCATCCTTTGCTGCAACTATGAGCGGTATTACAGAAGTTAATCCACTGCCTCCTCACTATGTATGTCCAAATTGCAAATTTAGTGAGTTCATAGAAGATGGTTCTGTAGGTTCTGGTGTGGATATGCCTGATAAGGATTGTCCAAACTGTAATACAAAGTTGGTAAAAGACGGTCATGATATTCCTTTTGAAGTGTTTTTAGGATTTGAGGGGGATAAGGAACCTGATATTGATTTAAATTTTGCAGGTGAATACCAGGCAAGGGCTCATAAATACACTGAAGAGTTATTTGGTGAAGGCTATGTATTTAGAGCAGGTACCATAGGAACTATTGCAGAAAAAACTGCTTATGGATTTGTGAAAAAATACTTTGAACAAAAGGGAATAAGCCCACACCCAGCAGAAATAAATAGACTTGTTAGAGGATGTACAGGCATAAAGAGGACATCAGGGCAACATCCTGGAGGAGTTATGATTGTGCCAAAACATAAAGACATTCACGATTTTACGCCTATTCAATATCCTGCTGATGATAAATCATCAGGGGTTATTACTACACATTTTGATTACCATGCTATAAGCAGTAGTATATTAAAATTGGACGTATTAGGCCATGATGTACCAACAATTATAAGAATGTTAGAAGATATTACTGGGGTAGATCCTAGAAAAATTCCTTTAGATGATAAAGCAACCATGAAGCTATTTACCAGTACTGAACCCCTTGATTTAAAAGAAGAAATAGGTACTGAAATAGGAACCTTGGGTATCCCTGAATTTGGAACTAAATTTGTGAGACAGATGTTAATAGATACAAAGCCTACTACTTTTGCTGAACTAGTGAGAATTAGTGGATTATCCCATGGAACAGATGTGTGGATAAACAATGCACAGGATCTAGTAAGAAATGGCATTGCACCTTTAAGCAAAGTTATATCTACAAGAGATGATATAATGCTATATTTAATTTATCAGGGTTTAGATAAAAAGAGAGCATTTAAGATTATGGAAAGGGTAAGGAAAGGTAAAGGTCTTAGCGATGAAGATAAAGAATATATGAGAAGTTTTAATGTTCCAGAATGGTATATTGAGTCCTGCGAAAAGATCAAATACATGTTTCCAAAGGCCCATGCCGTAGCATATGTTATGATGTCTTTTAGGATTGCTTACTTTAAAGTCCATTATCCAGAAGCTTTTTATGCAACTTACTTCACTACAAAGGCACAGGATTTTGATGCTGGATTAATACTAAAGGGAAAAGATGTTGTAAATAATAAAATATATGAACTTGAGAAATTAGGTAATAATATGACAGCAAAAGAAAAAAATTTACTTACGGTTTTAGAAGTTGTTCAGGAAATGTATGCAAGGGGGTTCACTTTTGATACTCTAGATTTATATAAATCTGATAGTGATAAATTTATAATTGGGGATAATGGAATTATTCCTCCTTTAAAGACTTTGGAGGGTGTTGGAGAAACCGCAGCTAGAAAAATAGTCGAGGAAAGAAATAAAGGGAAATTTATATCTATTGAAGATTTTATTAGACGTACAAGAGCAAGTAAAACTGTTGTAGAAGCCTTAAGAGAGCAAGGATGCTTAAAAGACTTACCTGAGAGTAATCAAATTAGCCTTTTTAATATTTGATTTTTGAAAGTTTTATGCTATAATTGTATTGGAAGAACTTGTGAGACAATAATAATGTAATGAACTTAAGAGTGGGTAGGACCCACTCTTATTTGTTTAATAATCCAAAATTGTATAAAGTATATTTATCTTTATAATACAAAAAATACATATTAATCATATGGAGGTGATATTATGAGCAGGAATTTAGTAAATAAAATTAAGGAACATTGTGAACCAATTATTGAAGAGTTAGGTTATGAACTTGTTGATATAGAGTATGTAAAAGAAAATAATGAAAATTTTTTAAGATTCTATATATGGAAAGCTGAAGGGATAACAATTGATGATTGTCAAAAGGTTAGTGAAATAATAGGTGATAAATTGGATGAGTTAGATCCTATTAAAGAAAGTTATTATTTAGAAGTTTCATCTCCCGGATTAGATAGGCCTTTAAAAACAGATAAAGATTTAAAAAGAAATTTGGGGAAAGATATTGAAGTAAGCCTTTATAAAAATTTAGATGGTAAAAAGAAATATAATGGTGAACTAGTAGATTTTACTGAAGATTATATTAAAATTAGAACAGATGATGCAGAAGAAAAGAAAATTGAAAGGGATATTATTTCTAATATTAAATTATGGTTAAAATTCTAAGGGAGGTTTTATTTAATGAATGCAGAGTTTATTGAGGCTCTCGAGGAGATTGAAAAGGACAAGGGGATACCTAAGGAGGTCATATTTGAAGCTTTAGAGGCAGCACTTATTTCAAGTTATAGGAAAAACTTTGGTACAGCTCAAAATGTTGAAGTAGTTGTTGATAGAGATACAGGTAACGTTAAAGTATATGCAAAAAAGACTGTAGTAGAAGAAGTAAATAATTCTCTATTAGAAATTGGTTTAGAAGAGGCAAAAAAAATAGATGATAAGCATGAATTGGGCGATATAGTTATGGTGGAAATTACCCCTAGAAATTTTGGAAGAATAGCAGCTCAAACTGCTAAACAAGTTGTAATACAAAGAATAAAAGATGCAGAAAGAGATGTTATATATGAAGAATTTGTTAACAGAGAAAATGAGATAATAACAGGACTAGTACAAAGAATTAGTAAAAATATTGTCTATATAGATTTAGGTAAAACAGAAGGTATATTACCTCCCACTGAGCAAATAGAAGGGGAAGTTTATAATCAAGGTGATAGAATAAAATTATATATACTTGAAGTTAAGAAAACTACAAAAGGACCCCAGATAATCTTATCAAGGGCTCATCCAGGACTTGTAAAAAGATTGTTTGAACTAGAAGTTCCAGAGATTCACGATGGTATTGTTGAAATTTATGCAATATCGAGAGAGGCAGGTTCTAGAACTAAAATAGCAGTATATTCAAAAGATCCAAACGTTGAACCTGTAGGAGCATGCGTAGGTATAAAAGGAAGTAGGGTTAAAGCTATCGTAGATGAGCTTAATGGAGAAAAAATTGATATTGTAGTTTGGAGTAAAAATATAGAAGAATTTATAGCTAATAGTTTAAGCCCTTCTAGTGTAATAAAGGTTGAAGCAGATGAAAAGACCAAGACTGCTTTGGTAGTTGTTCCTGACTATCAGTTATCGCTAGCTATAGGTAAAGAAGGGCAGAATGCAAGATTAGCTGCAAAATTAACAAACTGGAAAATTGATATTAAAAGTGAGAGCCAATATAAGGAAATGATGGAAAGGGAAAATCAATCATCATAATCTATATGGGGTGATATTGTGAGAAAGAGAAAAATTCCTATGAGAAAATGTGTTGCTTGTAATGAAAACAAACCAAAGAAAGAATTGATAAGGGTAGTTAGAAATACAGAAGGTATTGTAGAAGTAGATTTAACTGGTAAAATTAATGGCAGAGGTGCATATATTTGTCCAGATTTAGATTGCTTAGAAAAGGTAAAAAAATCTAAAAGACTTTCAAAAACATTAGAAATTGAAGTACCAGATGAAATTTTTGATCAATTATGTGATATTATTAAAGATAGGAAAGAATAAATAAAGCAATAATCACCTTAATAATATAGGGGGTGTATAGTTTGAATAAAGTAAGGGTATACGAATTAGCAAAGGAACTTAGAATGACTAGTAAAGAATTAGTAGCAAAGATAAAAGAACTAGACATAAATATTAGTAGTCATATGAGTTCTTTGGAAAAAGAAGAAGCTGAAATGATTAAGGAACTAATAGAAGAAGAAAGAGATTTAAAGAATTCTAAGAAAAATAATAGAAAAGTAGATAAACCAAAGAAAAAATCTAAAAAACAAGTAGGAAAGGATAAAAAAGGCATTAAAAATAAAGCTGATATAACAGAGAAAAAACAAGAATTCAATAAAATAGAAATTGAAGATAATATTACAGTAAAAGATTTGGCTGATAAAATTGGTGTAAGTCCAACTGAATTAATAACAAAACTAATTGGTTTAGGTGTTATGGCTTCTATAAATGAATCTATAGATTACGATACTGCAGTTATAGTTGCAGAAGAATTTGGAGTACAGGTAGTTAAAATAGAAGCTCAAGAAATGGAAGATGAGTTTAATTTTGACTTTGAAGATGATCCAAAAGACTTAAAACCAAGGGCACCTGTAGTTACAGTAATGGGCCATGTAGATCATGGTAAAACATCGCTATTGGACTCTATAAGGAAAACTTCAGTTACTAAGCAAGAAGCTGGTGGAATAACTCAGCATATTGGAGCTTCAATAGTAAATGTTGGAGATGAAAAGATTGTATTTTTAGATACACCAGGTCATGAAGCATTTACATCAATGAGAGCAAGAGGAACCCAGGTTACAGATATTGCTGTATTAGTAGTTGCTGCTGATGATGGGGTTATGCCTCAGACAGTAGAAGCTATTAACCATGCTAAAGCAGCAAATGTACCAATTATAGTTGCAATAAATAAAATGGATAAACCAGAAGCTAATCCAGATAGGGTTAAACAGGAATTAGTTGAGCATGGTTTAGTACCTGAAGATTGGGGTGGCGATACAATTACTGTACCTGTTTCTGCTTTAAAAGGTGAAGGTATTGATGAGTTATTAGAGATGATATTATTAGTTGCAGAAATTCAAGAGCTAAAGGCTAACCCAGATAGGCCAGCTGTAGGAACTGTCATAGAAGCCCAATTAGATAGAGGTAAGGGTCCAATGGCCACTGTTATAATAGAAAAAGGTACCTTACATGTTGGAGATATAGTTGTGTGTGGAAGTACTAGTGGCAGGATAAGAGCAATGTTAGATGATAAAGGGAAAAATGTAAAAAACGCAGGTCCTTCTATACCAGTTGCAATATTAGGCCTTTCAGAGGTACCTGAAGCTGGAGATAAATTATATGCAGTAGAAGATGAAAAGATTGCTAAAAATTATGCTGAAAAGAAAAAGGAAAAAATAAGAGAAGAACAGCTTAGGGCTACTCAAAAAGTTTCCCTAGATGATTTATTCCAAAGAATACAACAGGGTGAAATGAAAGAATTAAATATAATTATAAAGGCCGATACAAGGGGTACTATAGATGCTCTAAGAAATTCCCTTGAAAAATTTGAAAATGAGGAAGTAAAAATTTCTGTTATACATGAAGGAGTAGGAGGTATTACAGAAAACGATGTAATGCTAGCTTCAGCATCTAATGCTATTATAATAGGTTTTAATGTCAGACCTGCTTTAAGTGCCTTAGATATGGCAAAAGTCGAAAAAGTTGACATTAGAACTTATAGGGTTATATATGAGGCCTTAGAAGATATTGAAGCTGCAATTAAGGGGATGTTAGAACCTAAACTAGTAGAGGAAACCATAGGAAGAGCAGAAGTTAGAGCTACATTTAAGGTACCAAATGTAGGTACAGTAGCTGGAATATATGTGCAACAAGGGAAGATAACACGAAATAGTATTATTAGATTATTAAGGAATGATGTAGTAATATATGAAGGAAAAGTAGCTTCTCTCAAAAGATTTAAAGATGATGTTAGAGAAATTGCTACAGGTTATGAAGGCGGTTTAGGTTTAGAAAATTATAATGATATTAAAGAAGGAGATATATTAGAAGCTTATATAATTAAAGAGGTTGAATAAGAGGTGCTTTCTTATGAATAAGAAGAGATTAAGTAGGATTGCAGAAGAAATTAAAAGGGTTGTATCCCAATTGATTCAAAGAGAAATAAAAGATCCTAGAATAAGTCCTTTAACTAGTATAACTAAGGTTGAAGTAACGAATGATTTAAGCTATGCAAAAATATATATAAGTGTTATGGGAAATGATGAAGATAAAGAAAATACTTTAACAGGTCTTAAAAGTGCAAAGGGATTTATAAGAAGAGAAATTGGCAATAGAATAGACTTAAGACATGCTCCTGAACCTGTTTTTTATTTAGATGAATCTATAGAACAAAGTCTTTATATATCTAAACTAATTGAGGAAGTGAATAGGGAGGATAAAGATAAAAGAGGAGATAGTAATGACTGATCAATTTAAAAAGGAAATAGATTCTGCGCTAGAGTTGATTAATAGCTATAATAATATATATATATGTTCCCATATACAGCCAGATGGAGACAGTTTAGGTTCTATTATGGCCTTAGCTATGGCTATAAAAAAATTAAAGAATAAAGCTAATATAAATGTAATTAAAGTTGATGACATTCCTTCTGTTTTTGACTTTTTGCCTAATATAGACATAATTAAAGAACAAGATCTTAGTCAAGAAGTGGAGCTTTTCATTGCTTTAGATAGCAGTGATAAAGAAAGGTTAGGTATTGGTGCAGAATTTTTATGCAAAGCAAAGGCAGTTATAAATATTGACCATCATATAACTAATGAAAATTTTGGTGATGTGAATATTGTATTACCTTCATCTGGGTCTACATGTGAAATTGTATATAAACTTATAAAGTATATGGGCATAGAAATGGATAAAGATATAGCTACTTGTTTATACACTGGGATAAATACAGACACAGGAAGATTTATGTACAGTAATACTACCTATGAGACCCATATAATAGCTGCAGAATTAATTAAAACAGGTATAGATACAAGTGATATTAATATAAGTATTTATCAAAATAGAACTATTGAAAGAACACGGTTATTACTTGAATCTTTAAACCAACTAGAATTATACGAGGATGGTAAAATTGGGCTTGTTGTCGTTACTCAAGACATGCTAGAAAAAACAGGTGCGGGTATGGAAGATACAGAAGGTATTATATCCTTTGTAATGGATATTAATACAATAGAAGCAGCTTGTTTACTAAAAGAAGTTTCAAATAAAGAGATTAAAGTAAGTTTAAGAAGCAAAAAATATGTAAATGTTTCTAAGATAGCAACAAAATTTGGTGGTGGAGGCCATGTTAGAGCTGCTGGATTTACTATTATTGGCGAGCAAATAGATACTGCAAAAGAAATGATTCTTAAGGAAATATTTAAAAACATTAGGTGATCTAATGAATGGAATAATTAATGTATTTAAACCTAAGGGAATGACCTCCCATGATGTAATAAAAGAAATAAGGAGAATATTTAATATAAAGAAAGCTGGGCATACTGGTACCCTAGATCCAAATGCTGCTGGAGTTTTGCCTGTTTGTATTGGGAAGGCTACTAGAGTGAGTGAATATATGTTAGACCTTCCTAAAGAATATGTTGGAGAGCTGACATTAGGCTATGCTACAGATACCCAGGATGCAGAGGGGAAAATAATAAAATTTTCTAATAAGGAGGTAAAGGAAGATGAGATCTATCAAGCCTTTAATAGGTTTAAAGGCGAGATAGAACAAATACCTCCTATGTATTCTGCATTAAAATATAAGGGTCAAAAATTGTATGAATTAGCTAGGAAGGGTAAAACTGTTGAAAGAAAAGCTAGACAAGCAACCATTTATGAATTAGATATAAAAAAAATATTAGATAAAAAGATTATATTTTATGTAAAATGTTCAAGGGGTACATATATTAGAACTCTCTGTGATGATATTGGGAAAGTTCTAGGTACCTATGGTTATATGTCTTTCCTTATTAGGGTGGGGGTTGGTAATTTTAAAATTGAAGACAGCATAAGTTTGGATCAATTAAAAGAATTAGATAGAAATACTCTTCAAACAGTAATATCTTCTATGGATGAAGGTCTAATACATCTTGAAAAAATAAGTTTAGATAAAAAATATTTTAATAAGCTTATAAATGGAGCTAAAGTATCTATAGATAATTCACTTATCAGTAAATATAACATTAATACTCCTTTTAGAGTATATGTTGACAACAATTTTATTGGAATTGGAAGGATAATCCAATCAGCTAACAACTTTAACATTAAGATGGATAAAGTTCTTACACAAAGGTGATAAATATGGAAATAATTGATGCAATGCGTAAAAGTGAAAACAAATATGGTACAGCAGTGGCACTTGGAAATTTTGATGGGGTTCATCTAGGACATCAATATTTATTAAAGAGTAATATAGAAAAAGCTAGAAATAAAAATTTAAAGCCTTCTGTCCTTGTTTTTAAAAATCATACTAAAACAGTTTTAAGTAAAGATAAAAAATTTAAAATAGATATTCTTACATCATATGATGAGAAAATAAGGCTTTTAGAGGAGCTAGGTGTAGAAATTATATATGTTATGGATTTTAATGAACAAATAATGAAGTTAAGTCCTGAACAATTTATAAAAAATATATTAGTAGAAAGATTAAATGCTAAACTTATAACTGTTGGCTTTGATTATAGATTTGGTTATAAGGCACAAGGCGATAGCAATTACCTTAAGGAATTAGGAAAAATAAATGGGTTTGATGTAAATATAATAGACCCAGTATATATTGACGATGAAATAGTAAGTAGTACTATAATAAGAAATTTGATCATAAAGGGTAATATAGCAAAAGCCAATAAATTCCTAGGCAGAAATTACAGTTTTATAGGAACAGTAATAAAGGGTAGTAGTAGAGGAAGAAAATTAGGTTTTCCCACAGCTAATATTAGTTTAAATGATAGATATGTTATTCCTAAAATTGGTGTATATAAAACTTTTACCCATGTAGATAATAGAAGATTTTTAAGTTTAACTAACATTGGATATAATCCAACCTTTAATGAAAAAGAACTTAAGATAGAAACATATATCCTAGATTTTAACAAAGATATATATGGTTCTATTATTAAGATAGAGTTTGTAGAGTTCATAAGGGACGATATAAAGTTTAATACTGTTGAAGAATTAAAAAATCAAATGAATAAAGATCTACTATATATTAAAAACAATTAAAATAATTAGTGGTATTTACATTTTGTAAGAAATGTGATAACATTCTTTTGTAAGCATATACCTTTAGCTATGTTTATCGATTCCTCGGCGATTTACTTAGCTAAAGGCAGACTAAAATTAAAGGAGGAATATATAATGGCACTAAGCAAAGAAGAAAAAGCTAAAATTATTGAAGAGTACAAAACCCATGAGAATGATACAGGTTCACCTGAGGTGCAAATTGCAATATTAACCTATAGAATTAATCAACTAACTGAACATTTAAAGATTCATAAAAAAGACCATCATTCAAGAAGGGGACTTTTCAAGATGATAGGTCAAAGAAGAGGGTTATTAAGGTATCTAGAGAAGAAAGATATTGAAAGATATCGTGAACTAATCCAAAAGCTAGAAATCAGAGGCTAATAAGAGCGGGTGTATCCCGCTCTATTCATTATAATTTAAATGTAGTTAGTGTTATTAGTAAATAAAAGGTTATAATAATATTAAAACTAGCAAGGAGGTTAGATATGGAAAGGCAATTTAAGTATAAATTAGCTGGTAGTGACCTTATAGTTACTATTGGCAAAGTAGCAGAACAAGCCAATGGAGCATGCTTATTGCAATATGGTGATACTGTCGTATTAGTAACTGCTACTGCTTCGAAAGAGCCAAGGGAAGGAATAGATTTTTTCCCACTAAGTGTTGAATTTGAAGAAAAACTATATTCAGTAGGTAAAATTCCAGGAGGATTCATTAAAAGAGAAGGCAAACCAAGCGATAAGGCTATATTAACTGCTCGTCTTATAGATAGACCTATAAGGCCTCTTTTTCCAGAAGGCTACAGGAATGATGTACAGATAATAGCAACTGTCTTGTCAGTAGATCAAGACCATTCTCCAGCTATACTAAGTATGATAGGTTCTTCAATTGCATTAAGCATTTCTGATATACCCTTTAATGGGCCAACAGGATCTGTTGCAATTGGTTATGTAGACGGGGAATTTGTAATAAATCCAAATGCAGAGCAAAGAGAAAACTCTGATTTAGACCTTACTGTTTCAGGTACCAAAGACGCTATTATGATGGTTGAAGCTGGGGCAAATGAGCTTTCTGAAGATACAATTCTTGAAGCTATTATGATAGCACACGAAGAAATAAAGAAATTATGTGAATTTATTGAAGATATACAGAGGGAAGTTGGTAAAGAAAAACAAGAATATACTGTATTTAAACCTGATGAAGAAATTAGCAAGGAAGTAAGGGAGTTTGCAAAGGATAAATTAGTTGATGCAATACGAACTGTAGATAAAACTGAAAGAGAAGAGAATATAGACAGGGTAATGGAGGAAACAATAGAATATTTTGCAGAAAAGTATCCTGAAAATGAAAAAGATATTAGAGAAACTTTAGATGAAATCTTAAAGGAAGAAGTAAGAAGACTTATAGTTGAAGAAAAAATAAGGCCTGACAATAGAAAAATAGATGAAATTAGACCTATTACATGTGAGGTAGGCTTACTTCCTAGAGCTCATGGATCAGGATTGTTCACAAGAGGTCAAACCCAGGTTTTAACTGTAGCGACACTAGGTGCTTCTAGCGATGTACAGATAATAGATGGAATTGGAGACGAAGAATTTAAACGGTATATGCACCATTATAATTTTCCACCCTACAGTGTTGGAGAAACACGAGTTTTAAGAGGGCCTGGAAGGCGTGAAATAGGTCATGGTGCTTTAGCTGAAAGGGCTTTAGAACCAGTAATTCCATCAGAAGATGAATTTCCATATACTATAAGACTAGTATCTGAAGTATTAAGTTCAAATGGTTCAACATCTCAAGCGAGTGTGTGTGGTAGTACATTAGCTCTTCTTGATGCAGGAGTACCTATAAAAAAACCTGTTGCAGGAATTGCCATGGGATTAATTAAATCAGAAGATACAACTGTTATTCTTTCAGATATACAAGGAATAGAGGACCACTTAGGAGATATGGATTTTAAAGTAGCTGGTACTAAAGATGGAATTACAGCTATGCAGATGGATATTAAAATACCGGGTATAGATAGAGAAATTTTAGAAGAGGCGTTGGAAAGGGCTAGACAGGGTAGGTTATATATACTAGATAAGATGGCAGAAACAATATCAGAACCAAGAGAGCATTTATCTCCATATGCACCTAGGATATTCCAAATGAAAGTAGATCCAGAAAAGATAAGAGATATTATTGGGCCTGGAGGCAAGGTGATAAATAAAATAATAGATGAAACTAATGTAAAAATAGATATAGCTGATGATGGAAAAATACTGATTGCAGCAAATAGTAGAAAAGAAGGGCAAAGAGCAATTGAGTTAATAAATAATGTAATAAAAGATGTGGAAGTAGGAGATATATACACTGGAAAAGTAGTTAGAATTGCATCTTTTGGAGCTTTTATCGAACTATTTAATGGGAAAGAAGGTTTGTTGCATATTTCAAATATAGCCCATGAAAGAATAGAAAAGGTGGAAGATGTACTATCTATTGGAGATGAAGTGTTAGTCAAAGTTATTGAGATAGATAGTCAGGGAAGAATAAATTTATCTAGAAAGGCAGTTTTACCAAAGGAAAATAAGCCTAAAAGAATGTTTAAAAAACAATAAATTAGCCTATAGATATTAATGCATGAACCCAATAGGTTCATGTTTTTTAATTTATAAGACAAATTATAAATACTGACAAGCCTTCCTGAATATAATTGTGTTAGAAGAATATATGGAGGGATAAAATGAAATTTATAATAGTTAAAAAGAAAACCTTATTCATATTTGTATTAATACTTATATTAATTTTGACAGCTATTCTTTTTATTTCATATTTTAATCAAACAAGAGAAACCTTTAATACTGATGTGTACTATAAAGGTAATGTTGAAGAAAAAATAGTGGCTTTTGCTTGTAATGTAGATTGGGGTAATGAATATATTAAGCCTTTGTTAGAAATTTTTAAAAAGAGCAATATCAAGATAACTTTTTTTGTTACTGGAAGATGGGCGGAAAATAATCCAGATTTATTAAAAGCTATTTACCAAGAAGGGCATGAAATAGGCAATCATGGATACAATCATATAAATTATGATCAACTAAGCTATGAAAGAAATAAAGAAGAAATATTGAAAGCTGATAGCGCTATTGAAAATATTCTAGGAATAAAACCAAGTTTATTTGCTCCCCCTGCCGGAGCTTATAATGAAAATACTATTAAGGCCTGTAAGGATTTAAATTATGATATAATTATGTGGAGTATTGATACTATAGATTGGAGAGAAGATAGTACTAAAGAAAAGATAAAAAACAGAGTTATTGAAAACCTACATAATTCTGCAATAGTATTAATGCATCCAACAGAAGAAACAGTTAAAGCTTTACCAGAAATAATAGCTAATATACTTGATAAAGGATATAAAATAGGTAAAATTAGTGATGTAGTAAAAAAATAAACAAGGAGGAGTCCACAGATTGTATTTAAAAGAAAAACTAAATAACGGAACAAAAGTAATCATGGAAAAAATACCTTATGTAAAGTCTGTTTCTTTAGGAATATTTATAAACGTAGGAACAAAAGATGAAAATAAAAAGAATAATGGCATATCACATTTTATAGAACATATGATATTTAAGGGAACAAAAAAGAGGAATGCAAAAGACATAGCTGAAGAAATAGACAATATTGGTGGACAAATGAATGCTTTTACAAATAGTGAATATACTTGTTTCTATGTAAAAGTATTGGACAAGCATTTAATAACTGCCATTGATATATTATCAGACATGCTAAATGATCCAAAATTTACAGAAGAAGACATAGAAAACGAAAAAAAAGTAATATTAGAAGAAATTAATATGTATTTAGATTCACCTGAAGATATAGTATTTGATATGGTACATGAAAGTATGTTTAAAGGAACACCTTTATCCTTTCCAGTACTTGGTACTAAATTAACAGTAAGAAATTTCAATAGAGAAATGTTACTTGATTATTATAATAAATACTACAGACCCGACAATATGGTTATAGCTGTTGTTGGTAATTATAATGAAAAAGAAATTATTAAAATATTGAACAATTATTTTAATAAAAAGTTATGGCATAATATAATAGTTCCAAATAATTTTTCTTTACCTGAATTTAAATCCTGTGTCATGGGTAAAAAAAGGGACTTTGAACAGGTTAATTTTTGTTTAGGTACTGAAGGCGTAAAAAGGAATAATGATGATAAATATGCTTTGTATATCATTAACAATATTTTTGGAGGTAGCGTAAGTTCACTATTGTTCCAAAAAATTAGAGAAGAAAAAGGATTAGCCTATTCCATATATTCTACCCCTATTTTTTTTCAAAATGCTGGAATATTTGCTATTTATGCTGCTTTAGGTAATAGAGAAATTTTAAATGTAGCTAAACTTATAAGGGAAGAAATAATAAAATTCAAAAAAAGTTTAATGTGTAAATCACAACTTTTAAAATCTAAAGAACAATTAAAGAGTAGTTATATACTAGGAATGGAATCCACCTTTAATAGAATGCTTGAAATAGGAAGTTCAGAATTGTTAACAGGTGATATTTTAACTTTTGAGGATGTGTTAGATAAAATTGATAATGTAAGCTTAGATGATATAAAAAGGGTAACAGAAAAAATATTTGATAGCAATAAATTTAATATTGCATATGTAGGCAATATCCCTGACATAGATGATGTGAATGTTAAATTAAAAGAAATATTTTTTAATTAGCGAGAAGAGATGAAAGTATAAATTTAAAAATATAAAATTATTTCACGAGGTGATAAATATGAAGGTCAAGATTGTAAACAAGAGTAATTTTCCATTACCAACATATAAAACTACAGGCTCCGCTGGCATGGATTTACATGCAAACATTGAGGAGCCTATAGTTTTAAAGCCCTTAGAAAGAGCTTTAATTCCAACAGGACTTTATATTTCAATTCCTCAAGGTTATGAAGCTCAAATTCGTGCACGAAGTGGAATGGCATTAAAACATGGTATAACTTTAGCTAATGGAATAGGTACAATTGACAGTGATTATAGGGGAGAAATAGGAGTAATATTAGTAAATTTAAGTAATGAGGAATATATAATAAATAGTGGAGACAGAGTAGCACAATTGGTAATTGCAAAATATGAAAGAGTGGAATTAGAAGAAGTTGAATCTTTAGATGAAACGGAAAGGGGTTCCGGAGGTTTTGGTCATACAGGCTATTAAGATCATATGTGATCTTATCATAATTGATAAAACATATTTTTAAACAAACCCCATATAATATATTAAAAATATACTTAAGGGGATGATCAAATTGCTACTAAGCGAATTAGGTGGAAAAGAAATAGTAAACTTAAATAATGGTGAAAGACTTGGAATTATAGCAGACTCAGATATTATTGTAGATGAAAAAACTGGAAAAATTATCTCACTAATAATACCTGAAAGAAAATTTCAGCTAAAACTTTTTGGTGGCAATCAAGATATGGAAATTCCTTGGGACTCCATAAGAAAAATAGGCCAGGATATGATTATTATAGAGGTTGAAGAAATTTAGTTAAATGCCTGATAACTTATCAGGCATTTTTATATGTTAGCATATAATTATAAAATTAGTAAACAATATATTTATAAGAATAATACAATGGAGGTTTCAAGGTGAAAAAGAACAAAGATCAACCTTTAGAAGATAAGTGTATCGGAAAGAATAATGATAATTCAAACAATACTTTAGAAAATGTAAATGAAATTGGTACACCAAATTTACCAGAAATAAATAATAATATTCAATTTATAACTATTATAGGAGAAATTGAAGGCCACACCATATCACCAGCTGGTAAAAAAACAACTAAATATGAACATATAATACCCATGCTCATAGCTGCAAAACAAGATCCTAAAATTGAAGGTATTTTTATTATATTAAATACTGCAGGAGGAGATGTTGAAGCCGGACTTGCTTTAAGTGAAATGATACACAGCATAGACAAACCTAAGGTATCACTGGTATTAGGAGGAGGCCATAGTATTGGCGTACCTTTAGCTACTGCTTCAGATTATTCTTTTATTGTACCAACAGCAGCTATGACAATTCATCCAATTAGAACTACTGGGCTTGTAATAGGTGTACCTCAGACATTTAGATATTTCGAAAAAATGCAGAAAAGAATAACAAGTTTTATACTAAGAACCTCAAATATTAGCGAACCAGTTTTGAAAAAACTAATGTATGCTACTGATGAGTTAGCAAATGATGTAGGGACTATATTAATAGGCAAAGAGGCAGTTGACTATGGTTTAATTGACGAGGTTGGAGGATTTAGTGAGGCCTTGGCAAAGCTTTATGAATTAATAAGAGAGAAAAAGGGTTAGTATGGTTATATAAATTGTGCTATAATAACATGAGAAACAAAGGGGGAACTCTTTTATATTCATGTCCCCTTTCTGTTTTGTAAGCACTATAATTTCTATATAAACTGGTAATTTTTAATGGTATAATAAATGGGAAAAGTGAAGTGAGTAATGACATTCATTAGAGGTGATAGTGTTGAAGAAAAAAAAATTAAAGACAAAGCCTAATAGAAAAAAGTCCTTTAATAAGGAGATAATAGGAATTATAATAATAACTTTTGGACTTTTGTCAACTATAAGCCTTTTTAGCAACAAAACTGGCATTGTAGGAATAATTCTAAGAAACATATATTTTACTCTTATGGGCTTTGGAGGATACATATTTCCATTAATCATAATGGCTATAGGAGTATTATTTTTAATAAACAAACTTGACTCTAATAATGACATAAAATCTTTGTATTTAATTGGCATTTTTTTATGTTTTCTAGTTTTATTGGATATAAACAATGTAGACGGTGGTAATTTTTCTATAAAATTTTCAAATTCATTAGAATTAAGCCAAGAAAGACTAGGTGGTGGACTTATAGGTAGTATTTTTGGTTTTTTAATTTATAAATTATTTGGTTCAATTGGCTCTAATATTGTGGTTATGGTTATAGTAGCTATATTAGTATTATTATTTACTGAGGTAAAAATTAGTGAAATTTTAAGTAGGATCAGAATAAAAATTAATACCAGATATAATATTTCCAGGTTTAAAAATAGTAGGCATATAGTGCATGATGCTGCTGAAAAACAAGAATCAAAAGTAACAGACAACATTGTACATAAAGAATTAATAATTCATGATTATACAGCCAAAGAAAATAAAGGTAGATCTATGGACTTAAATGAAAAAGTGAATTCTAAGGAAATGAAAATAGATACAAATAAAAGACTGTCAGATTATTCTTTTCCGCCTATTGAAATATTAAAGGACATAGAGAAAAAAGTAGATGCCAATTACAAAAAAGAAATCATAAATAATGCTAAAAAAATAGAAGAAACTATGAAAAATTTTGGAATAGATTCTAAAGTTGTGCAGATAAATAGAGGACCCTCAGTTACTTGTTATGAATTACAACCAGCTCCAGGAATAAAGGTAAATAGAATTGTAAATCTAGCCAATGATTTAGCCTTAAGTCTTGCAGCATCTGATATTAGAATAGTGGCCCCTATTCCAGGTAAATCTGTTGTGGGAATAGAGGTACCCAATAAAATTAGAGATAATGTTACTTTAAAAGAAATACTACAATCAAATGAGTTTATTTCACTAGAAAGCAATTTACCATTGGCCCTTGGTAAAGATATTTCAGGTAAACCAATTATATCAAGTATAGATGCTATGCCTCACCTTTTAATTGCAGGTGCTACAGGATCTGGAAAAAGTGTTTGTATAAATACTATAATAATGAGTATATTATATAAATCCCATCCTAACGATGTAAAACTATTATTAATAGATCCAAAAGTTGTAGAACTTAGTATATACAATGGCATACCTCACTTACTTGTTCCAGTAGTAACAGATCCTAAAAAAGCTGCTGTTTCCTTAAACTGGGCAGTTAGTGAAATGGAAAGAAGATATAAACTATTTGCTGAAAATAATGTGAGAGATATAAAATCTTATAATGAGAAGTTCCAAGATGATGAAAGCAAAATGCTTCCAAAGATAGTAATAATTATTGATGAATTAGCAGACTTGATGATGGTATCTGCTCAAGAAATAGAAGATTACATATGTAGGTTAGCACAAATGGCAAGGGCCGCAGGCATGTACTTAATTATTGCAACTCAAAGACCATCTGTAGACGTAATTACAGGAACTATTAAAGCTAATATTCCTTCCAGAATATCCTTTGCTGTAACTTCGCAAGTTGACTCAAGGACTATTTTGGATACGTCTGGTGCAGAAAAGCTATTAGGGAAGGGAGATATGCTTTTCTTTCCTTCAAGCTTACCAAAACCAATTCGTGTGCAGGGGGCTTTTATCAGCGACTTAGAAGTAAAAGAAGTAGTAGATTATTTAAAAGCACAGGATATTGCTAAATATGATAGTGAAGCCATTGAAAGTATAACCAAAGAAATTGAAACCAACGAGTTTGTTGAAGGTGTAGATGAATTATTATTTGATGCAATATCATTAGTAGTAGATGAAGGACAAGCATCAATATCATTATTACAAAGAAAACTGAAGATTGGATATACTAGGGCTGCTAGAATCATGGATCAAATGGAAGAAAGAGGAATAGTTGGAGGATATGAAGGAAGTAAGCCTAGGAAAGTATTAATTTCAAAAGAGGAATTAGAATCGTTGACTAAGGAGAGGATATAAATGAAAATGAATATATCAATTATAACACTGGGTTGTTCTAAAAATGAAATAGATTCTGAATTGATGATGGGTATATTAAAAAACAATAATTATAAAATTACAAATACATTGGATCAGGCTGATGTAATATTAATTAATACTTGTGGATTTATAAATGCTGCAAAGGAAGAGTCTATTGAAACAATATGGGAAATGACTAAGTATAAAAAGTACAATTGCAAATATATAATACTTGCTGGATGTTTAGCTGAAAGATATTCAAAAGAACTAATGGAAGAAATAGAGGAAATAGATGGAATTATTGGTACTGGCAATATAAAAGATGTAGTTACTATAATTGATAGATTGAAAAGCGGAGAAAGAAAAATAATATTGAACAAAAATATAAATGAAGGGTATTTAGAACAAATTCCTAGACAAAGTTTTAGAAAAACTGAGTATGTAAAAATATCAGAAGGATGCAACAATTTCTGTACATATTGTATAATACCAAAATTAAGGGGAAAATACAGAAGCAGAAAAATGGAAGATATTATTCGGGAAGTAAACTATCTAGTTGACAATGGAGTAAGAGAAATAATACTAATTGGGCAGAACATTACTGACTATGGAATTGATTTATATGGAGAGTTAAAGCTTAGCCAACTTCTAGATGAATTAAATAAAATTGAAAAATTAAAGTGGATAAGATTATTTTATTTGTATCCTGATAATATAGACAAAAAGCTAGTTGCTTCTATAAAAAATAACCATAAAGTAGTTAAGTATGTTGATATACCACTTCAGCATATTAACAATGAAATATTGAAGAAGATGAATAGAAGAACAAGTAAGGAGAAAATTAAAAAATTAATCAAATATTTAAGACAAGAAATGCCTGATATAATTATAAGGACCACTTTTATAGTTGGATTTCCAGGTGAAGATGATAATAAATTTAACGAATTACATGAATTTATTAAAGAAATTAAGTTTGATAAACTTGGAGTATTCTGTTACTCTAGGGAAGAAGGAACCCCTGCTTATCACTATGATAATCAAATAGCTGAAGATATTAAAGAATATAGAAGAAATAAAATTATGGAAACACAAGCTTACATTTCGTATAAATTAAACAAAGAAAAAATAGGTAATGTATATGAGGTTTTAATAGAAAATCTTGAAGAAGAAGGCCTTTATATTGGAAGAACCTATATGGATGGGCCAGAAATTGATGGGATTTATTTCGTAAAGTCAGATAAAAATATAAAAATAGGTGAATTTGTTAGGGCTAAGACTATTGATTGTTTAGAATATGATTTGATTGGAGAGATTATCTCATGAATTTAGCTAATAAAATTACCATGTTACGAGTTATAATGATTCCAATATTTTTGATTGTATTGTTTTCTGACATTAAAAATAGTAATTATATTGCAGCTTTTATTTTTATAATTGCCTCTCTTACTGATAGTTTAGATGGTTATATTGCTAGGAGCAAAAATCTAGTTACAAATTTCGGTAAATTTATTGATCCCCTAGCAGATAAATTATTAGTTTCTGCAGCATTAATATCTTTAATCCAAATGGGTAAAATATCATCATGGGTAGTTATAATAATTATTGCAAGGGAGTTTACAATTACGGGTCTTAGAACTATAGCTGCTTCTGAAGGAATGACTATTGCTGCTAGTCCTTTGGGGAAAATTAAAACTATTACACAATTAATAGCAATTATTTCACTATTGCTAGATAATTTTCCTTTTAGATTAATAGATTTTCCCTTTGATAAAGTGATGGTATATGTTTCTCTTTTATTTACTATTTTATCTGGAATAGATTATTTATTCAAAAATAAACATGTACTGAAAACTGATAACAAATAAGGGAGTAAGTGGATATGAGGGCAGAAATAATAACTGTTGGAAGTGAAATTATACTTGGAAGCATTCTAAATACTAATGCTCAGTATTTAACTAGACGTTTAGGTGAAATAGGTATAGAAGTATTATATCATACGTCTTTAAGAGATAATAAAGAGCAGCTTAAACATGTAATTGAAAATGGACTAAAAAGAGTAGATTTATTAATATTTACTGGTGGCTTAGGGCCAACTGCTGATGATTTTACAAAGGAAGTGGTTAGTGAAACCTTAGGCTTGAGGTTATATTTAGATAACAATATTAAGAATAGTATAAAGAGTTATTTTGATAAAACTAATAAGACTATGACATCTAACAATATCAAACAAGCCTATATTCCTGAAGGCAGCAAACCGATTAAGAACGATATTGGAACTGCTCCAGGAATATTTATTGAATGGCAAGATAAGATACTAGTTTTATTACCTGGACCTCCAAGGGAAATGAAACTTATGTTTAATAAATATGTAATACCTCTAATAAAGCAAGATTATATAATTAGAGAAGCAACCATTAAAACTATAGGTATTGGAGAATCATACTTAGAAACTATTTTAAAGGATATAATTAATTCCAGGGGTAATCCAAGTATTGCTACCTATGCTAGTGAAGGTGTTGTTGATATTAAAGTAGTGGCAAAAGGTAATAATGAAGAAGAAGTTGATCTTTTGCTTAAGGAAACTATAGAGAAAATAAGAAACAAAATTCCAGAAAATATATACAGTTATAATAATGAAACTATAGAAGAAGTTGTGTTTAAGTTATTAAAAGAAAAAAATTTTAAAATAGCATTTGCTGAATCCTGTACAGGTGGCCTTATTGCTTCTAAATTTACAAAGATTCCAGGTGTTTCAGAGGTATTTGATAGAGGAATAGTAACTTATAGTAATGTATCGAAAATAGAAGAGTTGAATGTAAGGAAATCCACTATAAAAAAACATGGGGCTGTAAGTAAAAAGGTTGCTATGGAGATGGCTAAAGGACTTTTAGAAAAATCTAACGTTGATATAGCATTATCAATTACTGGATTAGCTGGACCTAGTACTGGTAGCGAAAATAAACCTGTAGGTTTAATTTTTATTGGTATTGCTACAAAAGAAAAACTAATAACTATAGAATCTAGATTAAGTGGAGATAGGGAATCTATTCAAAACAAAGCTTCATTAAAAGCCTTTAATGAACTTAGAAAATTTTTGATAAATATGTAAGATTATCTTTGACTTAAAGCTATAAATATTATACAATTATACTAGAACATTAGTTCTAGAAATAAGAAAGGCGGTGAACCAGTTTTACTGGGACAATATGACACGTTTAGAAGATAAACAAAAAGCTTTAAGTGTAGCTATGGCACAAATTGAAAAACAGTTTGGAAAAGGCTCCATAATGAGGCTAGGAGATAAAGAGGCAGTTAAAATGGAAGTTATACCAACGGGAGCCCTAAGCTTAGATATTGCATTAGGAATCGGTGGCTTTCCTAAGGGGAGAATAATTGAAATATTTGGTCCAGAATCATCTGGTAAAACAACAGTAGCATTACATGCTATTGCAGAAGCACAAAAAAAGGATGGAGTAGCAGCCTTTATAGATGCTGAACATGCTCTTGATCCTAATTATGCTAAAAAGCTAGGTGTTGATGTAGATAATCTAATAGTATCACAACCTGATACTGGGGAGCAGGCTTTGGAGATTACAGAAGCATTAGTAAGAAGCGGGGCAGTCGACATAGTAGTAGTGGACTCAGTTGCTGCCTTAGTACCCAAGGCAGAAATAGAAGGAGAAATGGGAGACAGCCATGTTGGCCTACAAGCTCGTCTAATGTCTCAGGCTTTAAGAAAGTTAGCAGGAGTAATTAATAAATCTAAAACTATAGTCATATTTATTAACCAATTGAGAGAAAAAGTAGGTGTAATGTTTGGTAATCCTGAAACTACTACTGGTGGTAGGGCCCTAAAATTTTATTCTACTATTCGATTGGATGTTAGAAGGGTTGACTCAATTAAACAAGGGGAAGATGTAATTGGAAATAGAACCAGAGTAAGGGTTGTTAAAAACAAGGTTGCTCCTCCTTTTAAGCAAGCAGAATTTGATATAATGTACGGTCAAGGAATTTCTAATGAAGGTAATATATTAGATATTGGTGTTGAGTCAGATATAATAAATAAATCTGGTTCATGGTATAGTTATAAGGATTATAAACTTGGACAAGGCAGAGAAAATGCTAAAGATTTCTTACGACAAAATCCTGAAATTTTACTAGAGATAGAAAATTTAATTAGAGAAAAACATGGCTTAGAAAAAATAGCTAGTGAAAAAGAAAGTAAAAAAGAAAAAAGCGCTGAAGCTGAATAAGACTAATTTTATAAACCTCCATATGGAGGTTTATTTTAAAGGAGTGTTATTGTTGAGGATATTGTTTTTAACAGATACACATATTAGAGGTACTACACCTAAGAATCGAAAAGACAACCTACAGGAAACTTTAGAAAAAAAATTAATTGAAGTCGGTAAAATGATTAAAGATTATAATATTGACTATGTCCTTCATGGAGGAGATCTATTTGATAGACCTGATATTTCTATCTCAGTTGTAAGTAATTTTGCAACAATATTAAACAATTATAAGGTACCTATTTATATAGTTAGTGGTAATCATGATGTATATGGACATAATCCAGATACAGTTAGCAGAACTATCCTAGGCTTATTAGATGCATTAAATATTGTTAAACTAATTAAAGAAAATGAAATAATCTATTTAAACAAAAATGGCATTAAAGTTCAATTAACTGGTCAACCTTATACTTATAATATTGATCATGAGGAAAATAAAAGTGGATATATCGTAGATAATATAGGCAAAGATATAGACTATTCAATACATATAGTCCATGGAATGTTGTTAGATAAGCCATTTATCAAGGGAGTACCCTATACATTAATTGATGAAATTCTTGCTACTAAAGCAGATATTACATTGGCAGGCCATTATCATACAGGATTTGGTATTATAAATATCAACAATAAATATTTTGTTAATCCTGGTAGCTTAGTTAGAATTACAAATAGTTTAAAAGAAATTGAAAGGTATCCTAAGGTTGCCATTATTGAGTTAGGAGTCAATATCAATATTAAACTAATAAATTTAAAAACTGCTGTAGAAGGAGAAAAAATTTTAGATAGAGAAGAAATAGAAAACCACATTTTTAAAAGCGAAAGGTTATATAATTTTAAACAATCAATTGATGAGGCAATTAATTTTGATAAATTAGAAATAAATGAAATACTTATGGAGGTTTCCAATGCAGAAGGAGTTTCGGAGGAAGTAAAAGTTGAGGCACTTAAGAGAATTTCTAATGCTCAAATGAAAGGTATAGGAGATGAGTTGTAAATGATATATATCAAGAAAGTTATATTAGAAAATTTTCAATCCCATAAATATACTGAAATAGAATTTGATAAATATTTAAATGTCATAGTTGGGCCTTCGGATCATGGGAAAACTGCAATAATAAGAGGAATTAAATGGGCACTTTTTAATGAACCTTCAGGTGATTATTTTATAAGAGAGGGAGAAACAGAGTGTAGTGTAACTATTTTTTTTAGTAACAATACTAAAATAAAAAGATATAGAAGTAAAAGTAAAAATTACTACTATATTTGTGATAATGAAGGGAATGAAACTGTATTAGAAGGTTTTGGGACAAAGTTACCGGAAGAAGTTATTGAGAAAACATCTATTAAGAAGATATTATTGGATAGTAATGTTTCAAATGCTATAAATATAGGAGAACAGTTAGAAGGTCCTTTTTTATTATCTGAAACTACTTCTACTAGAGCAAATGCTATAGGAAGATTGGTGGGTGTTCATATTATAGACGATGCTTTAAGAGATACCTTAAGGGATATAAATAAGCTTAGAGGGAAAAAAAGAATTTATGAAGAAACCTTAGAAAAATTAAATGAAGAACTTAAAGAATATGATTATTTAGATAAATTACAATTAGTATCAAAAAAACTAACTGTAATCAAAGAAAAAATTAGAGAGAAGCAAAATAAGTTAGACAATCTTTCCAGAAGGCAAGAAGAGTTAAACAAAATTAATAAAGACATACTTTTATACAAAAAATTTCTGTCTAAGTTAGAAGAATTAGATAGAATTTCAGAAATTGAAAAGGAATTAGGTGTAAAAATTAAAAGTTTTTCATATATAGCTAATAGATATGAAAGAATAAATGAGATAAAAAAATCTATAGAAAAGGATAAGCTGATATTAAGGTCTTTAATGAATATTGAAAAAATTGAAAAATCTTATAAAATAATATCTAACAAAGAAAAGAGATTATTAAAATTAATAGAGTTATATTCTACTAACAATTATATTAAAGAAAAGGTACTGGAAAACAAGTATATCTTGTATAAGTTAAAAGATATAAGTGTTATTGAAAAAAATATAGTTATAATTGAAGAAAACTGTAAAAAGTTAAATAGTGTCGTTGCATTAAAAAACAAAATAGACAAAGTTAATAAAAGTTTATCTATAGGAAAGGTATATATTGAAAAACTATCTATCATAGAGCCACTATTTAATCTAAAGAATTCTATAGAAGAAAAATATAAACTTTTGGAAAACTTACTAACTATTAAAACTAAATACGAACACATAAATAATGCCTATACAGATACTCATAAGAAATTAACAAAAATTCAAAACAACATAAAAAACTTGTTGAGACAGTATGAGGACATATTAAATAATCTAGAGGTATGTCCAGTATGTTACAGTTCAATAGATAAAAATAGTATTAAAAATATAATTAATAGTTTAAATAGCTAGGGGGGTTGTCAGGTTGAAGAACTATGAAAAGGAATTAAACTTATTAAAAGAAAATCTAGATAAAGCTAAAAGTTTAAAATATAAGGCAGAAGCAAGATTAGAGCAGTTAAACAATCAACAACAGGAGATAATTAGGGAGTTAAAGGAATTAGGAGTTAATCCCGAGGATCTAGATAAAGAAATAAAGAAATTAACTGAGGAGATAGACTCGCTGTTTAAAGAAGCAAATGAATTAATGCCAAAAGATATATTAGAAAAGATGTGATAATATGATAAATAGCTATGAAGATCTAAATAAATATTTATCCCAAATAAATGCTTTTATTTCAAAGGAAGAAGGCAAAAGGGAAAAAATTCAAGAACAAATAGACAATACTAAAAAAGCCCTTGATAATATACAGGATGAAATAGATCTGTTAGAAAAAGTAAATATACTTTTTCAAAAAACATCTGAATTTGCTAGAAATCAAGCTAAATTCCAAATAGAATCTCTTGTAACTAATTGCTTACAGTACGTATTTGAAAATGATATTGAATTTAAAATAGAAATAGAAGAGTTACGAAATAAGCCAAGTGCTGATTTTTATGTAATAACGAAAGAAAATGGGACAACTATAAAAACTAAACCAGAGCTTTCTAGAGGAGGAGGAGTTGTAGATATTATATCCTTAGCCTTACGTATTGCTTTTTTACAAATCCATAAGCCTAAAATTCAAGGACCTTTAATACTAGATGAGCCAGCTAAACATGTCAGTGAAGATTATATATTTAATGTAGCAGATTTTTTGAAGAAAACCTCTGAAATGTTTGAAAGGCAAATTATTATTGTTACCCATAACAACCATTTATCTGCTATTGGAACAAATGCTTATAGGGTTACATTAAAAGGTACAATTAGCGAAGTTAGCAAAGTTCTTATTGATTAAGAGACTTGACATATTATTGTAAAAGTAATAAAATGTAGAAGTAGCTAGACATTACTAAATATTATATTAATGTGTAGACCTTAAGAACCGAAAATAAGAGTAGGTCTTATGTCTTATAATCAAAAGTACTAGAAAATCAACTATTGGAACTTGAAAACTAAATAGAATAGGAGGTGCATCGTTATTGATACTATAATTGATATCATAATTTATCTATTAATGGCTTTGACAGGAATCGTAGCAGGTTTTCTTATGAGGAAAAACATTGCAGAAAAAAAGATAGGAAATGCTGAAGAACTAGCTAAAAAAATAATTGAAGATGCGAACAAAGAAGCTGAAACCCGCAAAAAAGAATTATTGTTAGAAGCCAAAGAGGAATGTCATAGAATTAGAGTTGAAGCAGATAGAGAAAATAGAGAAAGAAGGCTTGAAATTCAAAGGCAAGAAAAACGCTTGCTACAAAAAGAGGAATCCTTAGATAGAAAGGCTGATGCTCTAGAACATAGAGAGGAAGCTTTTAATAAAAGATTGAAAGAATTAGAAGAAAAAGAAGTTCTTATAAATGAATTATATGAAAAGCAAGTTAAAGAATTAGAAAGGCTTTCTGGCTTAACTTCTGACGAAGCAAGAGAAATATTATTGAATGATATTAGAAAAGAAATAGCACATGAATCTGCGCTATTAATAAAAGAAGCAGAAAATAGAGTTAAGGAAGAGGCAGAAAAGAAAGCCAAGGAGATTATATCTTGTGCAATTCAAAAATGTGCTGCTGATCATGTAGCTGAAACTACAGTAACTGTAGTTTCCTTGCCAAATGATGAAATGAAGGGTAGAATTATAGGTAGAGAAGGTAGAAATATTAGGACCTTAGAAACATTAACTGGTATTGATTTGATTATAGATGATACACCTGAAGCTGTAGTTTTATCAGGTTTCGATCCAATTAGGAGAGAAATTGCAAGAATAGCTCTTGAAAAGCTAATAGTTGATGGAAGAATTCATCCAGCAAGAATAGAAGAGATGGTAGAAAAAGCTAAAAAAGAAGTAGAAAAAACAATTATAGAAGAAGGAGAACAAGCTGAATTCGAAGTTGGAATTCATGGCCTTCATAGTGAATTAATAAAGTTATTAGGTAGATTAAAATATAGATCAAGTTATGGACAAAATGTTCTTAGACATTCTATAGAAGTAGCTCATCTGGCAGGAGTAATGGCTGCTGAATTAGGAGCAGATGTAAAAATTGCCAAAAGAGCAGGTTTGTTACATGATATAGGTAAAGCTGTTGACCATGAAATAGCAGGTCCTCATGTGGATATAGGAGTTGAATTAGCTAGGAAATACAAAGAATCTGAAGAAGTCATACATTGTATTGCAGCACATCATGGTGACATTGAACCCAGAACTGTAGAAGCTGTGTTAGTGCAAGCAGCAGATGCTATATCTGCAGCTAGGCCAGGTGCGAGAAGAGAAACATTAGAAGCATATATTAAGAGATTAGAAAAACTAGAAGAAATAGCAGAATCATTTGAAGGTATAGAAAAATCTTTTGCTATGCAAGCGGGTAGGGAATTAAGAATAATGGTTAAACCTGAGAAACTAAATGATAATGATATTGTTCTTGTAGCTAGGGATATAGTTAAAAAGATTGAAAGTGAATTAGATTATCCAGGACAAATAAAAGTAAATGTAATTAGAGAAACAAGGGCAGTGGAATATGCTAAATAGGTATTAAACCATTAGGAAAGAAAACAAAATAATTTAATATAAATTTAATAATTTTTTTTAAAAAAGAAGGATTTTAAAAAAAATTGTAGAATAAATAATTATATATATAAATTATATAATAATTTAATAAAATAAAAAATGTAGAGGGGGATATATGATGGATGTATTAAAAGTATCAGCAAAATCAAGTCCAAATTCTGTAGCAGGAGCACTGGCTGGAGTGTTAAGAGAGAAAGGCAATGCTGAAATCCAAGCTATTGGTGCAGGTGCTTTAAACCAAGCAGTTAAGGCTGTAGCCATAGCACGAGGATTTGTAGCTCCTAGCGGAATTGATTTAATCTGCATACCAGCTTTTACAGACATTGAAATTGATGGTGAAGAAAGAACAGCAATTAAATTAATTGTTGAGCCAAGATAGTGTAGATAGTGTATTAGTGTTTTTTAGTATAAAACCTACTAATTTATTTAGTAGGTTTTTATTTTGACATAATATTTATAGATTAGATATAATATACATAAGTAAAATATCCTAAAAGGAGAGCTTTTAATGATATTTGATTTGCATGTACATACTACTTATTCTGATGGATTGCTTTCTCCTAAAGAAGTTGTTGACTTAGCTAGGAGGAAAGGCCTTAATGGCATTGCTATAACAGATCATGATACTGTTGAAGGAATAAACTCTGCTCTAAAAGTAAGTAAAGGTTTCAAAGACTTTTATCTTATTCCTGGTATAGAATTTGGGACAATTTTTGAAGATGAAGAGGTACATTTATTAGGATATTTTATAGATTATACATCTAAAAGGTTGCTTGAAGCTACAGAATTATTAAAGAAAAACAGGATTAAAAGAGGTATTAAGATAATTGAAAAAATAAATTCTCTTGGAATGAAATTGTCCATTGATGAAGTTAAGAAATTTACTAAAGAAGATTATATAGGTAGGCCTCATATTGGAAGGGCTTTACTGCAAAAAGGTTATGTAGAAAGTATGGAAGAAGCCTTTGAAAAATTTTTAAACAAAGGAAAGCCTGCATATGTGCAGAGAGAAACATTAACACTTAAAGAAACTATAGATCTTATACATGAAGTAAATGGCATAGCTATATTAGCCCATCCTGGATTGTTAAGAGATAAAGATATTGTTAACAGATGTATACAGCTTGGTATTGATGGCTTGGAGGCAATTCACTCTAAACATAAGGAATAAGATGTTAAGATGTACATTCAACTAGCAGATATAAACAATCTAATAATTACAGGCGGTTCAGATTGTCATGGCAAAATTGTAAATGGAGATTATTTAATGGGAAAATATTATGTAAACGTTAACTATATTCCCAAAATGAAAGGAAGATTATAATTGGGTGTATATAAGAATGAAAGAAACAGACAATTCCCATCTAAAATAAGTACTACATCCTTTGTAAAACTATACATACTTCATCTATTAAAAGATAGAAGTTATTATGGCAATGAAATAATTGAGGAAATAAAGACGAGGCTTGATAATAAATGGGAACCGAGCCCTGGGATGATTTATCCTCTGCTAAGAGATTTAGAAGCAAGGGGTTACGTGGAAGGGTGGTGGGAAGAACCAGATAAAAGATCAATAAGACGATATAGATTAACCGATGAAGGATTCAAGCATTATAAAGTTATATTACTTCAAAATCAAGTGGTATTTGAGGATGCCTTGACTATAATAAAAAATGTGTTAAAAGATATATATAATAAAAACATCTAAATTATAACTATTATGGAGGTTATGATATGAAATTTCACTTATCAGAAAAAGGACTAAAAATTTCATCATCAGTAACTTTAGAAATTACAGCTAAAGCTAAATCAATGAAAGCTAAAGGTATTGATGTTATTAGTTTTGGAGCTGGAGAGCCTGATTTTAATACTCCAGAAAATATAAGAAAGGAAGGAATTAGAGCTATAGAAGAAGGGCTCACAAAATATACTCCTGCTTCAGGAATAAGTGAATTAAAGGAAGCAATATGCAAGAAATTCAAAGAGGATAATAATCTAGAATATTCTGTAGAAAATATTGTTGTATCAAATGGTGCTAAGCATTCTATCTATAACGCTTTAATGGCAATTCTTAATCCCGGAGAGGAAGTAATAATAGGAGTACCTTATTGGGTTAGTTATCCAGAATTAATAAAGCTAGCTGGTGGGGAACCAGTATTTATACATACATTAGAAGAAAAGGAATTTAAATTTACAGTGGAAGATTTGGAAAAAGTGAAAACTAATAAAACAAAGGCAATTATTTTAAATAGTCCAAGCAATCCTACAGGATCTATATATTACAGGGAAGAATTAGAAGCTATAGCAGAGTGGGCAGTAGAAAATAACATATTTGTAATATCTGATGAGATTTATGAAAAATTAATCTATGATGGAGAGCATATAAGCATAGCTTCAATAAATGAAGATATAAAGGACTTAACTATCGTTATAAACGGTATGTCAAAAGCATATGCAATGCCAGGATGGAGAATAGGTTATTTAGCTGCTCATAAAGAAATTGCGAAAGTTATTAGTAATATTCAAAGCCATACCACTTCAAACCCATGTTCTATTTCTCAATATGCCAGTGTAGTAGGTCTAACAGGGGAGCAAAATGCAGTATATGAAATGAAAAAAGAATTTGAAAAAAGAAGAAATTATATGGTAGATGCAATAAATTCAATAAAAGGTTTAAGCTGTAAAAAACCAAAGGGTGCTTTCTATATAATGGTTAACATATCACAACTAAAAGGTACTACAATTAAAGGGTATTATATTAATAGTTCTCTAGATTTTGCAAAAGTTTTATTAGAAGAAGGGCAGGTTGCGGTAATACCAGGAATTGGTTTTGGCGATGATAATTATATTAGATTGTCATATGCAACATCAATAGAGAATATTAAAGAAGGATTGGATAGAATAAAAAGAATAGTAGAGGAAAATAAATAAAGCTATAATGCAAAATAACAACAAAGTTTACATAAGATTATTATGTAAACTTTGTTGTTATAAAAGTTATTAGGGGTGATTTGATGAAAAGGTATGCAAAAAATATGAAAGCCCTATCAGAGGAGGATATGAAAACACTATTTAATAGTAAAGTTTGCGTGGTAGGTTGTGGTGGGCTTGGCGGATATATAATAGAAATGTTAGGTAGAATTGGTGTGAAATATATTACTGTAATTGATGGAGATGTCTTTGATGAAACAAATCTAAATAGACAGTTAATAAGCCACGCTGGGAATATTGGAAAAAGTAAAGCAGAAGAAGCTAAGAAAAGAATGAAACTAGTAAATCCTGATGTAACAGTGAATCACATAAATGAAATGCTGGACGAAAATAATGCCATGGATTTATTGGAGGGTCATGATGTAATAGTAGATGCATTAGATAATATAAAAACAAGAAAAATATTAAATGCTTTTTCTAAAAAGTTAAATATACCCATGGTACATGGCGCCATAGCGGGATTTTATGGACAAGTATCAACTATATATCCTGAAGATAACACTTTTAATTATATTTATCCAGATAATGAAGATTTAAATAAAGGTATTGAGACAGAATTAGGAAACCCGTCATTTATACCAGCTTTAATAGCTGCAATAGAAGTATCGGAGGTTATAAAGATTTTAACCAATAAGGGTAAATTGCTTAGAAATAAGATTTTATTGGCAGATCTTTTGAATAACAATTTTGATATAGTTGAATTCAAGTAAATATAGTTAACATAATATTATTATGATAACTTAATAAAAAATATAGTAGGTAAAAGTATATATTTTAACCATAAGTATGAAAATTTTATCAAGGGTTATATAAGAACCATATAATTAGCATGATTAATAAGGAGTACTTTCATTAAATTTAAAAGTCTTATATAGTCTTTTAGAGCGTAGTCTAAAAGCTCTACTTTTTTAGATTTAAAAGAAACATATCTCACATAAATTCAGTATAAAATTTTACTGTAATAGGTATGAACTAATTTGTTTTAGATGTTTGAAGTAATATTTATATGATTAAGAGATCATTTAAGATATATTCTATAAAAAAGAAGGATTTTCTTCTTTTTTATAGAATATATTATTAGTCACAAAATATGTATTTTGTGACTAATATAGTAAAATTTTTAGAAAGAGGGATGCAAATGCATGAAATTCCAATAGTAATCGAAGATTATTTGAATTATTTAGAAGCTATTAAAGGAATTTCGTCTAACACAGTTAAAGAATATTATTATGATCTACGTACCTTTTTTAGGTTTGTCAAAAAAAGATATAAATTGGTTGATAAGGATACTCCATTAGAGGAAATTAAAATTGATGATATTGATATTAATCTTATTAGAAGTATAGATTTGCAAGACCTCCACTCTTTTATTTCTTATATTGATAAAGAAAGAAATAATGGAAATAATTCAAAAGCAAGGAAAATTTCCAGTTTAAGGTCTTTTTTTACATATTTGTATTCTAAAGTCAATTTAATAGATAAAAATCCTACTGAAGGTTTGGATTCCCCTAAAAAAGATATGAGACATCCCGTTTATTTAACTTTGGAAGAATGCCAACTTTTGTTAAAAACTGTTTTAGAAAATAAAAATGAATTTTATAGAAAACGTGATTATGCAATTATCACCCTATTTTTAAATTGTGGCCTAAGATTATCTGAATTAGCTAGTATTAATATAAGTAAGATTAAAGAGGATACATTAACTGTGATTGGTAAAGGAAATAAAGAAAGAACTATCTACTTAAACTCTTCTTGTATAGATGCAATTAATAGTTACTTAGAAGTTAGACCTCAAGATGCAAAAGATGAGGATGCTTTGTTCATTAGTAAAAGAAAGCAAAGACTAAGCAATAGAGCGATACAACATTTAATTGACAAATATTTAGAGAAAGCAGGATTTGATACCAGGATTTATTCTACTCACAAATTACGCCATACAGCTGCTACACTAATGTATAAGTATGGTAATGTTGATATTAGAGCATTACAGGAAATATTAGGTCATGAGAATGTGTCTACAACTCAAATCTACACCCATATTGACGATGAAAGATTAAGAGATGCTGTAAAAAGCAATCCTTTGGCTAACCTAACTGCTAACCTTTCTTCCTCAACTAAAAAGTAGGTGAGCTTAAAAGCTCACCTATTGTATTTAATGGGGATTTTTATTATTTCTCCTGGATAAATATTAGCACTTTCCATATTGTTTAGTTCTCTGATTTCATGAATCATCTTTCTTACATCATAACCACTTGGCATATTTTTTAAGGCTATATTCCAAAGTGTATCACCTTTATTTACTACTACTTCTTTATATATATTTCTATGTATAGAACTATAGGCATCATTGTTGTTTACCAATGAAGATATAATTACCATCAATATTAATGAAATAGAAATGATAAAAATATTAAACCTTTTTCTATTCACTATTTTATATTTTGGTTTAATCACACAATCACCTCGCACGTAAGTTCTGAACGTATGTTCTTAAATATATAATACACAAACATTCGTTGTGTGTCAATAGTTTTTTAATTAGAACGAGTGTTTGAATATTTTTATATCATGTGATATAATAAAGTAATAAAGAAAATAAGTAAAACAACTATTACATAGTATTTCTACATTGTATTTTTACATTTTTTATTATAGTGAGGTGTATAATATGTACGAAGATTTAAGCCAAAATCAAATAAAGATATTAAACTTTATTAAAAATCAAATTCAATTAAAAGGCTATCCTCCATCTGTTAGGGAAATATGTAAAGGGGTTAATTTGAAATCTACTTCTACTGTTCATAGACATTTAGAAAAATTAGAATCGAAAGGTTATATAAGAAAAGATCCAACAAAGCCTAGAGCTATTGAATTGTTAGATAGAAGTGAAGATAATAGTTTTCCTGTTAAAAAGACAATAGATATTCCTATCATTGGAAGAGTTACAGCTGGCGAACCCATACTAGCAGTTGAACATGTAGAAGATACATTTCCAGTACCAGCTGAAATGGCAGAAAGAGGTTCAATTTTTATGTTAAAGGTGCAAGGAGATAGTATGATAAATGCTGGTATATTAGATGGAGATTATGTTATAGTTAAACAACAAAATGATGCTATAAACGGTGATATTGTGGTAGCTTTATTAGATAATGAGGCAACTGTAAAAAGATTTTATAAGGAGAAGGATCATATAAGATTACAACCTGAAAATGAAGTCATGTCTCCCATTATTACCAATAATGCTATAATATTAGGAAAAGTAATTGGACTATATAGATACTACTAAATCGGGTAGGAGGAAAATAATTAATTTATTTTCCGACCTCCCACACCACCGTACATACCGTTCGGTATACGGCGGTTTCATAGTTTACACTCTAACATCAAGGTAATATTTAAGAAAGCTTAAATATCCTTGTTGTTCA
>JAAYFE010000073.1 GCA_012728365.1 Tissierellia bacterium
AACAATTCTAGAGGGAATAACTCTCCTTAATCTCATTCCTATTAAAGTTGTAATTCCAATCTTTACACCTGAAAAATAAGCTGTAATCCACAAGCCTACTGGTATAAAGGTAAAAAATAATATTACCAGTATTATAATAAGCAACGCTAAACCAACAGTAAAAACCATTCTTTCCATGCTATAGCCTCCTTACAATAATTTTTGAGCCTTCCACTTTAACAACCTTAATTTGTGAACCCTTTTGTATATAACTACCTTCCGATAGAGCATCTAATTTTTCTTCACCTATTACAATAACACCTGAAGGTCTAAGGTCTGTTAAAGCTATACCTTCTTTATCTAAATATTCATATTTTGGAGGTGAACTTAAATAGCCCTCTTCATCTTCTTGTTTTGTCGATAGTACAATTTTATTAAAAGCCTCAATCTTATGACCTTGTTTTATTAATAGTATGGTAATTATAGCTGTTAATATTATGGCTACACTAAGAGACATAATTGCTGATTGTATGGATCCAATTGCCAATACAATACCTACTACTATTAATACAATACCAGAAATACCTGGTAAACCAAAGCCTGGCGATATGGCTTCTATAACTAGTAGTATTAGACCAATGATAAATATTATTAAAGAAGTCATCTGTGAGTTTCCTACCATAATATTTCCTGCAAAAAATAGACCAAAGGATATTATACTAATAATACCACCTATCCCAAAACCAGGTGTAAATAGTTCAATAACAAATCCAATTAAGCCAATAGTTATCAATAATGTACTTATATAGGAACTAGCAAGTATCTTAGCAATTTTTAACTCTAAACTTTCATCAACTTGTACTATACTATTGTAGGAGATTTTAAAATTATTAAGTATATCTTCGTAATTATCTGAAATTAAATCTGCTACTCCAAGTTCCAAAGCTTCCTTACCAGTTAAATTTAATAGACTTCCCCTTTCACTAATTCCCTCAATGTGGATATCACTATCAGCCATTGCTTCTATTATTTCTGGATCCCTTCCTCTCTGTTGGGCTGCATCCCTTAAGAAGCTTCTCCACATGGATAAAACTTTCTCCGTATTTGGTATTGTTTCTGCAGAACCAATGGTAGAACTAATTGCCATTACTAATTTTTCTGATGATATGGCTAACAATACACCTGCAGATTCTGCCTTGTTATTTACAAACGAAATAGTAGGTATATCTAAGGCCATTATTAAATTTTTTATCTTTTCAGTTTCTACAATTAAACCACCATAGGTATCTATTTCAAATATTATGGCTGCTGGATTGTTTTCAAGGACTTTATTTAATGTTGAATTAATAAAATTATAAGTAGCCCTATTTATTTCACCTTTTATTGGAAGAACGTACACATCTCCTGGATTTTCTGCAAATACTAATTGGCTTAATACTATTACTAATATTAAAATAGCTATAAATACAAGCCTTCTCAATTTTTCACCCCCTTTATATTATATTGTATATCTACCCTTTTATTGTAGTAAAAAAATCAAAAATAACAAATAAACCTAGGTTTACATAACCCAGGTTTATTTTAATATTTCCCTTACTATTTTATTAACTGTATTGCCATCAGCTCTTCCTTTTATTTTAGGCATTACAGATTTCATTACTAATCCCATATCCTTCATAGATGTAGCATTTACTTCTTTAATAGTATCTGCTACAATTTCCCTAATTTCATCTTCTGATAATTGTTTTGGTAAATACTCAAGAAGGATTTCCATTTCCTTTTCAGTCTGTTCTACCAAATCTTGCCTTTGGCCTTTTTTAAAATCCTCAATTGCATTCTTTTTTTCCTTTAATTGCTTTGAAATTATTTCTATTATGCCATCATCATCTAATTCTACTTTATCATCTACTTCCTTTTGTTTTATAGCAGCTCTTATCATTGTAATTGTATTTTTTCTAATTGTATCCTTATTTTTCATAGAATATTTTAGATCTTCCATAAGTCTTTCTTTCATGGACATACAATTCACCTTCTATATATTAGTATCTTGCTTTTTTTCTCCTAGCTGCTTCTGATTTTTTCTTTCTTCTTACACTTGGCTTTTCGTAATGTTCCCTTTTTCTATATTCAGCAAGAACACCAGCTCTAGCACATTGTCTTTTAAATCTTTTAAGTGCACTGTCAAGAGATTCATTTTCCCTAACTCTAATTTCTGTCATACTCTCCCCTCCCCTCTACCAACTGCCAGGGGACTTTAGGTGTAGTCACTGGCATTAAGAATTAAGCACGAAATAATTATACATTAACTTAGTCTTAAGTGCAACTAGATTTTAGCCTGGTGGCCAAGAAAACTTTCTACCTCCTAGTAAGTGAAAATGTATGTGGAAAACTGTCTGACCTCCATATTCACCACAATTGTTTACGACCCTATAGCCTTTTTCTTCAATTTCTAAGTCCTTTGCTAATTTTCTTATAACTAACATAACATCACTAATTAAATTTGCATTTCTCTCATCAATTTGGTTTAAAGATTCAATATGTTCTTTAGGAATAACTAATATATGAATAGGAGCTTGAGGATTAAGATCTTTAAAGGCTATAACTTTATCGTCTTCATAAACGATATTAGATGGTATCTCCTTATTGGCTATTTTACAAAATATACAATCCTTCATCCTTTCACCTCCCCTCATAGCCTAATATATTTATTCTACACAAATTCTATAATTCCTCTATTTTCCCTATTAAAAAATCATTTTCTTTACCTATAATTTTTACTGGAAATATTTTTCCTTGTATATTTTCTTTTGATTCTGATTTTACCCTTATATAATTGGTTGTATATCCTTCATAAAATCCATCTTTCTCCTCTTCAAATAGAACATGTACTACTTTACCTATAAATTGTGAATTAAATTTATCCATAAGATTGTTGCCTAATTTTATCAATTTCTCACTACGCTTATTTTTAATATTACCATCTACTTGTTTATCCATTTTACTAGCTGGTGTACCCTTCCTTGGAGAATATTTAAAGACATGAATCCTTGAAAAGCCAATATTCTTAACAAAGTCATAGGTTTCATTAAACTCCTCTTCAGTTTCACCTGGAAAACCAACAATTATGTCTGTAGTAATACCAACATTAGGCATATACTTCCTTATTAGATCCACTATATTTTTATACTCTTTAGTAGTATACTTTCTATTCATCCTTTTAAGGACTGTATCACTTCCACTTTGTAAAGAAAGGTGGAAATGATCACATAGTTTTTTAATATTTACAGCTTTTTTCAGGAATTCTTCATCAATATATGTTGGTTCCATGGAACTTAAACGTATTCTTTCTATTCCATCTATTTGGCTTACCTTTTCAATAACATCAAAAAGGTTTATATTTCCAATATCCTTTCCATAAGATGCTACATGGATACCTGTAAGGATAATTTCTTTAAAGCCAGCATCTGCTAATCTCTCTGCTTCTATTAGAATATCCTCTAAAGCTCTGCTCCTTATTGGACCTCTTGCATAAGGTATGATACAGTAGCTACAAAATTGATTACATCCATCTTGTATTTTCATATAAGCTCTTGTTTTAGATTTTACTTTTTCAATATTCAATTTTTCAAATTCTCTGTGTTTCTTTATATTTTTGACAATATTTATTTTCCTTTTTTCTTTCTTTACCTGTTCACATAAGTCAACAATCTTATCCCTATCACTTGTTCCTATTATTATATCTACCTCTTCTATTTTTTCTACCTCTTCAGGGGCAATTTGAGAATAACATCCTACAGCAGCTATTATAGCATTACTATTAGCCTTTTTAGCCCTTCTTATATATTGTCTTGATTTCCTATCTCCTAAATTAGTCACAGTACAAGTATTTATCACATAAATGTCTGCTTTATCCTCTGGACTAACTATAGTATAACCTTTTTTTATAAATAATTCTTCCATGGCCTCTGTTTCATATTGATTTACTTTGCAGCCAAGAGTATAAAAAGCAACCTTTGTCATCTTATCACTCCCAAATCTCCAAGTTCATATAAAATTAAAGACATTGTTACAATGCCTGCCGTTTCAGTTCTTAAAATTCTAGGTCCTAAAGTTACTACTTGTCCTCCAATTTCCTTTAAGGCATTGATCTCTTCTACTTCAAAACCTCCTTCAGGACCTATTATTATATTTATTCTGTTTGTATTTACATTTTTAAGAGCCTCTTTAAGTCCCAGTGAATTTTCTAATTCATAAGGTACAATAATATTTTCTTCCTGGCCTAATAAATTTAACATTTCTTCAAAGCTTAATATAGGATTTACCACTGGAACCAAATCCCTTTTACTCTGCTTTGCTGCTTCTAGACAAATAGTCTTCCATCTATCTACTTTTTTCTTTTCCTTTTTCTCATCCCTAATTTTTACTACAGTTCTATTTGTTATTACTGGGAAAATTTCCTTTACTCCCACTTCTGTTGATTTTTGGACTATTAAGTCCATCTTATCTCCTTTTGCAATACTCTGGAATAATACTATATCTATAGGTGGTTCATTTTTCCCAACCATAAGATCTATAATTTTAACATATACCACATTGCTTTTTATGTCTAATATTTGGCATATATATACCTTACCTTGGCATACTACTTCTATTTTTTCTCCAGCTTTTAGCCTTAAAACATTTTTTATGTGCTTAACATCATTGCCTACAATTTTTATATTATTATCTTCTATCTGGTGTTCTTCTACAAAAAATCTATTCATATTATCTACTCCATACTTGATACTATTAGTACCCAATCATTAGTAATTTTCTCTTCAAGCATCTTAAATCCATTACTTACTAATTCTTCCTTTACCTTTTCTTTCTTCTCAACAATTATACCTGATGCAATAAACACTCCGTCATCCTTTAAATATTTCTTTAAATGTTTTACCATATCTATAATAACTTCTGCTATAATATTACAAACTATTATATCTGCTTTTTCTGTAAATTTATCAAATAAATTCCCCTCTAATATTTCAACTGTATTTTCCACCCTATTTATAGATACATTTTCTCTAGATATTTTCACACACAAAGGATCCAAATCTACCCCAACTACTTTTTTTGCTCCTAACTTTGCACTAACAATACTAAGTATACCACTACCACATCCTACATCGTATACAAAAGTATTATTATTAACATATTTTTCTAAAGCTTCAATACACAACATGGTGGTTTCATGGGTTCCAGTTCCAAAAGCCATTCCAGGATCAAGTTCAATTACTATTTCTCCTTCTTTTTTTTCATATTCTTCCCAAGTAGGTTTAATAACTATCTTTTCCCCTAATTTTATTGGCTTATAGTATTTTTTCCAAGCCTCTGCCCAATCCTCTTCATATACTTCTGTTATTGTCACAGAACCTAGAGCCTTTCCTGTTTCTCTCATAGGTATATTTTCAATATTATCCTTGACTAATTGAATTTTATCAGGCAAATTTTCATCCTCAGGAAAATAGGCTTTAATAATAACTCCTTCATAGTCCTGCTTAACTAGTTCAGGATCAATATAATCCCAATCTTCTTCCGATTGTTGAAAAGCCAATATATCACTAGGGTCTTCAATAGCTAAACCTGTTACTCCTAAATCATACATTATATTAGCCACTATTTCTTCTGCTTCTGTAGTAGTTTTTATTTGAACTTCAACCCATTTCATACCATCACATCCTTTTAATTAAATCTTCCAATATTATACCCTAAATGTTATAAAAATACCATATCAAAAAAACAACCACCCTATAGAGTGATTGTTTAGTTTCCAAAGGCATCTTTCATTTTTCCAAAAAATCCTTTTTTAGGCTGTTTATATTCTCTTCCCATTTCCTTTTCAAATTCTATTAAAAGTTCCTTCTGCTTTTCATTTAATTTTTTTGGAACCTGCACCTCAACCTTAAAATATAAATCCCCTCTACCTGGACCTTTTACATTGGGAACCCCCATGTTTTTGAGCCTAAAGACAGTGCCAGGCTGTGTACCTTCAGGAATAATATATTTTGTTTTACCCTCCAAAGTTGGTACCTCTATTTCCCTTCCTAAAGCTGCATCTGCAAAGGATATTGGAATAGTAAGATATATATTATTGCCCTCTCGTTTAAATATTTCATGTTCCTTTACTCTTATATATACAAACAAGTCTCCAGCTGGGCCACCTCTTTCTCCTGCTTCTCCTTCTCCTCTTATGGATATAATGGAACCATTATCTACACCTGCAGGAATTTTAACCTTAATCCTCTTGCTTTTTACTTCCTTTCCACTACCCTTACATGTAGGACATTTTTCCTTAATAATTTCCCCAGTTCCATGACAAAGATCACAGGTAGATACCCGTACAAACTGACCAAAGGCTGTTTGTTGAGCATATCTTACTTCCCCAGTACCATTACACTTGCTGCATGTCTCCTTACTGGTTCCAGGTTTTACTCCTGTACCATTACAAGTACTGCAATTTTCTGATTTTCTAATTTTTATTTCCTTTTCTACTCCAAATACTGCTTCTTCAAATTCTAACTCTAGGTCATACCTTAAGTCAGCACCTCTAACTGGACCTTGTCTCCTAGTACGGGATGAAGTCCTTGTAAATCCTCCTCCAAAAATATCAAAAATATCTTCAAAAATATCACTAAATCCATCAAATCCTTGGCTAAAACCTCCCTGACCATTGACCCCAGCTTCTCCATACATATCGTAT
>JAAYFE010000074.1 GCA_012728365.1 Tissierellia bacterium
CTATAACTCAGTGTATGGATACACAGAAAATGATAAAAGCCTTTCAAAAGGTAGAATTTAAAGTAACTATAGACATGTTCAAAACAGACCCTGCTAATTTTTCAGACCTAATATTGCCTTGCAGACATTTTTTAGAAGACATAGATTTGGTTTGCCCTTCAGCTAGCCACAATTACTTAAATTTATGTAATCAAGTAGTAGAGCCAGATCCATGGGTCCCCTCAGAACTTTGGATTTATAATGAGTTGGCCAAAAGACTAGATATAAAAGAATTCCCTATAAATGATCACTTTTGGTGGATTAACAAAATACTAAAGCCCTTAAAAGAATTAACAGGTATTTCCATAGAAAATTTAAAAAATGGCCCAATACTTATTCCAGGCGGTGAAAAAACTCCTTGGGAAGACAAGGTATTCAAAACCCCTAGCGGTAAATATGAATTCTATTCAAATACTGCAAAGGAAGAAGGATTTGAACCACTACCTGTATATAAGCCAATTAGTATTAAACCAAATAAAGACTATCCCTTTTATCTTCTAACACCCCATCCTAAGGACTCTCTTCATTCACAGCATTTTATAATGACTAAGGAGGATGAAATTCCTATTGCCTACGTAAACAGTCAAATAGCCTTAGAACTAGGTTTATCAGATGGTGATCTAGTAGAAGTTTATACTGAAATTGGAAGCCTTGAATGTGCAGTTAAACTAAAAGAAAAGCTTAGAAAAGATGTGGTTATGATATATGAAGGCTGGTGGTTACAAAAAAAAGGAGGAGTAAACAAACTTATTTCTGAAAGATACTCAGAAATGGGGCAACATGCTGCCTATTATGAATGCTTATGTAATATAAGACCCAAATAAACATCTTAGTGGTTCTTAAGTATAAAAGCCAGAGAAATACTCTGGCTTAGATATCCCCTTTTTTTTCCATAAACTCCCTCCAGTCTCCACTGGGGATATATATCTTTTCATCCTTTTGATTTTCCACATTATCCTCATTGTACTTATATACATAGGCCAATTCCTTTTTTCCATCCAGGGTCTCCACCTCTATGACCACCCTGTTGTATTCATTTCTAGGATCATTTTCACCATAATAGTTTTCAATTTTATTTAAAGTGGGAAAGATGCCATCTAAATCCTTCATTACCAAAAGCTCCCCATAGATGGTGTCATCCCCATCCACCATGGCTGGATAGCCCTTATTGGCCAGGTGGTAAAGCCTACCCTTAGTTTTAGCCTTAATCCTCTTTTCCACCTGCCCCACCAGGGCCCTGTCTGAATTAAAAAACCCCTCCATTAGGCTGCCATATACAAATAGGTATTTTGCCTTATTGGTCAATGGATTTCACCACCAATTTCCTTTATATCTTCATGGTATTTAAGGGCTGCTTCAATGGCCACTTCCAGTCCCTTTACTATAAGGTCCAGGGACATACTTGGCCTATCTGGTTTGTCAATTACCTGTTCTGGTAAGAAGGGTATGTGTATAAAGCCTCCCTTCATATGGGGATATTTTTTATGGATATTGTATAAAAGGCCATACATTAAGTGGTTGCACACATAGGTCCCTGCCGTATTAGATACCTCTGCTGGTATATTTTGTTCCTTCATGGCCTTCACCATGGCCTTAATGGGCAGGTTTGAAAAATAGGCTGCATCCCCATCTTCAAATATAGGCTCATCAATGGGCTGATAGCCTTCATTGTCTGGGATTCTACCATCGCTAATATTTATGGCCACCCTTTCTACAGAAATCCTATTTCTACCACCTGCCTGACCTACACAGATGGTTATATCTGGCCTTTCCTTTTCCAGAGCCTCCTCTAGTTTTTTAATGGATTTATTAAAAACTGTAGGTACTTCCAACTTGACTATATCTGCCCCAGCAATCTTATCCTTTATTCTTTTAACTGCCTCAATGGCAGGATTTACTTTTTCCCCTCCAAAGGGATCAAAGCCTGTAACCAATACCTTCATATTAAAACCTCCTTATTAATTTAAAAGCCTAAAATAAGGGCAACTACTATATGGATTATAAACATGGCAATGGCCACTGGTATCTGGGTCTTTATTACCCCATATTCATCCCTCATCTCCAGTATGGCTGCCGGTACTATATTAAAGTTGGCTGCCATGGGAGTAAGAAGGGTACCACAGTAGCCGGCTGTCATTGCCAAGGCGCCTATTATGGCAGGATCTGCCCCCTGGCTTAGTACAAAGGGTCCTCCCACTCCTACAGTTATAACTGAAAAGGCTGCAAAGGCATTGCCCATGATCATGGTAAAGAGGACCATGCCTGCAAAGTAAGCAATAAGTCCCAGCACTATATTACCCTGTGGTATCACCCTGGATATGCCAGATGCAATTACCTCCCCTACCCCTGCAGCATTAAATAGGGCTCCTAAGGCTGCCAGTATCTGAGGCAGTAAGCTTGATGAACCTACCTGCTGCAGGAGATTGCTGCCTCCCTCAATGGCCTCAGTTGTTTTGGATCTAGTAATCATAAGGCCTATTATAAGGGCTGCCAGAGCACCAATACCCAGCCCTACTAAGCCCCCTAGATCTGTAAATTGGGCTATTCCAAAGGCAAAAAGGGCAATCATAAAGGCTGGTATAAATATTTTATTTCCTAATTTTTCAGCTTGTTTTTGCCTGTAGTCCTCACTACTTCCCCTTATATTGCCCACTTTTACCTTTCTTGTAGCTGTAAGGACAGCCATTACAATTATTATTATACCTACAATATTTTTTGGTATATAGGGGCCAAATATGAATATAAGGGCTAACAGTCCCCAAAACAAGGTGCTGCCAAATCTGGTGGGATGCTCCCTATCCCTAAAGGCATATATGGATGCTGATAGGGCCACTAGGCCACAAAGTATAAATAATACTTCCAATAATAAATTTGCCATTATGACCTTCCTTTCTATAGCTTACTTTTTCCCTTCATCCTTCTATCAAATAGGAAGAACTGAATAGCAGCCACTATAACTGCTATAATTGCAATTGGTAAGGCTCCCTTAGATACCTCCAGGGGGGTTACATCATATCCCAGCTCCTGCAGGGTACCAACTATCAAAAGCACCCCTCCTGAGGCTATAAATACATTTTGCCCATAGAAGTTGCCATAGTTTTCCACTGCTGCTGACAGGCCCTTGATCCTTTCTTCCTCCTCTTCAGTAACCCTCTTATACTTAGCCTCTGCTGCCCCCACAGCCATGGGATTAATTAAGGGTCTAATAAACTGCACATGGCCTCCCAGGCGAAGTGATAGGGCTGAGGCCACCGTCCTTATGGCCATATAGATGGCCAGTATCTTACCTGTGGTGGCTGCCTTTACCTGCCCAATTAGGCTGGCAGCCCTTTCCCTTAAACCATTGTTTTCCAGGACTGCAATAACTGGCAAGGAAATTAAAAAGACCGACATGTATCTATTGGCCACAAAAGACTCTCCCAATATAGTTAGTATTTCATTAAAGGATAAGCCTCCTACCAGTCCCGTAACAAGGCCTGCCACAACTACAACGGCAATGGTATCTAGCTTTAGGACAAAGCCAACTACAACAATTAAAATACCTATAAGCTTAAGCATCTTTATACCTCCTTTAGTACTATATAGTTTATCTTTTATTGGCCTACTTATTCTAAAAAATTAAATTTTTTATGGACAAATTGCCTGTAAAGGACCCTGCCACAAAAAAATAAGGAGGACAGGCCTTAGCCTGCCCTCTCCTTCTATAGCTTAATGGCTTTGAACTTTTCAACCTGCTCCTTAATGGCCAGCTCTGTTGGAATCCTCTCAATGCTGGAGGCTCCAAAGAAGCCCACTACCCCTTCAGTCCTCTCTATTACATACTTAGCATCCTCTGGTAGGGCAACGGGACCGCCGTGGCCTTAGACATAAGCTCAGTTGCCAAGGCCCTATCCCTTTTTGCTGCAATTTCCTTGATATCCTCTCCTATTTCTGCTGCTACCTCTGCATTTGACACATCTGTCTTTACTTTTGGCTCAAAAACACCACAGTCAATGGTAAGGGTATTTAGGCCCAGGCCCTCAAGTATTTCCTTTACATATGAAAGCTCCTTACCCTTGGAATCAAAGGTACCTGCAATGGCTATGGTCTTCATACTACTCCCCCTTTCTATCATTAAAATAATTATACCACATTTTCAAATATTCAGTTTATTTTTTATTTTCTTAACAATTTCTTTTCCCAGAAAATTATTTGCCAAATACTGCATCATATCTACTTCTTGACTATGCTCCAACTTTGTGATACCTTATTAAGGTGACTGTATAATATTATCTACAATTAAATATTTTCTCACCACTCATATAAGCTCGCTAATCTGGGGCGAGAGTCTCTACGTGGCAACCATAATTGCCTACGCTATGGGTGTTCAATCTGATTTTAGCTTACTGAAGCTATAGACCTGTTTCATGCAGTTGATTTGGACACTATCAGCTGCTTTTTTTGTTTTTGTTTGCCAGATGCATACAAGGCTTGCCCAATATGAATACTTACTATAGGAAGCACTAAATTTATTAAAAATGAAGGTATAGTTATGGAAAAATTTTTTAAACTTAGAGAAAATAGCACAGATGTGCGTACAGAAGTTTTAGCAGGATTTACTACCTTCTTTGCCATGGCCTATATAATTATGGTAAACCCAGATATACTGGAAGCATCTGGTATGCCTTGGGGGGGCAGTATTCCTTGCAACCATTATTTCAGCAGCCATTGGTACCCTTTTTATGGGTTTGGTGGCCAATGTTCCTTATGCCCTGGCACCAGGTATGGGGCTAAATGCCTTCTTTACCTTTACAGTGGTTATGCAATTAGGATTTGCATGGCAGGAAGCTTTAGCCATGGTATTTATATGTGGTCTTATAAATGTATTAATTACAGTTACCAAGGTTAGGAAGTTAATTGTAAAATCCATTCCTGAAAGCTTACAAAATGCCATTGGTGGTGGTATAGGGGTTTTCATTGCTTATATTGGTTTCTTAAATGTAGGCCTTATTGATTTTGCAGCTGGTGTTCCTGAAATAGTAACCTTAAATAATCCAACTGTACTTTTAACTATTTTTGGACTAATTTTAACAGTTATACTGCTTATTTTAAATGTTAAGGGTGCCATATTTATTGGCATAATTATAACTACACTTGTTGGAGTTCCCTTTGGACTTACCCAGCTGGGAGATACAATAAGTTTTGGAGAGGCCCTATCCCAGCTACCAGAAACATTCCTGGCAGCCTTTGGGAATCCAGGCCTTGTATCCCTATTTAATAACCCAGCTAAACTGCCCTTAGTATTAATGACCATATTTGCCTTTAGCTTGGCAGATACCTTTGATACCATTGGTACCTTCATAGGTACTGGTCGTAGATCTGGTATTTTCACAGATAAGGACGTAAAAGCCTTAGAAGAAAGCTCAGGCTTTTCATCAAAAATGGATAAGGCCCTCTTTGCCGACTCCATCGGTACTTCCATAGGGGCCATATTTGGCACCTCCAATACTACAACCTTTGTGGAAAGTGCAGCAGGCATTGGAGCTGGCGGAAAAACAGGCCTTACCAGTGTAGTTGTAGCCATACTATTTATATTAAGTGCCTTCTTTGCACCAGTAATATCTGCCATCCCTTCAGCAGCCACCTCACCAGCCTTAATAATTGTAGGTATTATGATGCTTTCAGCCTTTAGGGATATAAATTGGTCACACTTAGATGAGGCTATTCCAGCCTTCTTTGCTGGCATATTCATGGGGCTGTGCTATAGTATATCCTATGGTATAGCCACAGGCTTCATATTCTACTGCATAGTTAAATTGGTTAAAAGGGAAGCTAGGGATATTAACCCAGTCTTGTGGGTATCAACCATTTTATTTATACTAAACTTTAGTCCTAGCCTTTTTAGACAAATAAAACCTTAGGGAAGGAAAGCTTCCCTAAGGTTTTTATGTTTTCGACAGAATATTTCCCGGAAAATAATTATTTTTGTAAAAAATTAAAGCATTTTTTCAATTTTACTTACCAGCATATCCAGGTGTTCCTTTACCTTCAGCCCCCTTAAGGGCTTGCCATGGCTGGGTAAAATTATGGCAGGATCAAGAGATTGCAGGTGCTTAATAGAGCTTAAGACCTTGTTCCAGTCCTCTGTTAAGTAGGCTGGAGGGCCTGATATTTCCTGCTTCCTTGTTAGAACTGCCATTAAGGACTCCTGCTTGGTGGTGGAAATAACATCTCCTGCTATCAAGACCCTATCCAGGTCATGGAAAAGGGAAATATGGCCTTCAGTGTGCCCCGGTGTATGGATCCATCTCCAGCCTGGTATGCCTGGTATCTTGCCATCTTGAGGAAGAGCAAATACCCTTTCTCCCAGGTCTATGCTAGTATGGGGAAAGGATGGGCTCATTTCTGCAACCTTTCCTCCTATCCTTGGGTCGGCTAAAGGATAATCCTTCCTGCCTGTTACATAAGGCAGCTCCAATTCATGTACATATACTGGCACATCCCAATATTCTGCCAGTTTAATTACAGAGCCCACATGGTCAAAATGGCCATGGGTAAGTACTATACATCTGGGCCTAATGTCCTTGCCATAATGCTTATTAACTACTTCCAGTATGAAATTAAAGGAATTTTCCATACCTGTATCTACTAATATAAAGTCCTTGCTATCAGCAAAAGGATCCCCAACTAAAAAGGCATTTACTACAGTTAAATTAAGTAGTATTACTTCATGGGTTACATGCTCTGCATTTGTAGTTACTAAGGATAGTCTTTCCAGTAATCTATTGCTCAATATAATAACCTCCATTTTCAAGTATAGTTTTAAAATATAGATAGATCATGGCATATTATAAATAATATAAGAAGATTAGATTTGCAGCCTAGGGCTACAACTTTCAGCAAACAGGGAAAAACTGTAAAAATTTTCTATATTTTAAGACTAAGGAAGTAAGTTTGACAATTTTAGGATTCCCTTTAAGATGGCTCCTTGGTTTTCCTATCTATATTATTTGTAAAATGGAGGCTATTATTCTTTTAGAGTTAGATAAGAGAGGTTGCCAGCTTTATTCCAAAGAATATTATAATTCCACCACAGATTATATTTATCCATTTAATAAAGCTGGTATTTATATTTTTCTTTAAGATGGATACAATGGTAGTTAAAGAAGTAAACCACAAAAATGAAGCTAGGCAAAAGCCTAATATAAAATAGGGCTTATATGCTTCAGGTACATATGCATTGTATCCTCCCAATAATAAGGAGCCATCTATTATGCCTGTGGATTGAGCCAAGTTACAGTAAAGGTATCCCTTACTACTTTTAAGTAACTTTTTTCCAATTTTACCTCTTCCGTTATTTTTGGAGAAGATCTTATAATACTATAACCTATGTAGATTACTACTATACTTCCTACTACTATCATGGCCTTTCTTAAAAGAGGCAGCTTGTCCAACAAAAGGCCTATTCCAAAAAAACAAGCTAGGGCCAGGGTAATACCAAAAAATATAGTGGTTAAGGCAACCCTATAAGCCTTTAGTCTATCTTCCCTTAAGGCCGAGTTAATAACATACAGATTTTGCATGCCTATAGGCGCTACATAGCCAAAGCCTAAGGCTAAACCCTGAAGTAAAAAATTCAAAGCCTATTCCCCCTTTATGACAGTATTATCACATCATATAATAACAAAATCTAGGCTGAAAATACAGCCTAGATTTTGTTATTGTCTATTTAGAAGCCTTTTCAACCTTGTCTTCGTAGAATAAGCTAAAGGATGGGTCCACTTCTCCTATACCAAGATATCTGGCCTTATAATCCTTCAATAACTTAAAGTAGGTAGGACTTAAAAACAATATTACTATTACGTTTATAAAGGTTGGTATAGCCGATGTAATATCTGCAAAGTTCCACACTGTAGCACCTGGAAGGCCCTTTACTACAGCTAAGACAACCATCAAATATCCTGGTATTGGATAGGTATATTTATATATCTTTAAGATTATCTCTTTCATAGATATATTATTTCTAAATAAATGCCTTAATAGGATTTCATAGTAGGCATACCAACCACCAGTGGTAGTAAGACCAAATAGGAATACTCCTAAGGCTATTATTATACGGCCTACAGAACCCACTCCCTTTTCAAAGGCTGTTAATGTTAGTGTAGCCCCATCAAGACCTGAAGACCATTCCCCAGTTATTATAATTACTAATGCTGTAATGGAACATACTAAAATGGTATCTACAAATACTTCAAAGCTACCCCATAAACCTTGCTTGATTGGGTGGTCTGTTCTAGCCGTTGAGTGAATCATAGGGGATGTACCCCAACCAGCTTCATTACTGTAAACAGCACGGGCAACACCCATTCTAATTACCTGGCTTACTGCTGCACCAGTAAATCCACCTATTGCTGCTGTTCCTGAAAAGGCACCTTTAAATATTAAGCTAAAGGCAGTTCCCAGCTCTCCTATATTTTTAAATATAATAAATAGTCCAGAAATAATATAGAAGAAGCACATAATGGGTACTAATCTACCTGCTATCCTTCCTAGTCCTGGAATTCCTCCCAGGGTCATGGCATAAACCAGTATTACATATACAATTCCTACTATTAACATGTTAATATTTAAAGTTCCACCTACTGCTTCTGCTACAGTATAGTTTTGTAAGGTAATGAAGAAGGTTGAAAATATTCCTGCACCAAATATAAAGGCTAATATTCCCCATGCTTTAAATCCCTTTTCTTCCCCTAGGCCTTTTTCCATATAGTAGGTAGGTCCACCATAGGGGTCTCCATTTTCATCCTTTTCACGATAATAAACTGCTAGTGCAACCTCAACATTTTTAATAAGCATTCCCAACAAGGCTGCAAGCCACATCCAGAAGGTTGCTCCAGGTCCTCCAACAGCTATGGCAGTGGCAACACCGCCTATGTTACCAACACCTACAGAACCACCTATGGCAGTACTAACTGCCTCTAGTGGGGACAGGATACCTTCTTTTCCCTCTCCCTTAGTCTTTTTAAACATAGTTCCAAAGGTATTTTTTATTATATGTCCAAATTTAACAAACTGAAAGAAATTAGTGCCTATAGTAAAAAATACACCTACAAACATAATTGCAAAAATCAATGGTAATCCCCATAACCAACCAGCAATTTTGCCTAGAATTTCATCCATATTTTACCCTCCTTTAATATTTTTATTTTACTTTTATGGATATTTGGAATATTTAGAATACTACTTTTCCACCTCCTCCCCCTTTTATTTAAGATATAATAGCTTATATGAAGCCATATCCTTTTTCCATCCATAAATTAATGGGCCTTGTATTACAGGATAGTGAAATATAATGTTTTTTCATAGTTTCCAACTTTATAAATCTTTTATAATATATTATAGCATATATTTATAGAATATTCTGACATTTGCTTGACTCTATAAAAATTATTTTAAAAATACCACACCTGCACATACTTGTCAATACAATTAAAGCATATTTATATGGTTAATTATTTGTGAACCTCCCCACTACTAAAGTCCCAGGCTTCTAACCTCACCATTAGAACTTATTTGACTACTTCCATAAAAATACATGCATTCTACAAAAATAGCAGAAAATCCTCCTTGAGGATAAGGATTTTCTGCTTTTTTTGTTTCTGCATATTACTATATTATTCCTATTCCAGATAATAGTACTATAGCTATAATAAGTGGGATTACAAATCTACATAGGAAGATCCATACATTAAATAGAGCAAATCTAACTTCTCCATTATTGGTAATCTCGTCACGAACCTTATCTACACCCCAGAACCAACCAACATACAGGGTAATGAATATTCCACCTAATGGCAATAGTACATTATTTGCAAACCAGTCCAATAGGTCAAATATATTCATACCTCCTATAGTAAAGCCTGACCATATTCCCATGGATAAGGAGGCCGCTATACATATTATGAACATAGCTGTACTAGAGCCTAAAACTGCTTTTTGACGATCCCATCCCCTATTGTCTATAAGGTAAGATACTACTACTTCCATTAGTGATAGGGATGAAGTTAAGGCTGCCACAGAAAGTAATAAGAAAAATGTAAGTCCAAATATTCTGCCTAATACTGGTCCCATAGTGGCAAGTATAGCAGGCACAGTAACAAATACTAATCCTGGCCCTTGACCTAGGTCAAATCCAAAGGCAACTGTAGCAGGTATAATAACTACTCCTGCTAGCAAGGCAACACATGTATCCATTGTAGGCACTATAATTGCACTTTGAACCAGATTTTCCTTCTTGCTTAAATAGCTAGCATAGGTAATCATACATCCCATACCTAAACTTAAGGAAAAGAAAGCCTGACCAAGTGCTGCCAACAATACATCTCCTGTAAGTTTGGAAAAATCCGGTACAAATAAGTACTTTAATCCTTCCATTGCTCCAGGCAAGGTTAAGGAACGAACAACTAATATTATAAGTAGTATGAAAAGCAATGGCATCATTACTTTAGAGGCCTTTTCAATACCATCACTTATACCCTTTATTACTATTACAACATTGGCAAGTAAATATACTACAGTCCAAAAAATAGGTGATGCTATTCCCCCTACTAAGCTACCAAAGGTTTGTTCCATAACTGCAGCATCAGTAGAAAGCTGCCCCATTATGGTTTTAAATATATAGGCTACTGACCAACCACCTACAACAGGATAATATCCCATAATTACAAATGCAGCCAGTACCCCCATGGCGCCTACAAAAGTAAATCGCCTGTCTAACTTTTTAAAGGCATCAACTGAAGATAATTGGGTATGCCTGCCCACAGCAAACTCTGCAAGCATGAGTCCAAATCCTATTACAATTATACATATAAGATAAAACAATACAAAGGCTCCACCACCATGGCGGCCTGCTAGATAAGGGAAACGCCAAATATTTCCTAATCCTACAGCAGAACCAGCTGCAGCAAATATAAAGCCTAACTTTGATACAAATTGATCCCTTGCAGAACCCTTATGCTGTTCCATTGGAAAACCCCCCTTTAATTTATTTATTTTAATTTGATGATTGGAACTTAAAACTCTTGACCAATCCTCTATTTTCCACCCCCTTTATTCATTTAATATATTAAAATATTTTCTTAAAGATACCATAATACAAGCTCCTTGTCAATATTTTTAAATAATTCTGAATACTACAATTGTTTTATAAAAATTTAACCAGCCCTATGGCTGGTTATTATACCCTCTATAAAAGGCACTTATATTCGCATCTATGGCCTTTTTAGGCACATTTTCCCTTAAAACCTCTTCCCATATTTTACTATCTATATCTAAATACTTTGCCATTACTCCCAACATTATTGTATTGGCTGCCTTTATATTTCCTGCTTTTTTGGCTTCCTCCACTGCATTTATTGTAATTACATTATAGTTGTCTTTCAAGGCCTCTATTTCCTCTACTGGATATTTTTCTTGCTCCAACAGTACTGGCGTAGGATAATCCTCCTTATTATTTAAAATTATATATCCTCCATCCTTCATTAGATAACTCCATCTATAGGATTCTAATGGCTCTAAGCCAAGTAATATATCCCCTTCCTTAGGTGGTATATTAGGTGAATGAATTTTTTCCCCAAAGCGGACAGACCCCCATACTCTGCCTCCCCTTTGGGATAGGCCTATAACATCATTGGTTTTTACATCGTAGCCAGCCCTAAAGGCTACTTCTGCAATTATTTTTGTTGCTAGTACTAAACCCTGACCTCCAACACCTGCCAACATTATATTCTTTATCATATTATCCCCCTTTCTACTCTGACCTTTTAATTGCCCCTACTGGACAAGTTTGGGCACAAACACTACAGCCAACACACTTGTCTGGGTCTATGAAGGATTTGAGATCCTCTATTCCGTCATATTTAGCCATTCTAATAGGTGGACAATTTAATTTAACGCAGGTTCTACATCCTATACATACATTAGGATCTACATAATAATGGGGCTCCTTGATCTTATACTTTAAGGAACAAGGTCTGGTAGTTATAATAACTGAAATTCCCTTTTCCTTGGTGGCAGCCCTTATGGCTTCCCTAGTTTCCCTGTACTTAAATTGGTCTACTTCCTTTACATTTTCAATTCCAAAGGTTTTTAATACTTCCTTAATATCTATATCCATATCATCTTCCCTGTTAAATCTTCCAGAAGATGCATTATGCTGTCCACCAGTCATGGCAGTGGTCCTATTATCAAGTACTATGAAGGTCATGTTATCCTCTTCATCCAACTGATGCAATAAATTTACAAAGCCAGGAAGTCCAGAATGGAAGAAGGTACCATCACCTATAACAGAAACTATAGGCTTTTTATCTTCATTTAATCTCATGGCCTTATTCATACCCTTAGTAACACCTAATGTAGCTCCCATGCTAAGGCTAACATGGGCAGCCTTAAAGGCTGGTAGTACTGCCATGGAATAACAGCCTATATCCCCTATTACAGTTACATTTAATTTTTTAAGTATATCAAATACTGGCCTATGGGGACAGCCTGCACAAAACATAGGAGGACGGCTGACAGTTTCTACTGCTTCTACAGCCGAATATCTTCTATTTTCTATGATTCCCATCTTATACAAGGCCTCTTCTATATCCTCAGTATGTATTTCCCCTGTGAAGGAAAAATACTCCTTGCCTGTACAATCTATTCCCATAAGCTTTATTTCATTTTCAATAAAGGGCATCATTTCTTCAATAACTACAATTTTCTCATATTTTTCTGCCAGTTCCTTCATCCTTTTAGTAGATATAGGATATACCATTCCTAATTTATATATGCTAATGGGTAGGTTTAACTCTTTTAAGTTATAATACATAAGGCCAGATGTGACTATTAGGGTGTCTGAGCCTTCCACTTCCTCTAAAATATTAAAGGGTGCATGGTAGGCATATTCTTCTAATTTTTTAATCCTTTCCTTCATAAAATACTGGGCTTTAAAAGTATAAGGCGGTAACATACAATACTTTTCCTGATCCCTTTTAAATCCACCAGGCTTATGCTCCACCCTTTCTTCTATTTCTACAAGACCCCTACTGTGGCATACCCTTGAGGTAATATTTAACATCATAGGAGTATGGAATCTTTCACTTAAGTCTAGGGCTATTTTCATATAATCCTTTGCTTCCTGGCTACTTCCTGGATAAAATATACCCATATTGGCAAATTTACCTATTATCCTATTGTCCTGTTCATTTTGGGAACTGGCCATGCCTGGGTCGTCCCCTGTTACCAATACAAAACCTCCATTTATTTGGGTTTGGGTAAAGGTAAGCAAGGGATCTGCAGCAATATTTACCCCTACATGTTTCATTGAAGCCATGGATCTGGCACCATATAAGGAACCTCCTATGGCAACCTCTAAAGCTACCTTTTCATTTGTTGAAAACTCCGCATAAATACCCTTATAGCCTTTTAATGTCTCCATTATTTCAACAGTTGGTGAACCAGGATAGGATGCAGCAACTAGTCCACCTGCTTCATAAAAACCTTGGGCAATGGCTTGATTGCCTGTTAATACCCTTTTCATATATTACCCCCCTTATGGCTAAATTACCATTTACATACATACTATGAGTTTAAAATAAATAATATAAAAAAATAGAGGTCATGCCTCTATTTTTTTATATACCCTAAATATTTTAAATTATTTCTTTTTTCTAACAACAGTATATATATTACTTTTATCAAATGTTTACAATCCTTGGTCCATCAAAGCTTTCATCTTCAGTATAATACCTTTTTATGGCAGTATCTACTATTTTTAATACTAAGCCTTCATAGCCTAATTCTGTTTTTTCAGCCATCCTATATAGGGAACTTTTACCCTTCATTAAGCCAGGAAGGGAATTTACTTCCAATACATAAGGTACTTTATCTTTAAGGATCACATCCACCCTAGCATAATCCCTTAAACCTAAAACCTTAAATGCCCTTTTAGCTGTATTTTCTAAAAGCTGCCTTTCTTCTTCTGTAAGCTTAGGAGGAATATGGTAAAGGGTTAAATCTTTGTAATATGCTTTTATTTCAAAGCTATAGAATTTATTAAATTTATCAGGTAAATTGGAAAGGTCTAGTTCTTGAATGGGAAGTACTGTCAAATCATCGCCATTTCCTATAAGGCCTATGGAAAATTCCCTACCTTCTATATATTCATTTAATAAAATTGGAGGATTATAAATTGATAATTCTTCACTTACTTTTCTTACTAGGCTGTCCATATCAAAAACTAAACTATCTTGATGAATGCCTCTACTAGAACCTTCATCACTAGGTTTTACTAATATAGGGAATTTAATATTTAAACTATTAAGTTCATCTACATTATAAATAGGTATAAATTCAGGTGTAGGAATGCCTGCAGCTTTAAAAATAGAGGAAGAGTAAATTTTATTAATGGCAAGGGTATGGCCTGATATGGATGAGCCCGTATAAGGAATGTTTGCAAATTCTAAAAGTGCAGGTAATTGGGCCAGTTTGCTATCACCCTTTATTCCATTACATAGATTAAAAACCAAATCTACATTTTCTGCCTTTAACTGATTAATTACATTGTCATCAGCAATTAATGAAATACAATCATATTTTTGAGACAGTATCCTTTTAATTTCCTCTACAGTCTCTCTTTTCTGTTCATCTTCCTTAAACCTTTCTTTTAAAGGAAGTAAACCTATCCTAGGTTTATCTGTTATAACTGCAATTTTCAATAAACATTCCCCCTTATCCTATATATATAATTTGTTTTTAGCTGGGACCACCCCATTATATTATACCTTATTTTTAAAAAATGCATAATATATAAAAAAACAAGCTAGAAAATATTCTAGCCTGTCTCCTATTTTCCCTTTATAACATTATCATATTTAACCAGGGCTAAGGGGGACATATTTACATTCATAATACCATCCTGGCTGCAGACCCCAATCTTTGGGTGGAGAATTGGAACTACAACTACATCCTCGTGTACTATTTTCTCTATCTCCTTATATAATTCCATCCTCCTCATTGGATTTGTAGTCTGGCTTGCAATATCTAATAGCCTTGTTATTTCTTCATTTTTATAATTACATAAGTTAGATTCGCTATCTGGTAAAAATAGGGGTTTTATAAAGGCTGAAGGCTCCTTTACATCGGCAAACCAACCATATTGGAATATATCATAGTCAGCACTATCTCTAGATACATAATTTACTTCTATACCTATAGCCCTTAAATCCTCCTCAATTAATTTTAACAGTTGAGAAGGCTCCTTGCCTCTATACATAACATTAATTGCTTTAGTTAAGTCTACATTTTCTCTTTCTAATATATATTGAGCCTTGTCTGGAGAGTATTCCAGCTCCATTAAATCATCGGAAGGTATAAGCTCAGGTGGAACAATACATTTGGCTTCAGAGGCCAATTCTCCACACAGCTTGTCTATTATTTTTTTCTTATTAATGGCATGGCTTATGGCCTTTCTTACTTCCTTTCTTACATACTGGGAATTTGAATTAGTATTAAAGCCTATATATATTGTACCTAGGACATTTTCAGCCTTAAAGTTCTTATAGCAATCAGTATCCTTAATTAAATCTAAATCCTTTTTACTTTCAACAATTTGAAAATCATATTTTTTATCTATAAAATTTTTAGCAATGTTTTCATCCCCACTTACCACTTCCACCATATCACAATAAGCCCTGCCTCCTACATAGTTATCAAAGGCCCTTAACTTATAAACCTTATCCTCATAGCTTTCAATCATATAGGGACCACATCCAACTATATTTCCTTCTATAAATTCATCAGGATCCAGTATAGCACAGCAGGGATTGGCTATATGAAGTAAAAAGCCGTTAAAGGGTGCAGAAAGCCTTATGGATAGCCTATAATCATCTAACACTTTAATTCCTGAAACCTCATTTGCTTTTCCTTCCATAAAGTCCTTAGCCCCTTCTATAAAATCAATAAACCAGGTATTAGGGGAATTAAGTTCAGGGGACAATAACCTTTCTAAGGATGCCTTTACATGGTAGGCAGTAATATTTTTTCCATTGTGGAAAGTGGCATCATTTCTTAAATTAAATACCCAGGTAAGATTATCATCTTCAACATACCAACTTTTAGCTATGGCTGGTAAAATCTCTCCAGAATCTGAAGTAGCAAGAAGTCCTGTATGGAGATTGCTTAAAAACCGTATATTTGTTGCAAAGTTGGTAACAGCAGGGTCCAAAGTAGATATGGGATCCTTAAAGCCAATTCTTATGGATATGGTTTCTTCTTTTGCATCATCATAAATTCCTATATTCTCTATTAACTCTTTTGTCATACTATTTAAAAGGGACGCAAACTGATTTAGCTCATTTAATGCCACCTTTGTAAACTGTGCATTCATTAGGGCACTTTCTACCATATACATAGCCTTATCTGATGATCTGCTCATATTATCAGTAAGACTAACTATTGATTCCAAGCTTGATGTTTGCTGGAATATGGCATCTGTTATTTCCTTTGTTGTCACAATCATATTTTCCATAGCATTTTGAATTTTAGCAAAGGAAGATTTAGATTGTTCTGCCATGCTGGCTCCTTCTATTATCTTTTCATTACTTTTTTCTATGGCCTCTATGGTTTTATTAACACTTAAATTTATATTTCCTATTATATTTGAAATATTATCTACAGATTCCTTACTTTTATCTGCCAGCTTCCTTACTTCTTCAGCTACCACTGCAAAGCCCCTGCCTGCCTCTCCTGCCCTAGCAGCTTCAATAGCAGCATTTAATGATAATAGATTTGTCTGCTTGGCTATATTGTTTATAATATCCAATATTTCCTTTATTTCCCCAGTACTCTTTTTAAGGCCATTTATTTCTTCAACTACTGAAGAAATAGAGTCCTTTATTTCTTCCATATATTCAATAGCATCATAGACATTCTTACTTCCTTCATCTATAATCCCTAGAGTTTCTTCTGCAGTTTTATAGGAAGTATCAGAACTTGCATTTAACTCTTCAGCCATGGCAAAATAGGTACCAATTTTATCTACCACTTCATATATGTATTTCATCTGCTCATCTACCTTGTAGGATATCATCTCTATCATGTTTATCAGGCTTTCTGTCTGGTCATTTAAGTAGCCTATTCTTATGTCTAACCTATTTAGTATATTTTTTTCATTTTGCCTGGCAATAGATAAGCTTTTTGTGTCAACTTCCTTTAGGGAATCTTTTCCTACTGAATTAGCATTATGTTCCACACGAATGTGATTCTTTGCTGTTTTTCTTTTCCAATTTAAAATCATAAAATTCACCCCCTAGAAATTTTCAGTACGCAAATACTAAATATAGTATATAGGAAAAATTAGGATAATTCAATCTAGTGAAATAAATTGGTAGGCCTTTACTATTTTTTTTTTTGTATATATTTGGATTATAATGGAAAATATACCAAATAAGTATATGTTAGGAGAGATAGAATGAAGAGTAAATTGAAAAAAGGCCTTATAAAGGGCCTAGTAAGCCTATTACTTATTTTTATGCTTATCTTAAGCTCTGTAGTAGCAACTTGGGCTGAAGAATTAGAAGGGCTAGAAGAGTTCCCCACAGCAGACATTAGTCCTTGGGCACTTATTACCTTAAATGAAGGGGAAAGATATGGTATCTATCCTACAGACTGGTATTATGATGGCTTCAGGGAAGAAATTTCAGAGGAAAGATTAGAAATATTGTTAGAAAACACCTTAAATAAGATAAGAGCCTTGGGATTAGAGGAGAATGAAAACTTTACACCTATACCTTCTAAGGGAAATAGGACTAGGGAAGATATATTGATAATTTATCAGAGGAATTCCAAGATAGGTATTTAAGCAAGGTATTAGACAACATATTAAATCCAGCAGAAAGTGATTATTCAAGTCAAATTGAACTTATAGAGGAATGGTTAAGGCAGTGGAAGGATGGAGATATTGAAGGCTTTACTGACAGCTACCTAAAAAGTGAAGAAATAACTGAAGACGAGATTACCAGCATCCTCTTTGGAGAAAGGGATAAAAATATGGTAGAAAAAATTATAGAAATACTTGAATCCAAAGAAAAGGGTAGCTATTTTCTTGTAGTAGGTGCAGGCCACTTTGTTAATCCCAATGGCATAATTTATCAATTAAAGGAAAAAGGATATAAGGTTCAGGTCTTTAACTAAGGAAAAAATCCACATTTATACTTTTTTGGACCTTTGGAAATAATAAAAGCATAAGATAAAGAAAGGAAGATTCTATGGAAGAAAGATATGTAGTTGTAACAGATGATAAGTTTTCTGAACCTATGTCCAAGGAAGAAGCCATAAAGATGGTAAAAAGCTATGATAGTCAAAATATAATTGCATATATAATATCAGAAGAAGAAGCAAAGAGAATAAGGATCTATAATAAATGTTGGGGTGCATAAAAAAATGTACTC
>JAAYFE010000075.1 GCA_012728365.1 Tissierellia bacterium
CTGGATCTTTCTTCGGCCATGCTGGTTTGTGGGGAAAACAGGGTTCGCCTATCTGCCAAGGAATTTGAGGTTATGCGCTGCCTCTTCCAGGCAGGAGGCAAGATCCTTTCAAAGGAAATGATCCTTACAAAGGTATGGGGCTATGACTCAGATGCAGTGGAAAACCATGTGGAGGTTTATATTGGCTTTTTAAGAAAAAAGCTGGCCTCCATTGGTTCCAATGTCCGTATAGAAACAGCCCGTAGGCTAGGATATTATCTGGAGGTATGTGAACATGATTCGAAAGCTGCAAATTAAGTTTGTCATCATTAACATGAGCATTGTAACCATCATGCTCTGCATTATATTAGGCCTGGTCTACTACTTTACCAAGGCCAACCTGGAGGCCGAAAGCATCAGTATGATGGAAAACCTGGCCAAGCAGCCCTTCCGCCTGGAAAATCCCAATGAGCTAGGGAAGGAGGTCCGCCTACCCTACTTTGTAATCCAGTTGGGCCTCCGTGGAGAGCTGGTGGCCACAGGAGGAGGATACTATGACCTTTCTAACAGGGACTTCTTAGATGACCTGGTAAGGGCAGTTAACAGGTCTCCCAAAAGATTTGCCGTAATAGAAGAATATAATTTACGCTACTATCGCTTTGTTACGCCAAATAACTACTACCTGGTCTTTTCAGATATTTCCAGCGAAAGGGCAACCCTTGACAACATGATGAAAACCTGCCTTATCATTGGTGGGCTAAGTTTCTTCGTCTTTTTAGCCATAAGCATTCAGCTGTCCAAATGGGCTGTAAAACCAGTGGATTTAGCCTGGCAACAACAGCGTCAATTTGTGGCAGATGCCTCCCATGAGTTGAAAACACCTCTAACAGTCATCATGACCAATGCAGAGCTGGCCCAGTGTCCTGAATATGATGAAGAAAGTAAGGAGGGCTTTTTAAAGAGCATCTTAACCATGTCTCGACAAATGAGAAGCCTAATTGAAAAGATGCTGGAGCTGGCCAGGGCAGATGATACTGACTTTAAAAAGATTTTTACCATAGTGGATTTTAGCCAGCTGGTTTCCAGGGCTATACTTCCCTTTGAACCAGTCTTTTTTGAAAGGGGCCTTACCCTCAAAAGCCAAATAGATGGGGACATTAAGGTTAAAGGGGACGAATCCCAGCTTTGCCAGCTGGTGGATGTTTTACTGGACAATGCCCAAAAATATTCTAAGGAAGCTGGTACCACCTGGGTAAGCTTACAAAGGCTTGGAAGAAGGCGCTGCCTACTTACCGTTGCCAATGAAGGTGAGCCCATATCCCCAGAGGAGGCCCAAAATATTTTCAAACGCTTTTACCGTGGGGACAAGGCCCGTTCCAGGACAGGTAGCTTTGGCCTGGGCCTTTCCATAGCAGAAAGCATAGTAACTAGCCACAGGGGTAGGATCTGGCTTGAAAGCAGGAATGGCATCAACAGCTTTTATGTAGAACTACCTTCTGTATAAGGCTTATAAATTTTCAGCTTCATTTAAGCTTTAGATCTTATAATTATCATAGCTACTATGGAAGGTATGAGGTGGTAGAAATGATATCAGTTGAAGGCTTAACCAAATATTATGATGACCATAAAGCCCTTGATAATATTTCCTTTGAAATTGAGGAAGGCCATGTCTATGGCTTTTTAGGTCCCAATGGGGCAGGAAAATCTACCCTTATGAACATCATGACAGGATGCTTGTCGGCCACAGAAGGCCGGGTGCTAATTGGCGGTTACGATATCTTTGAGGAGCCTAACAAGGCTAAGAAACTAATTGGATATTTGCCTGAACAGCCCCCCTTTATATGACTGATACCCCCTTAGAATACTTAAAATTTGTAGGAGAGGCCAAGGGATTAAATGGACCAGAGCTGAGGGAGCAGATTGATAGGGTAATCCAGCAGACAAAAATTGAAGATGTTAAAAACCGGCCTATTTCATCCCTATCTAAGGGATACAAGCAAAGGGTTGGCATAGCCCAGGCCCTTTTAGGCAATCCCAGGGTCATTATACTGGATGAGCCTACTGTAGGCCTGGACCCTATTCAAATTATTGAAATTCGTGACCTTATAAGGGAATTGGGAAGAGATCACACAGTTATCTTCAGCTCCCACATCCTTTCAGAAGTACAGGCTATCTGTGACCAGGTACTGATTATTTCCAGAGGAAAGTTAGTTGCCTTTGACCAGCCTGAAAATCTGGAAAAGCTACTTTTGGCACCAAATGAAATCACCATCACTAGCCCTGCCAGGGAGGAAGAAATAAAGGATATCTTATCCCATATAAACCACCTGGTGGATGTGACCATTAAAAAAGAAGGAGCCTATACTAAAGCCCATATAAAAACAGACCATGAGGATGTATATGAAATATCCCGCCAGATCTTCTTTGGATTTGCTGAAAAGAATAAGGCCCTCTTAGAAATGGCCCTTAAGAAGACAGATCTGGAAGACATATTTATTGAACTTACGGAAAAGTCCAATTCTATTGAAGCTAGAGAAAGTAAGGAGGTTGACCAATGATAGCAGTACTTAAGCATGAACTAAAGACCTACTTCCATTCTCTGACAACCTATGTTTTTGGAGCCCTGCTCCTAGCTTTTGTAGGAATTGGCTCTGTTTTATATAACATACAGGCAGCTGTCAGCAACTTTGAATTTGTACTTAGCTTTGGCAGCCTTATATTTGTAATCATTGTGCCTATATTAACCATGCGGGTCATAGCTGAAGAAAGAAAGCAAAAAACAGACCAGCTTCTTTATTCCTTGCCCATTACCACTAGCCAGGTAGTCCTGGGCAAGTATTTGTCCCTGCTATTTATATACTTAATTCCCCTAAGCCTAATCTGCATCTACCCCTTAATATTTTCACGCTTTGGAGATGTTTATCTCCTAACAGCCTATGGTTCTATTTTAGCCTTCTTTGTCATGGGCTCTGCCCTAATTGCCATTGGAGTATTTATATCTTCCTTAACTGAAAACCAGGGCTTTGCTGCAGGTATTGGCATTGCCATAATCCTATTTAACTACTACAGTGTCAGGCTATCAGAATATGTATCCTCTACAGCCCTAGGATCTGTCATAGCCATGCTGGTTCTCATACTGGGCCTAGGAACCCTTATTAGGTACTTAACTAAAAACAACCACTTAGCCTATGGAATATCTATCCTTCTTGCAGCTGTTGCCCTAATTGCCTACTTTGTTGACAGCACTAGACTGGAAGGCCTACTGCCAAGTATCATGAGGAAACTGTCCCTTTTTGAACGCTTCCATGCCTTTGTAAATGGCATTTTTGATGTAACAGCCCTTGTATACTACTTAACAGTTATAGTTTTTTTCCTCTTTCTTTCTGTACAGTCCTTGGAGAAAAGGAGGTATAGCTAATGGAAAAACTGGAACACCTAAAGGCTTCCTGGCAAAGGGATAAAAACAAGATTGCCTTCCGTGGAGGCTCCTATTCCCTTTTAATGACTGCCATAGTCCTTGCCATATTGATTATGGTAAACCTATTTGTATCCTCCTTGCCAGCCAGCCTGACCAAGTACGATATTTCCTCATCCAAGCTTTATTCTATTACCAGCAATACTAAGGTGGTGGTAAATGGCCTCAAGGAGGATGTGACCATTTACTGGATAGTACAGGCTGGTGAAGAAGACCCTGTTATTGAAAACCTCTTGGCTAAGTACCATAGCCTATCTGACCATATAGAAGTTGAAAAAATCAATCCAGATGTTTATCCTACCTTTGCCAAGAAGTATACAGATAAGATGGTGAAAAACAACAGCCTAATTGTAGAAAGTGGAGACCGTCACCGTTTCATAGGCTATGATGACATATACCTTGAAGAACCAGACTTCTACACCTTTACCACCAAGACCTACTTTGATGGAGAAGGTGCCATAACCTCAGCCATAGACTATGTCACCAGGGAGGAGCTGCCTAAGCTATACCTTTTGGAAGGCCATGGGGAAGGTGAGCTTCCATCTACCTTAAGGGAACAGATAGAAAAGGATAATATTGAGCTTGATAGCTTTTCCCTCCTAAATGTAGATGCTATTCCAGAAGATGCAGCTGCTGTTATGATCTATGGGCCAACTAGCGATATTTCTGACAAGGAAAAGGAAATGTTGGCAGCCTATATGGAGGAGGGTGGAAAGCTTCTAGTAGCCGCTGGCCCTACTGAGGAAGGAATTTTAGAAAACCTATATGGCCTACTTAAAGACTATGGCATAGAAGCCCATGAAGGTATAGTAGTCGAGGGAGACAGGGAGCACTATGCCTTCAATGCACCCTTTATGCTGCTACCTGAAATGAAAAGGCATGTGATTACCAGCTCCCTTATTGAAGAAAACTACTATCCCCTTATGCCCCTTTCTTTGGGCCTTACCATAGGGGAGATAGCAGAAAGTGTAAGGGTAGATCCTTTACTTACTACTTCACCTTCTGCCTTTAGTAAAAGTGCAGGCTTTAAGCTTACCACCTATGAGAAGGAAGAAGGGGATATGGAAGGACCCTTTACTTTGGCCCTTTCAATAGAAAACACTAAGGATGGCAAGTTAGTTTGGTTTGCATCTTCAAGCTTCTTAGAAGATAATTATAATGCTTACTCATCTGGTGCCAATGTAAACCTGGCCATGAATGCCCTAGCTTCCCTAATAGGGGAAAGTGAAGCCATGGCCATTCGCAGCAAGTCATTGGACTATGAATACTTAACCATTAGCGATTCTACTTCCTTTATGCTTAAGGTCATAATGATTGGAGTATTTCCACTGCTATACTTAGCCCTTGGCATTTATATAATTCTAAGAAGAAGGAGGATGCAAAATGAAGCGGTCTAAAAAAATATACCTGCTCCTATTCATCCTACTCCTTACCTCCATTGCCACCTATGCTGTAAAGCAGTATGAGGAGCATAAGGAAAAGATTAAAAATAGGGAAGAGATCATATTACAAATAGCCTATGAGGATGTAAAGGCCCTATCATGGGAATATGATGATGAAAGCCTTTCCTTCCACAGGGAGGACAAGTGGCTCTATGATGAAGATGAGGCCTTTCCAGTAGATGAAGAAAAAATGAAGGAGCTTTTA
>JAAYFE010000076.1 GCA_012728365.1 Tissierellia bacterium
AGCTTATGGCCTACCATATCCTCTGTTATATATACAGGTACATGCTTTCTACCATCATGAACTGCTATGGTGTGCCCAACCATTTGAGGAAATATGGTAGAACGGCGAGACCATGTCTTTATTACTTTTTTTTCATTCTTCTTATTCAACTCTTCTATTTTCTTTAGAAGGTGTTCATCACAAAATGGACCTTTTTTCAAGGATCTACCCATTAATATTCCTCCTTTCAGCTAATATTAAGCTATTTCTTTCTCCTTCTTATAATGTATTTATCTGTTTCCTTGTTTTTCTTTCTAGTCTTATATCCTAATGTAGGTTTACCCCATGGAGTTACAGGAGCTGGTCTACCAATTGGTGCTCTACCTTCACCACCACCGTGTGGATGGTCTACTGGGTTCATGGCACTACCTCTTACTGAAGGTCTTCTACCTAGGTGTCTAGATTTACCTGCTTTCCCTAATGTTATATTTTCATGATCTAAGTTTCCTACCTGACCTATAGTAGCACGGCATTCTAATAGTACCATTCTAAATTCTCCTGATGGTAGCCTTATTTGAGCATATTTGCCTTCCTTACCCATTAGTTGCGCTTCAGCACCAGCTGATCTTACAAGTTGGCCACCTTTGCCTGGTATAAGTTCAATATTGTGGATTGTTGTACCTACTGGAATATTCTTTAGTGGAAGAGCATTACCTACTTTAATATCAGCATTTGGTCCTGATTCTATAACATCTCCAACCTTTAATTTGTTTGGAGCAAGTATATATCTTTTTTCACCATCTACATAATGGATTAAGGCAATATTTGCTGTTCTGTTTGGGTCATATTCTATAGCTGCAACCTTTCCTGGTATTCCGTCTTTATCCCTTTTAAAGTCTATTATTCTATATTTTCTTTTGGCTCCACCACCTCTAAAACGAGCTGTTATTCTACCTTGTGAGTTTCTTCCACCAGTTTTCTTTAAGGTAACTACAAGTGATTTTTCAGGTTCCTTTTTAGTAATTTCATCAAATCTTAAAACAGACATTTGACGAATACCTGGGGAAGTTGGTTTATATTTTTTAATAGCCATTATTATTCCCTCCTTTTTTCTTAAACTTTACTACATACCTTCAAAGAATTCTATTTCCTTGGAATCCTCAGTTAGTGTAACAATTGCCTTTTTCCAATCTGGTCTTTTTCCTTCATAGATTCCCATTCTCTTCTTTTTACCCTTCATGTTTATGGTATTTACCTTTTCAACCTTTACTCCAAAGATCTTCTCTACTGCCTTCTTTATTTCAGATTTATTAGCCTTTTTATCAACTTTAAATGTGTATTTGCGCTCAGCCATTGCATTCATACTTTCTTCAGTAATCAATGGCTCTATTATAATATCGTATGGAGTCTTCATTATGCGAACACCTCCTCCACTTTCTTAACAGCCTCTTTAGTTATAACAAAGGAGTTTTATTTTAAAATATCATAAACATTTAGGGTATTCACTAGTGTTGTTTCAACATTAGGAATATTTCTTGCTGATTTAATTACATTTTCATCCTTTTCAGCCATAACTATAAGGGCTTTTTTATCTGCTTTAATATTTGATAATACATTTACCATTTCCTTAGTCTTAGGTTCGGTAAATTTCAATTCATCTAATACTATCAGTTGATTATTTTGTACTTTTGAAGTAAGCGCAGACTTCATAGCAAGCCTTTTTACCTTCTTAGGTACTTTTAAACTATAATCCCTTGGCTTTGGTGCAAATACAACTCCTCCACCAACCCATATAGGTGATCTTATACTACCATGACGAGCCCTTCCTGTTCCTTTTTGTCTCCAAGGCTTTCTTCCTCCGCCTCTTACCTCAGCTCTTGTTTTAGCTGCATGGGTTCCTTGTCTTCTATTGGCAAGATGGCTTTTTACTACTGCATGAATAGCATCATGGTTTATTTCAACACCAAATACATTTTCGCTTAATTCCAACTCTCCAACTTGTTCACCTAACATATTATAAACATTAACCTTAGGCATACCGTATCCTCCTTTCCTAGCACTTTACTATTTGTTGTATATGGACTCTCTTATAATCAATAATCCACCCTTTGGTCCTGGTACTGCGCCTTTTATTAATAATAGGTTTCTATCTGCATCTACCCTTACTACTTCAAGGTTTTGTACAGTAACCCTTTCATTGCCCATTCTTCCTGGACCTTTTCTTCCCTTAAATACTCTTCCTGGGTAGGTAGCAGCTGATCTAGCTCCTCCACCTCTGTGGTATTTTGAACCGTGGGATTCAGGTCCTCTTCCAAAGTTATGTCTTTTAATTACACCTTGAGTTCCTTTACCCTTAGATCTACCAGTAACGTCTACCTTGTCTCCTGCTTCAAATACATCAACTTTTATCTCTTGACCTATTTCATAATCATCTATATTATCAACTCTAAATTCTCTAAGGAATTTTTTGTATTCTACTTCTGCTTTCTCAAAATGGCCCTTTAGTGGCTTATTTAATCTTCTTTCACTAACATCACCAAATCCAACTTGGATTGCATTATAGCCATCTTTTTCAACAGTTTTCTTTTGAACTACTGTTACTGGTCCTGCTTCTACAACTGTCACTGGAATTACAGTGCCATCTTCAGTAAAAACTTGAGTCATTCCTACTTTTCTACCTAAAATATTTTTCATTTCCTTACACCTCCTATATTCTTACAGCGGATTGCATCAAGCAATCATACTAAGAAATTATAGCTTAATCTCAATATCAACACCAGCTGGTAAATTTAGCTTCATTAAAGCATCTACAGTTTTTTGATCTGGATTAAGAATATCTATTAATCTCTTATGGGTTCTTTGTTCAAATTGCTCTCTTGAATCCTTATACTTATGAACAGCTCTTAAAATTGTAATTATTTCCTTTTCTGTTGGTAGTGGTACTGGCCCTGAAACATCGGCCCCTGTCCTCTTTGCAGTTTCAACTATTTTTTGAGCTGAAGAATCTAATAGTTTATGATCATAAGCCTTTAATCTAATCCTAATTTTTTGTTTATTTTTCTTTGACATTTAATTCCCTCCTTCTATCGCATGCTAATTTTTACATGCGACATGGAATTGCCGATACACACTTCCAGGTGTGTTGTATGTTTTTTTATATAAAAGTTCCAATTATATAAGACAATTCCTGTCGCCCGATTTGTAACCGGACATTCTCAACAAAAATTCCCCTTGCACCCAGGCTACTAAATAAGGGTTGGATACAAGGCAACCTTTTGTATCATCGCAATGTCTAAAAAAATCACACTTATATAGTGTATCTGAAATTGGTAAAAAACTCAAGTATTTTTTTAGTTTATTTCCCATTTTTTTAAGGATTAAACACTAAAGAAGGGGGCTGGTTCAGTCCCCTCCCTCTTGTCTTATCCAAGTATTTTACTTACAACACCAGCACCAACAGTTCTTCCACCTTCACGAATAGCAAATCTTAATCCTTCTTCCATTGCTATTGGTGTTATTAACTCTATTGTGAACTTAGCATTGTCTCCTGGCATTACCATTTCTACTCCTTCTGGTAATTGGATTGTTCCTGTTACGTCTGTTGTTCTGAAGTAGAATTGTGGTCTGTATCCATTGAAGAATGGAGTATGTCTTCCTCCTTCTTCCTTTGTTAGTACGTATACTTCTGCTTCAAATTTTGTGTGGGGTGTTATTGTTCCTGGTTTTGCTAATACTTGGCCTCTTTCAATTTCATCTCTTTGTACACCTCTAAGTAGAGCTCCTACGTTGTCCCCTGCTTGAGCTTCATCTAACACCTTTCTAAACATTTCTAGTCCTGTTACTACTACTGTTCTTGATTCTTCTACTAATCCTACTATGTCTACGCTTTCTCCTACCTTTAATGTTCCTCTTTCTACTCTTCCTGTTGCTACTGTTCCTCTTCCTGTAATGCTGAATACGTCTTCTACTGGCATTAAGAATGGCTTATCTACTTCTCTTTCTGGTGTTGGAATGTAAGCATCTACTTCTTCCATTAGTTTTACTATCTTATCTCCCCATTCTCCATCTGGGTCTTCTAAAGCTTTTAATGCTGAACCTACTACTATTGGTGTGTTGTCTCCATCAAATTCATATTCTGATAATAGTTCTCTTACTTCCATTTCTACTAGTTCGATTAGTTCTGGGTCATCCACTTGGTCTTCCTTATTTAAGAATACTACTATTTTGGGTACACCTACTTGTCTTGATAGTAGGATATGCTCTCTTGTTTGTGGCATTGGACCATCAGCTGCTGATACTACTAGGATAGCTCCATCCATTTGAGCAGCTCCTGTGATCATGTTCTTTACATAGTCTGCGTGGCCTGGGCAGTCTACGTGGGCATAGTGACGGTTTGCTGTTTCATACTCAACGTGGGATGTTGAAATTGTTATTCCTCTTTCCCTTTCTTCTGGAGCTTTGTCTATATTTTCATAATCTACAAATTGTCCTGTACCAAATCTTTTATTTAATACAGCTGTTATTGCTGCTGTTAATGTTGTTTTACCGTGGTCAACGTGACCAATTGTTCCTATATTCACGTGGGGGTTGGTTCTCTCAAATTTTTCTTTTGCCATTTTTCTTCCTCCTTAATCTTATTTAATTCCTAATATTTCATCTGCTATATTATTTGGTACTTGAGCATAGTGGTCAAATTGCATTGTGTAAACTGCTCTACCTTGTGTATTTGAACGAAGGTCTGTTGCATATCCAAACATTTGTGCCAATGGCACATAGGCTCTAACTACTTGAACCCCATCCCTTGGCTCCATACCTTCGATTCTACCACGTCTTGAGTTAATATCTCCTATTACATCACCCATATACTCTTCAGGTACAATAACCTCAACTTTCATTATAGGTTCTAGTAATATTGGCTTTGCTTTAGCCATAGCCTCTTTAAATGCCATGGAACCGGCAATCTTGAAGGCCATTTCTGAAGAGTCTACTTCATGGTATGAACCATCGTATAGGGTTACTTTAACATCTACTACTGGATAGCCACCTAAAATACCTGATTGCATAGCTTCTTGGATACCGGCATCAACTGCTGGAATATACTCTTTTGGTATAACCCCACCAACAATTTGGTTGACAAATTCGTATCCTTTACCAGGTTCTTGTGGCTCAATTCTAATCTTAACGTGACCATATTGACCACGGCCACCAGATTGTCTTACATATTTTGTATCTGCTTCTGCTGCTGCAGAAATAGACTCTTTATATGCAACTTGTGGACTTCCTACATTGGCTTCTACTTTAAATTCTCTTAAAAGCCTATCTACAATTATATCTAAGTGAAGTTCTCCCATACCTGCAATAATAATCTGGCCTGTTTCCTCATTTGTAAAAGTCTTGAAGGTTGGGTCCTCTTCTGCAAGTTTTCCTAAAGCTATGCTCATTTTTTCCTGGCTAGCCTTAGATTTTGGTTCAATGGCAACTTCAATTACAGGATCTGGGAAGTCCATTGATTCTAATACAATTTGATTGTTTTCATCACATAGAGTGTCTCCTGTAGTTGTATGCTTTAAGCCTACTGCTGCTGCTATATCACCTGCATATACTTCATCTACTTCTTCCCTCTTGTTGGCATGCATTAAGAGAATTCTACCAATTCTTTCTTTCTTTCTCTTAACTGGATTGTAAACATAAGAACCTGATTTTAAGGTTCCTGAATACACCCTAAAGTAAGCTAATTTCCCTACATATGGGTCTGATACTATTTTAAATGCTAAGGCTGAAAATGGCTCATCATCAGATGGATGCCTTTCTAGGGTTTCTTCACCATCTACATCAAATCCTTGTATAGCTGGTATATCTGTTGGTGATGGCATAAAGTCTACTATAGCATCTAATAGTGGTTGAACCCCTTTGTTCTTGTAGGAAGAACCACATAAAACAGGAATTATTTTTACATCAATAGTTGCAGCTCTTAAGGCCTTCTTAATTTCCTCAGGAGTAATTTCTTCTCCTTCTAAATATTTCATCATTAATTCTTCGTCAAAATCTGCAACACTTTCCAATAGCTTTTCCCTATATTCTTGGGCAAAATCTTTTAAATCTTCAGGTATATCAACTACTTCAATTTCTTTACCAAGATCATCTTTATAAATTCTAGCATTCATTTCGATTAGATCAACTATGCCAGTGAAAGTATCTTCTTTTCCAATAGGTAATTGTATGGGGACAGGATTGGCTTTTAGTCTTTCTTTAATCATATCCACTACTCTGTAGAAGTTCGCTCCTACTATATCCATCTTGTTGACGAAAGCCATACGAGGAATATGATATTTATCAGCTTGCCTCCAAACTGTTTCTGATTGTGGTTCTACTCCACCCTTTGCACAAAATATTGCTACTGCACCATCTAGAACCCTTAAAGATCTTTCTACCTCTGCAGTAAAATCCACGTGCCCTGGTGTATCAATTATGTTGATCCTATGATCTTTCCAGTGACAAGTAGTTGCAGCAGATGTGATGGTAATTCCTCTTTCCTGTTCTTGCTCCATCCAATCCATTTCAGCAGCACCTTCATGTGTTTCCCCTACTTTATGGATTTTACCTGTATAAAATAGTATTCTTTCTGTAGTAGTTGTTTTACCTGCATCTATATGGGCCATTATTCCTATGTTTCGTGTTCTTTCTAACTGAAATTCTCTAGGCACAAATTTTCCTCCTTCCTGAATGTATGTCCCCTCCTACGTCTTCTTGTACGAGAATCATAGAACTACCATCTGTAGTGTGCGAATGCCTTATTTGCTTCAGCCATCTTATGAGTATCTTCTTTCTTCTTAACACTTGCTCCAGTATTGTTAGCTGCATCCATAATTTCTTTAGCTAATCTTTCCTTCATTGTCTTTTCGCCTCTATTTCTTGCATAGGTAACAAGCCAACGAATACCTAAAGTTTCCCTTCTTTCAGGTCTTACTTCTACTGGAACTTGATATGTGGCACCACCTATACGTCTAGCTCTAACTTCTAACACTGGCATCACATTGTTTAAAGCTTTATAGAAAACTTCCAATGGATCTTCGCCAGTTTTTTCTGCTATAATGTCAAAAGCACCATATACAATTCTTTGTGCAATTCCTTTTTTTCCATCAAGCATTACTTTATTGATTAGTTTTGTAACAGTTTTATCATTGTATATAGGATCTGGCATTACTTCTCTTTTAACTATGTTACCTTTTCTTGGCACTTTACTTCCCTCCTTAACCATTAAATTAATTCATAGGTACTCGACAGATATACTGCCGTTGTGCTCACTAATGCATCTATATAAAGGGAATAAATCCTCGCATTATCGCACAATTATTTACCTTTTTTAGCACCATACTTGGATCTACCTTGCTTTCTATTTTCTACTCCAGCAGCATCCAAGGTACCTCTAATAACATGGTATCTAACACCTGGTAAGTCTTTAACCCTTCCACCTCTTATAAGAACAACACTGTGCTCTTGTAAATTGTGGCCAATTCCAGGAATGTAAGCATTAACTTCCACGTTATTTGAAAGTCTAACCCTTGCAATCTTTCTTAAAGCTGAGTTAGGCTTTTTAGGAGTAACAGTTCTTACTGCAGTACAAACTCCTCTTTTTTGTGGAGAGTTAACTTCAGTAAATTCCTTTTTTAAAGAGTTAAAGTTAATACCTAAAGCTGGTGATTTAGATTTGTGTTCTACCTTTTTTCTACCTCTTCTAATTAATTGGTTAATTGTTGGCATTCCTGCACCTCCTTATATAAATTTATTTTAATAAAGCAGCACTTGCTGCACTTACATCTATATTACATTGCTTTCCTAATTTCTTCATAGTTTCCACATACACTATTTCAATTCCTTTTTCATTGCACATATTTATTATGTCTTTTACTACCCTTTCCTCAGCATCTTTAGCAATAAATACCTTCTCTACCTCGTCCTTCTGTAAAGCTCTTTTAACCTGATTGGTTCCTACTACCCTTTTTTGAGCATCTAAAGATGCAGTCATAAGTTTCCTCCTCCTTTTAAACATTCTGAAGATTATGTGGCCTAAGCCACATAATCTTCATGTTTTCAAAGAGTCAACTTCTTTTTACGCACCTATATATTCTATCATCACTATTCTTCAGTGTCAACACCATTTTCTTCTGTTTCTTCACTTTCCTCTAATATTACTTCTATATCCTTATACCTTCTCATGCCAGTTCCTGCAGGAATTAGTTTACCAATAATAACATTTTCTTTTAATCCTATTAAGTGATCAACCTTTCCCTTAATGGCTGCATCTGTCAGCACCCTAGTAGTTTCTTGGAAGCTGGCTGCAGATAGGAAGGAATCTGTTGCAAGGGATGCTTTAGTAATACCTAATAAGGCCCTCTTACCTACAGCAGGTTTTTTGCCATTTTCCACAGCTTACTTATTTGCATCTTCAAAATCATGTAGATTCACTAAGCTTCCTGGCAAGAAATCTGTATCTCCTGGATCTTCAATTTTAACCTTATTTAGCATTTGTCTTACAATTATTTCAATATGCTTATCATTAATGTCTACCCCTTGAAGTTTATAAACCCTTTGAACTTCTTTTACTAAATATTCCTGTACTCCTTTTACACCTTTAATCTTCAATATATCATGTGGGTTTACAGAACCTTCTGTTATCTCATCTCCAGCTTCTATATAGTCTCCATCCCTTACCTTTAGTCTTGAACCATAAGGTATTGTATATGTTTTGCTTTCTCCATCTTTTGATGTAACTGTTACTTCCCTCTTCTTTTTTACTTCGCTAATTTTTACTTGACCTGATATTTCGCTTATTATAGCTAATCCTTTTGGCTTTCTTGCTTCAAATAATTCTTCAACCCTAGGTAGACCTTGAGTAATATCGTCTCCTGCAACTCCACCAGTGTGGAAGGTACGCATTGTAAGCTGAGTACCTGGTTCTCCTATGGATTGGGCTGCAATAGTTCCTACTGCTTCACCAACACGTACAGGATCTCCAGTAGCTAAGTTCCTTCCATAACAATGAGCACATACTCCATGGCGAGTTTTGCAGCCCAGTACGGTCCTAACCTTAACCTCTTTAATTCCTAGCTTTTCTATTTTTTCTGCCATATCTTCTAGTATCATTTGTCCTTTTTTAACTATTATTTCACCTGTTTCTGGATTTATAACATCCTCAGCAGCATATCTACCTACTATCCTGTCCTTAAGGTCCTCTATTACTTCTCTTCCATCCATAAAGGCCTTAGCTACTAAATATTCCTCAGTTCCACATTCTTCTTCCCTTACTATAACATCCTGGCTTACATCCACCAGCCTTCTGGTCAGGTATCCAGAGTCTGCAGTTCTCAAGGCTGTATCTGCCAGTCCCTTTCTGGATCCGTGGGTGGATATGAAGAATTCCAATACATTTAACCCTTCTCTAAAGTTAGACTTAATGGGTATTTCTACAGTTTTTCCTGTAGCACTTGCCATTAATCCCCTCATACCTGCCAGCTGCCTTATCTGGTTCTTGCTACCTCTAGCTCCAGAGTGAGCCATTATGAATATGTTGTTCATCTTATCCATGCTATTCATTAGAGCTTCTGTAACTTCTTCAGTTGTTCTATTCCAAATTTCAATTACTTTTTCATACCTTTCTTCATCTGATATTAAGCCTCTTCTGTAGGATTTTTCAAACTTATCTACTTCTTCTTCAGCCTTGCTTATTAATTCTTCTTTTTCCTTTGGTACTATTACATCCTCCATGCTAATGGTTATGGCACCCTGAGTAGAATATTTAAATCCTAATTCCTTTATTTTATCTAATACTTCAGCAGTTACTGTATTTCCATGTTTTAGGTAGCACTTTTCTATTATTTTTTCTAGCATCTTTTTGTCTACTAGGGTATCTATTTCAAGGGAATATTTATCTACGCTTCTATCTACAAATCCTAGGTCCTGTGGGATACTTTCATTAAATATAAACCTTCCTACAGTACTTTCTACTAAAAAACCTCTATCATTTTCATCTAATTTCTTTCTTACCTTAACTCTAGCATGAACTCCAACAAAGCCATTATAATATGCTTGAAGCATTTCATTATAGTCTTTGAATATCTTCCCTTCTCCCTTTTCACCTGGAACTTCTACAGTTAAATAATAACTTCCTAGAACCATATCCTGAGTTGGAGTTGTTATAGGCTTTCCGTTCTTTGGTGCCAATATATTGTTTACAGAAAGCATGAGTAACCTTGCTTCTGCTTGAGCTTCAGCAGATAAGGGAACGTGAACTGCCATCTGGTCTCCATCAAAGTCTGCATTATATGCTGTACACACAAGAGGATGAAGTTTTATTGCTTTTCCTTCGACTAATACAGGTTCAAAGGCTTGAATTCCCAATCTGTGAAGGGTAGGTGCCCTGTTAAGTAGTACTGGATGTTCCTTTATAACCTCTTCCAACACATCCCAAACCTCAGGCTTTGTTCTTTCTACCATACGCTTAGCAGATTTAATATTGTGGGCATATCCTTCCTGTACTAGCTTTTTCATCACAAAGGGCTTAAATAGCTCTAAGGCCATATTTTTGGGCAATCCGCACTGATAGAATTTAAGCTCTGGCCCAACCACTATAACAGAACGGCCTGAATAGTCAACCCTCTTACCAAGAAGGTTTTGCCTAAACCTACCCTGCTTACCCTTAAGCATATCAGATAGGGATTTTAAAGGCCTGTTACCAGGCCCTGTTACTGGCCTTCCCCTTCTTCCATTATCTATTAAGGCATCCACTGCTTCTTGAAGCATTCTCTTTTCATTTCTAACAATGATATCTGGTGCTCCTAGGTCTAATAATCTTTTTAGACGATTATTTCTATTAATTACCCTTCTGTAAAGATCATTTAAGTCTGATGTTGCAAACCTTCCTCCATCTAATTGAACCATAGGCCTTAAGTCCGGTGGAATTACTGGTATGACATCCAATATCATCCATTCTGGCCTATTTCCAGAGGCCTTAAAGGCTTCTATTACTTCTAACCTCCTGATAATTCGTGTTCTTTTTTGTCCAGTAGCCTCCTTTAATTGAAGCCTTAAATCTGCCGCCTCTTTTTCCAAGTCTATTTTTGCTAATAATTCTTTAATTGCTTCTGCTCCCATTCCTGCTTTAAACTTATTTCCGTACTTTTCTAAAGCTTCCCTATATTCTCCTTCAGTCAATAGCTGTTTTTCATATAAAGGGGTGTCACCAGGATCTGTTACTATATAGGATGCAAAGTATAGTACTTTTTCTAAGGACCTTGGAGACATGTCTAATATAAGACCCATTCTACTGGGTATTCCTTTAAAGTACCAAATATGGGAAACAGGAGCAGCTAATTCTATGTGCCCCATTCTTTCCCTTCTAACCTTTGCCTTAGTTACTTCAACTCCACATCTGTCACAAACTACTCCCTTATACCTAATTCTTTTATATTTACCACAATGGCATTCCCAATCCTTTACAGGTCCAAATATTTTTTCACAAAAGAGACCTTCCTTTTCAGGCTTTAAAGTTCTATAGTTTATGGTTTCTGGCTTTTTAACTTCTCCCCTTGACCATTGTCTTATTTTTTCAGGGGATGCAAGACCTATTCTAATTGCATCAAATGAATTTAATTCAAACAAGGAGCTTTCTCTCCTTTCTATAGTAAAATTCATGTTGAATCTCTTATGACTAAAGTCAAGAGCATCCTTAGTAATCTTCTTTAAATATTTAATATAGTCTTAAATCCTTATTATTCTTCAAATATAAAACTTTCATCTATGTCAACTATATCTTCATCTTCCATATCTTCTTCCATGTCATCTTCCATATCTTCTTTTATTTCTTCATCTTCTATATATCTTTCATCTATAAAATCATCGCCTGTTAATTCTAAGTCATCAATATCATCCACATATTCTTCAATTTCTATTTCATCCTCTTCTTCACTTAACACTTTTACATCTAAAGCCAAGCTTTGTAGTTCCTTAATTAGAACTTTAAAGGATTCTGGTATTCCTGGTTCAGGTATATTTTCTCCCTTCACAATGGCTTCATAAGTTTTTACCCTACCTACTACATCGTCTGATTTTACTGTAAGAAGTTCTTGAAGGGTATGGGCTGCACCATAGGCTTCTAGAGCCCAAACCTCGATTTCTCCAAATCTTTGGCCTCCAAATTGAGCCTTTCCTCCAAGAGGCTGTTGGGTTACTAAAGAGTAAGGACCAGTGGATCTGGCATGAATTTTATCGTCAACTAAGTGGTGTAGCTTTAGCATATACATGTATCCAACTGTAACAGGATTATCAAAGTATTCTCCTGTTCTTCCATCCCTTAACATGATTTTACCACTCTTTGGATATCCTGCCATTTCAAGAGCTTCTATTATATCCTGATCAGATGCACCATCAAATACTGGAGTAGCCACATGCCAGCCAAGTTTTTTGGCTGCTAAACCTAAATGAACTTCAAGAACCTGACCTATATTCATTCTTGATGGTACTCCCAGAGGGTTTAGTACTACATCTACTGAGGTTCCATCTGGTAAAAATGGCATATCCTCTATTGGAAGGATTCTAGATATAACACCTTTATTACCATGACGACCAGCCATTTTGTCTCCAACACTAATCTTCCTCTTAGTAGCTACATATACTCTAACCATCTTATTTACCCCAGGAGCTAATTCATCTCCATTTTCCCTGGAGAAGATCTTAACGTCTACTACTATTCCACTTTCTCCATGAGGTACCCTAAGAGAAGTATCCCTTACTTCCCTTGCCTTTTCTCCAAATATAGCTCTTAAGAGTCTTTCTTCAGCTGTTAATTCTGTTTCTCCCTTTGGAGTTACCTTTCCTACCAATATATCTCCAGATTTTACTTCTGCACCTATTCTTATAATTCCATTTTCATCCAAATTCTTAAGCATATCTTCCCCAACATTTGGAATATCCCTTGTGATCTCTTCTGGTCCAAGCTTAGTATCTCTAGCTTCTGATTCATACTCCTCAATATGGATAGAAGTTAAAGTATCCTCTATAACAAGCCTTTCACTTAATAATATGGCGTCCTCATAATTGTAGCCTTCCCAAGTCATAAAAGCTACCAATAGGTTTTTACCCAATGCAATTTCTCCTAAATCAGTGCTTGGTCCATCGGCTATGACTTCGCCCTTTTCTACCTTGTCACCTTTCCTTACTATTGGTCTTTGGTTTATAGTAGTACCTTGGTTTGAACGCTTAAACTTCAAAAGCTTATATCTATCAATTTGACCACTATCATCCCTTTTTATAAGTATTTCGTCAGAACTAACCCTAGTTACAACACCAGCATGTTTTGCAAGAACTACAACTCCTGAGTCTCTGGCTGCCTTATATTCTATACCAGTTCCTATTATTGGAGCTTCCGCTTTTAGAAGGGGTACTGCTTGACGTTGCATGTTAGCCCCCATAAGGGCTCTGTTGGCGTCGTCATTTTCCAAGAATGGAATCATAGCCGTACCTACAGACACTATTTGTTTAGGGGATACGTCCATATAATCAACTTCATTGCTTGGATAAATGTCAATATGGCCACCCTTTCCTCTTGCAATAACCCTTTTGCTTATAAATCTATTTTCTTCATCTAAAGGTTCATTAGACTGGGCTATTATAAATTCATCTTCCAAATCTGCCGTTAAATATTCTACCTCATTAAGTACTACTCCTCTTTCCTTATCTACTTTTCTATAAGGAGCCTCTAAAAACCCATATTCATTTATTCTTGCATAGGTTGCCAATGAAGTAATAAGACCTATATTTGGACCTTCCGGAGTTTCTATAGGACACATTCTTCCATAGTGGGAATTGTGAACGTCCCTCACTTCAAATCCTGCCCTATCCCTACTTAAGCCTCCTGGTCCTAAAGCTGACATCCTTCTTTTGTGGGTCAGCTCTGCTAAGGGATTTGTTTGATCCATAAATTGGGATAGCTGGCTGCTACCAAAGAATTCCTTAATGGCTGCTACTATGGGTCTGATGTTGATTAAGGCTTGAGGAGTTGCCACATCTATATCTTGAATGGTCATTCTTTCCCTTACTACTCTTTCCATTCTTGATAGACCAATTCTAAATTGGTTTTGTAATAGTTCTCCAACTGAACGCAGCCTTCTATTTCCTAAATGGTCAATATCATCTGTTGAACCAATTCCATGGAATAGGTTAAATTGATAATTTATGGTGGCTATTATATCTTCTACAATAATGTGTTTAGGGGAAAGGTCTCTAATTCTCTCTTTTATTGCTTCCTTTAATTCTTCAGGATCATCATAAGTATCTACTAATTCCTTCATTACTGGATAGTATACTTTTTCCTTTAAGCCAAATTCTTCTAAAGAAAAGGGTAAATCAAAAGCTTTGCCACTAACAAAATGGTTTCCAATAACACGGACTATCTTGCCATCATCAGTTATAACATCTACTTCTTTTATTCCACTATTTTCAATTTCAATAGCCTTATCCCTTGTAATCTTTTCACCTTCTGATACAAACAACTCTCCCGTTTCTTCATTTATAATATCTGTTGCTGCCCTTTTTCCTATTATTCTATTGTATAAAGCAAGCTTTTTGTTAAATTTATACCTTCCTACCTTGGCTAAATCGTATCTTCTTGCTTCAAAAAATAGATTTTTTAATAATGATTGAGCACTTTCAACTGTAGGAGGTTCCCCGGGTCTTAATCTTTTATATATTTCTATTAAAGCTTCCTCATCAGAACTTGTATTATCCTTTTCCAAAGTCTTTAATATTTGCTCACTTTCTCCTAATAGTTCTAAAATTTCTGCATTGGTTTTATATCCTAAAGCCCTTAAAAGGGTTGTAATAGGCAATTTCCTAGTTCGGTCAATTCTAACATAAACCACATCGTTAGAGTCTGTCTCATATTCAAGCCATGCTCCACGATTTGGAATTACTGTGGCAGAATATAGCCTTTTCCCAGATTTATCAATTTCTTCTGAATAATATACTCCAGGAGATCTTACTAATTGGCTAACTACTACCCTTTCCGCTCCATTGATTATGAAGGTTCCCTTCTTGGTCATCAACGGAAAGTCTCCCATAAATACTTCCTGTTCCTTTACCTCTCCAGTTTCTTTATTTATAAGCCTTACCTTTACCTTTAATGGTGCTGAGTAGGTGGCATCTCTTTCTCTTGCTTCTTCTTCCGTATATTTAGGTTCTTTTCCAATATAATAATCTACAAATTCTAAAATTAGGTTACCAGTATAGTCCTGTATAGGGGAAATATCTTCAAATACTTCCTTTAAACCTTCCTGGATGAACCACTTATAGGATTCTTTTTGAACTTCAATTAAATCTGGTAAATCTAAAATCTCTTCTATGCGGGAATAGCTCATTCTGACACGTCTTCCATACTTTACAGGATGCACCATGGTTAATTCACCCCTTATTAAACTAAAATACCCAAAAGCATATAAAGGCTTTTGGTCACATATACAGACTAAATATATTATAATATTGACATTTATGAAGTTTTTTATACAATTTCATTCACGCATAATTGCAAATATATATATTATCATAGCAAATATAGTATGTCAAGGATTTTTTTGTATAATAATTGGTAAACAAAAAAGGCCTTCTTTAAGAAAGCCTTTTTATAAAGTAACTATTTTAATTCTACAGTTGCACCAACTTCTTCTAATTTAGCCTTCATTTCTTCAGCTTCTTCTTTTGAAGCGCCTTCTTTAATAGCCTTTGGTGCATTATCTACTAAATCTTTAGCATCTTTTAATCCTAGACCAGTTAATTCTCTAACTACTTTTATAACCTTAATCTTTTCTGCTCCTACATTTGCTAGTATAACATCAAATTCTGTTTTTTCTTCAGCTGCTGGTGCATCTCCACCTGCTACTGGTGCTGCTGCTACTGCTGCAACTGGAGCAGCTGCACTTACTCCAAATTCTTCTTCTAATGCCTTTACTAATTCTGATAATTCTAATACTGTTAAGCTCTTAACTTCTTCAATTAAATTTAAAACTTTTTCACTTGCCATTATATATCCCTCCATTTTTTTCTTTATTATGCTTCTTGTGCTTCTTGTTTTTCCTTAATTGCATTTAATGCATATACAAGGCTTCTAATTGTTCCTTGAAGAACATTAGCAAACCCTGCAATAGGAGCATTTAATCCTCCTAGTACTTGAGCAATTAGAACTTCTCTTGATGGTAGATCTGCTAATCTCTTAATTTCATCTAGGCTTACAATCTTACCATCACCTATACCAGCCTTTATTTCTAGACTTTCATGTTCCTTTGCAAATTCATGAGTAACTTTAGCTGGTGCCACTGGGTCGTCAAATCCAAAAGCTACTGCATTTGGCCCAGTTAAGTATTCATTAAATTCCTCATATCCTGCTTCCTTAAAAGCAAATCTCATTAATGTGTTTTTGTAGACCTTGTAGTCAACACCTGCTTCCCTGTATTTTTTTCTTAGCTGGGTTACTTGGTCTACATTTAATCCTCTATAATCTACTAGTACTACACTTTGAGACTTTTCTATTTTTTCTTTAATTTCTTCTACTATTTGTTTCTTTTTTTCTAAAGCTTTGCTGCTCAACTATTTCACCTCCTAAAGGCCAAACAAATAAAGGCCTCCCCGTAGCCACGAAGAGACCTCTAATCTCCATTAAAGATTAGTAAAAATCTCACCTCGGTAGGATTTTTACACCTTCCGGTCCCTACTGTCTACGGTGCCTATTTAATTAACGGCATAATTATATCAGTAAATTATATATTAGTCAATAACTTTTATAACTTTTTATTTATTTTATATTAATTATCTAATAACTGTTGGGGATTAATCTTAATGCCAGGTCCCATTGTACTGGAAACAACAACACTTCTTAAATACCTACCCTTTGCTGCTGCAGGTTTGGATCTAATTATGGCATCCATTATGGTTTTAAAGTTATCTATTAACTTGTCTTTACCAAAAGAAACCTTGCCTATTGGCACATTTATTATACCAGCTTTATCTACCCTGTATTCTACCTTACCTGCCTTTATCTCCTTAACAGCTTTTTCTACTTCAAATGTAACAGTTCCAGATTTTGGGTTTGGCATTAGTCCTTTAGGTCCAAGTATTCTACCTAATCTACCTACAACACTCATCATATCAGGTGTAGCAACTACGACATCAAAATCTAGCCAACCTTCATTTTGAATTTTTTCTACAAGCTCTTCTGCTCCTACATAATCAGCACCAGCGTTTTCAGCTTCTTTTGCTTTTTCTCCCTTTGCAAACACTAAAACTGTTCTAGTTCTTCCTGTACCATGTGGTAATACTACTGTACCTCTTACTTGTTGGTCTGCATGTCTTGGATCTACCCCAAGTTTAACTGATAGCTGAACAGTTTCATCAAAGTTTGCCTTTGCAGTTTTTTCTACTAAATCAAATGCTTCTTGTGGATCATACACATGAGTTCTGTCCACTAGCTTTAAACTTTCTTGATATTTCTTTCCTCTCTTTGCCATCTCTCTTACCTCCTTGTGGTATTAGCGGAATTATCCTCCCACTCTTTTTTATTCTTCCTATTCTTCTACTGTAACTCCCATACTTTTAGCTGTACCTTCTATCATTTTCATTGCAGCTTCTAAACTACCAGCATTTAAATCTGGCATCTTCAATTCAGCAATTTCTTTTATTTTATCTTTAGAAATAGTTGCTACTTTGTTTTTATTAGGTTCGCCAGAACCTGATTCTATTCCTGCAGCTTTCTTTATTAATACAGATGCAGGTGGTGTTTTTGTAATGAATGTAAATGATCTATCTTGATAAACTGTCAAAACTACTGGTATTATCATTCCAGCCTGATCTGCAGTCCTTGCATTGAACTCCTTGGTAAATTGCATAATATTTACTCCATGAGGTCCTAATGCAGTTCCTACAGGTGGTGCTGGAGTAGCCTTACCAGCAGGTATTTGTAATTTCACAACGGCTATAACCTTTTTTGCCATAATCCTTGCACCTCCTAATTTACAATGTGGTTTGGCGGGAATAACCCTCCCACTTAATAAAATCTATATAAAAAGCTTGTTAGCTTTTATTAGCAAGCTTATATTTTTTCTACTTGGTCAAAATCTAATTCCACAAGGGTTTCTCTTCCAAACATAGAAACATATACCTTAACCTTTTTCTTTTCAAGGTTAACACTTTCAACAGTTCCCATAAAGTTTTCAAAAGGACCAGTAGTAACCTTTATTACATCTCCTGCTTTTAAGTCTATTGATGGAGCCTGTTTATCCTGTACTCCTAAGGCCCTAACTTCTTCATCTGTCAATGGAATTGGTTTAGAGCCAGGTCCTACAAATCCTGTTACCCCCCTTGTGTTTCTGACAAGATACCATGATACATCGTTAACTATCATCTTTACTAGAACATAACCAGGGAAAAGTTTCCTTTCTTTGTGTGTTTTCTTCCCGCCCTTTGTATCTACATATTCTTCAGTTGGTACCGCCACTTCAAATATGTCGTCAACCATGCCTCTGTTTTCTACCATTTTTTCAATATTGGCTTTTACTTTATTTTCATGTCCAGAATAAGTATGGACCACATACCATTTGGCTCTTTTGGCCCTTTCTTCCCTACTTTCAGATTTATCTATATCTGTCATATTGTTGGGGACCAGTTGGTCCATTCCCTCCTTACTTTATTAGATAAATAATGATAATATACGATGTATCCCAAGATCTAATGCCCAAACAATCAAAGCTACAATAATACTTATTATAATAACTATTCCAGTATGGTTTACTAAAGTCTTCCTATTAGGCCATACAACTTTTTTCATTTCTGACCTAACGCCTCTTAAATATGTTTTTAATTTGCCTTTCTTACTAGCGCTGGTTTGAGCTGACATAAATTCACTTCCTTATCCAATAATTATATTATAATTATTTTGTTTCCTTATGAACAGTATGAGTCTTGCAGAACTTACAATACTTTTTAAGTTCTAATCTTTCTGTAGTATTTCTTTTGTTCTTAGTGCTTACATAATTTCTTTGTTTGCACTCTGTGCATTCTAATGTGATTCTGTCTCGCATTTGCTACACCTCCTACAAAACTAATATATGGCTTTATGCTTTTTAAGTCCAGAGCAATTTTAAAATATATAATCTTTAATTAACTATATTTTTGCATATTGTTACTTAATATAAGCTATCACAAATTAAAATCTATGTCAATAAAATAATAACTGCACAAACCAAATTATACTCTATAATTTTCTCCATTTTAAAACAAAAATATCCAGATAAAGTCTTTAAAAAAGACTAGGCCTAATAGCCTAGCCTTTCCTATGACAATTATTATCCAAGTATTTTACTTACAACACCAGCACCAACAGTTCTTCCACCTTCACGAATAGCAAATCTTAATCCTTCTTCCATTGCTATTGGTGTTATTAACTCTATTGTGAACTTAGCATTGTCTC
>JAAYFE010000077.1 GCA_012728365.1 Tissierellia bacterium
ACCTGAGGTACTTGTACACGTTGCGGTGCAACAATGGTAAAAGAAATAGAGCGTGCAGGTATACCAGTTGTTCAAATAGCTAACCTAGTTCCTGTAGCCAAGAGTACAGGAGCAAATAAGATAGTTCCATCCTTCTCTATACCTTATCCACTTGGTGATCCTTCAAGAACAGAAGAAGAACAGTGGCAAATGAGATACCATAGGGTAGGAGTAGCCTTAGATGCATTAACAGATGATATAAAAGAACAAACTGTATATAAGGTAAGGATATAAAAAAATATAATAAATAAAGGGTGATGACCTTATCACCCTTTATTTATAAATAGGTAAAAAAATTTATAAACACCATTTAATTGGAGGTAGAATATGGATAAAACAATGTGGAAAAACAACAAGGTTTTTCATATATCCCTTGGATTATCTATAATAATAGTTATATGGGGCATAGTTGGTAATACTAGTTTTGCAAATTTTGCAAACGCTTTACTAAGCTTTTTGTCTAATAAATTTGGCTGGTTATATTTAATATCCATGTTGACCTTTGTTATATTTGCCCTTGCTTTAGCTTTTAGCAAATATGGAAAAATAAAATTAGGCCCAGATGATTCTGAACCTGAATACAGTACTTTGTCCTGGTTTGGTATGTTATTTGGAGCAGGAATGGGTATAGGTCTTGTATTTTGGGGCTTAGCTGAACCAATATCCCATTTTGTAAATCCATTGCAAGGAATAGAACCAGGTACAACAGAGGCTATGGACTTTGCTATGAAATCTTCCTTTATGCATTGGGGCTTCCATCCTTGGGCAAATTACAGTATTATAGGTCTTGCCCTTGCATATTTTCAGTTTAGAAAGAATAAGCCTGGTCTTATAAGTAGTATATTTATTCCTTTAATAGGAGAAGATAGGGTAAATGGACCAATTGGAAAACTAGTAGACATACTGGCTGTGTTTGCTACAGTTGCAGGGGTGGCAACTTCATTAGGACTGGGAACTTTACAGATCAATAGTGGATTAAATTATCTCTTTAACATTCCAGAAACATCGCTGGTTCAAATGATAATAATAGTAGTTATTACAGTTATAACCATATACACAGCAGTTAGTGGTATAGATAAGGGAATTAAAATACTTGGAGATATAAATTTATATTTAGCCTGTGGATTATTGGTTCTTGTTTTAGTATTAGGACCTACCCTGCCTATAATAAACAATTTTACAAATGGATTAGGCTTGTATATTAATGATTTCTTTAAAGATAGTTTAAATATAAGTGCCTTTGGAGATAACACTTGGATAAACAACTGGAGAATATTTTACTGGGCTTGGTGGATAGCCTGGGCACCCTTTGTAGGAAGTTTTATAGCTAGGATATCCAAAGGAAGAACAGTTAGGGAATTTATTGGAGGGGTTATAATTACACCAGCCCTAGTATCTATAGTTTGGTTTGCTGTATTTGGTTCTTTAGGATTAAATTTAGTTGGTCAATTAGGCATAGATATACTAGCTATTGCTGCACAGGCACCAGAAACAGCCTTGTTTAAAGTATATGAATACTATCCACTAACAAATATACTATCTTTAATCACAATAGTTTTATTAACTACATTCTTTATAACATCATCTAATTCTGCTACCTTTGTACTAGGAATGTTTACTTCCCAGGGAGATCTAAATCCAAGCAATAGCAAGAAATTTTTATGGGGAATAGTGTTAGCCCTTTTTGCAGCAGCCCTACTCTTATCAGGAGGATTGGAAGCATTACAAACAGCCTCTGTTGCAGCAGCCTTTCCTTTTATATTTGTAATGCTATTTGCAATGGTAGCAGTAGTTAAGGCCTTTAGAGAAGAAAGAGTGTAGTTTTTAGGCACGGAATCATTCCGTGCCTTATTATTTGTCTATTGAAGTTATAATACAAGCCTTCCTGATAATAGATTAGTTATCAGGAAGGGGGATATATATGAACAAAAATTGGATTAAAATTGCTTCAGTATATATAGGCACTGTTATTGGAGCTGGCTTTGCATCAGGAAGAGAAATTGTGGAATTTTTTGGGATATATGGGGTAAAGAGTATATTTGGTATGGTTATTTCTGGCCTTTTATTTTCTGCACTTGGGTCCCTGCTCCTACTAAAAATTCATAAGAATAGGATAGAAAACTTAAATGAATTAGTAGTAAATTTATTTGGCCGTAGATTTTCTTTTATTTTTGATACCATAATAGGTCTTTCCTTGTATACTGGCTACGGAGTCATGTTGTCAGGTAGTGGGGCCATATTTAAAGAAGAACTGGGCCTATCCTTTAATATAGGAATTATGGTTATGGTTGTATTTACCTTTATAGTTTTTTTATTTAAGCTAGAGGGCTTATCAATAATAAACACTATATTGGTTCCAATATTAATTGTTGGCATACTATTTACGTCTATATATCTTAATACAAGGGAAGGGTTTAATTTTTCAAATATAGGTGGGGTAAGTTTAACTGGAAAGGGAAATTTCATAAGTTCTTCTTTACTTTATTTTGGTTCCAATTCCTTAATTATAATAATAGTATTTTCCTCCTTACTTCCTTTAATTAAGGATAAAAAAACAGCCGTTCTAGGAGGGTTTACAGGAGGGGCTATTTTATTTTTGTTGGGATTAAGCATACTATTGAGCATGCTTATATATTATAATGAAGTAGTAAATTTAGAAATACCAATGCTTAAAATATGTGGAAGCATTCATACAGGATATAGAAAAATATATGCCCTAATACTTTGGATTGCCATATTTACAACTGCCATAGCCAATGGATTTGGTTTTATGAGCAGAATAGGAGACAAAAATAAATTGTTATATACAGCCCTTTTTTGTATATCAGCCATACCCTTGGCAAAATTCGGATTTGCAAAACTTGTAGGAATAATATATCCAATATCTGGTATAATAGGATTTGTACTAATGATACTTATTTTAATATACTAGGAAAAAGGGGCTGATACCGTGCCATATATAAATATAGAAGGCAAAAATATATATTATAGGGAATTTGGCAAGGGAAATCCAATTGTATTTTTAAATGGCCTTATGATGAATACTAGTAGCTGGCTTCATTTGGTTAAGTATGTATCTAAAAATTATAGGATGATCTTAATAGATTTAATAGATCAAGGTAGATCTGATAGTTATGAGGCTAATTATACCATTGATACCCAGGCTGATATTTTAAATGCTTTTTTGGAAAAATTAAAAATAGAAAAAATCAATCTTTTAGGAATATCCTATGGAGGTAGGGTAGCCTTAACCTATGCTATAAAGTATAAGAATAAGGTAAAATCCCTAATATTGGCCAATACAGACTCTTATATTTCAAATATTATGAAGGATGTGCAAAAAGCATGGGCTCATGCTGCCTCAAGCCTTGATGGAGAAATTTTTTCAAGTATAGTATTTCCCTATATCTACTCCTTTAAATTTTATCAACAAAATTATGATAAAATACAAGAAAACAAGAAGATGATGTCTAAAGTTTTAGATGAAGAATGGAAGGATAGATTCATCAGAAATATCAATAGTTCTAGAAACTATAATGTGTCCCATCTAATAAGGGATATCAGGGTGCCTACTTTAATTATTGGTGCAGAATATGATTTAATTACACTACTTGATTACCAGAAATATATCCACAAGGAAATTGAAGGTTCTAAACTTGTTATAATGAAGGATACAGGCCATGCAGCCCTATTTGAAAAGCCAAATGAATTTATATCCATAATAATGGAATTTTTAAAGGAAAAGGCTTCTTTACAATAAAGTAAGAAGCCTTTTTATATGAAAGGAAGGTATTTGTTGTCTTTTTCTTGCTTTTTTCTTAAGGAATTTTCCAATATCTGTATACGTTTTACTATTTCTTCCTTAGAGACAGCACCAAAGCTTAGGCGAATGTAATTGGTGTAAATGTCATCATCAGTGAAAAATATCTTTCCTGGAACAAAGGATATGCCATTTTCTGTACATTCCTTATATAATTCCACTGAATCAATATCTTCTGGTAGCCTGATCCAAATGCTTAGGCCACCCTTTGGTTCTGCAAAGGATATTCCATACTTACTTAATCTATTTAATTCCTTCACCATAGTATTGTATTTATCATCATATACCCTCTTTATAGTTTCAATATGTTTTTTCCATAGGCCCTTTCTTAAAAACAAATCAAAGGCTCTTTGGAAAAAGCCAGAGGAGGATATATCTGTAGTGTGTTTTGCTTTAATTACACTAGGAAATAGACTTTTAGGTACAGTCATAAATCCAATTCTAACACCAGGCATAAAAATCTTTGAAAAGCTCTTAATGTAAATAACTGTATCTAAATTATCCATGGTTTTTAAGGGTATTTTCTTATCTTCATAGCTTAAGTCAGTTAAAAAATCATCTTCAATAATATAGAAATTGTATTTATTGCTAAGTTCTATTAGTCTTTTTTTCTTTTCCTCACTGTATGAGTAGGTAGTAGGACTGTGATAATTAGTCATCATATAGAGGACTTTAGGATTAAATCTTTTTAAATGATTCTCTAATACATCTAAATCTATTCCATCCCTCAGTATTGGAATTCCTATGATCTTAGCTCTTCTTGACTTAAAGGCAGATAGGGCTGCTGAATAGGTTGGATTTTCAACAAATATATAATCCCCTTGGTTAACAAGGGTTTTAGTTATTATATCAATACCCTGTTGACCACCAGATATGACCAGTATTTGTTCTTTATTAACATTAATGTTATAATTTTCATATAAAAAATAGGATATAGATTCTCTAAAAGGTTCATAGCCAGTAATTTCTGGATAGGTAAAGGCATTGCCCTTATCCCTGTCTAAAACTTCAATAAGGGTTTCTTTAAATTCTTCAATAGGAAATATTTCAGGAGTTGGAGATACAGAGGAAAAGTTAATACTATCCTTTGATATGGGTAGTACTCCACTTGTCATAAGCTCAATATCTCCATCTTCCATATAGGTGACTATATCATACTTTTTTCTTACGTAGGTACCGCTACCCTTTACAGAATATACGTATCTATCTTGTTCTAAAAGCTTATAGGCATTTACAATAGTAATATTGTTTACACCTAATTGTTTTGATAGATTTCTAATAGAAGGAAGCTTATCTCCTTCCTTTAATTCATTATTTTCAATTTTATTTCTTATATAGTTGTATACCTGTATATATAAGGGTGTATCTAAATTCTTATCTATTTTCATCTTTTACCTCCATATAATTGTATGGGTATATTTATTATATCAGAAATCAAAATATCTACAATAATTTTGAAGGATTATAATAAAAAAAAGAGAATTATTAATTGAGGTGATTTTGTGGAGGAGAAAAATAAGAAAAATATGCCCTTCAAAATATTTGCCCTTGTATTGATATTAATAATATTAATTTTTTCAAAAAGGGAAAATCAGGAAAAATTTATTGAAGCCCTAAATTTACATTCACTTTTACTAGATGAATTGGATATAGTTAATTCTATTTCTATATCTAAAGAAGTTGACAATATAGCCTATTATGATAATTGTTTTTTTATATGGCAAAAAGATAATCTTACTAGATATGATGAAAAAGGATCTAAGGAATGGGAAAAGAGCCTTAGTTTTGTAGAACCTTATATTGTTTTTGGACAGGAGAGTATTTATATATGTGATAAAAATTTAGGGGATATACACTATCTAAACTTAGAGGGAGACACTATAAGCAGATTTAAAGTTGAGGGTACAATAAGTGGCATTAAAGAATATTCACAGCATATACTAGTCCATGTAAGGGAGGATAATAAGGAAGGCCTTAAATTATTAGATAAAAATGGAAACTTACTATCTAAATTCTATGTAGATGACGGTAGCATCCTTAATTATTCATTAAATGATAAAAATAATATATATGCTTATTCAATGCTTAAATTGGAAAATGAAAATATAAATTCAGAAATTTTAGTTTCTAGCTTGGAAGGTAATATTAATTGGCATTTCCAAGTGGAAGATGAATTAATTATGTATTTAGCCTTTGTGGATGAAGAAAAACTAATAGCTATGTCTGACAAGGGTCTGTATTGTATTGATAAGGGAAAAATACTCTGGCAAATAGAGCTTATTGCAGTAAAGGATATCTGTATAACAGGGGAAAATATACATATTCTGTATGATAAAATTTATGAAATTATATCTTTAGATGGTATTATTAATGAAAAAGTAACATTTACAGAGGATTATAATAAACTTATTTTAACAGATGACTATGCCATAGTATATGGTAATAATAATATTATGGGAATTAAGGGAAAAAATAAAATATTTAAGTACAAGTCGGAAGAGCCTATAACTAAAGTAGCAGCTGTAAGGAAAAATTTAATAGTCTTGTATGAAAGTAAAATAGACATAATATCATTTATTAAATAGGGTTTGGTGATACATTTGAACTGGTTAGACATGGTGATTATAATAATACTACTATATAATATTGTAAGGGGATTAAGGGAAGGATTTATATTTTCTGTTTTTAATATAATAGGCTTTATTATATCCATCTATATAGCTAGTAAATATTATCTTAGTATATATTATTTTATAACAGACAGTCCTGTTTTAAATGGGTTATTTGTAAGCATAACAGAAATAATACTGTCTGCAATATTTCCTTCAAGATCTGAAATTACTCCCAACTTTATACCAGGTATTATAAGAGATGGAATAGTGGACATTATTGTCATGCTTCTATCAGCAATATTTGTTTTCCTACTTGTAAATGCTGTAGTAAAAATATTATTAAGCTTATTGCATAGTATTTTTAAAGTACCAGTTTTAAGTGGGCTAGATAAAATAGGAGGGGTAATTTTTGGCCTTATAAAAGGATTTCTTATAATATATTTTTTAAAGGTAATTATTACACCCATAGCCTTATTCTTCCCTGAATCCTTCATAGGAAAAGGCCTTTATGACTCTTTATTTTTAGTGTATTTTGGTGATTTGGATTTAATTTTAGATTTCTTACCTATTAAAAGCCATATATAGTAGAATAGTAGAATAATCCCTAGGGATTATTCTACTACTATTTCAACTGTCTCACCATTTTCACCTTTTACATCTACTATTTTGCCAGAGGCACCACTTTTAATGGCATTAAGTATTTCAATTATTTCTTCTTCACTTAGTCCATATTTCTTAAAATCTGGGGATATTTTATTAGCTATTTTCATACCCACATCTATTATTGACAGTGGTATAGTAACATCTACATTAGTTTTCTTATCAGGTTCAAATACCTTGACCTTTATCCATTTAGCCTTTTCTACATCAATATAACTAGTATCTTCTCTATCTTCAAGGGCTTCCAATAGTTTTACACCTTCTTCACTGGTGATTTTGCCTTCTTCAATCATCTTTAATATTTGTAGTTTTTCCTCCTTATAATCCGCCATATTAGTCCCCCTATCTAATAGTTATTGACCCATTTGAAGTGGAAGCCTTCAAATGGAAATATTCTTTTTCTTCATTAAAATTTACACTATGGGCTATTATCCTCTTAGAGCCAACATAATCCTTTTTATTAACTTTATATACCAGGTCTGGAATGTCTAATGATATATTTCCTATGGAAGTTTCTAAATCAAAGTACTTTGGTTTATTTGTATTATTTAAATCTACACTAATAGAAGAGTTAGAGGTGGAAAGATTTAATTCTCCAATTTTTTCTTCATCTATATTTTTACATACAATTGATCCATTGGAGGTTCTAAGTTTAACTATTTTTCCAACTGCATCCTCTAATTCTATGGAACTATTGGAAGTTTTACCAGAAATATTTTCTGAATTAATATCCATAAACCTGATCTTACCATTAATAGTTGATATATTTAAGTTTTGGCTATTAATATGCTGTAAGCTTACACTACCATTGGAGGTTTTTCCATTAATGGCTGGACTTGATATATGGTTTAGAAGAATTCTACCATTTTGGGTAGATAAATTAATATCTTTTGAGTTAATAGCATCAATATTTATGGATCCGTTACTAGTTTTTACAGTTAAATAACCTAATTCTAAATCATTAACACTTACTTTTCCATTGGAAGTTTTAAGGATAATTTCTTCATAGTATTTGTTTGGTAAATTGATATCTAAGGAAATTATTAGATTATTTCTATGGATGGGTCTAAACCTAAACACATTGTCTTCTTCGTAAAATTTATAAAAATCAGTAGCATTAGGAAAGTCCTTATTCCTATATTTAATTGTTATATCCATAGATATTTTATCTTTATCCCAGGATCTAGCATTTATGCTGCCATTAAGGGCCTCTAAGTCTATGATTGGATTTTCAATATTGGATATATCCTTCTCAATTTTTGTGTTTATGGTCTCGTATAAGCCACTTAGGTTAAAAGATGTGCTTTTATCTACTATGCTATTTACTATATTGGATATTAAGCTTCCTAGGTTGCTTCCAAAGCCTTCTGTTTTTCTAGCATTATTTCTAATTTCCTCTGCACTTTTTCTGATCTCTTCTTTAATTTTTTCCTTACTGTCAATATATTCTTCACTATTATCATAAGAAAAACTGCCCTCTGTTTCTTCTATGGCCTCTAAAAGTTCCAAGGCTTCCTCAGTAGTTATCTTCCCTTCCTCTAACATAGATAAAATCATCCTCTTTTCTTCCTTCATAAAAATCCCCCCTTATTCTTGGCCCTTTAAAAGCTTGATAGCTTCATCGGAAGTTATTTCCCCTTTATTTAACTTTTCTAATATTTCTTTTTGGTTCACCTTAGGTTTATTATATTTTGGCTTATATCCTAGGCTTTCAATTACATCTTCCAGCTTGTTTCTTACAGTTGGGTAGGATATGCCTAATTCCTTTTCTATTTCCTTTATATTTCCTCTGTTTTTAATAAATACTTCTAAAAAGTGTTTTTGCTCCTTGGAAAGCCTACAGAACTTACAAGCAGAAAAACTACCTTCTATTGTTGTATGGCAATTGTTACAGCTTAATTTCGTAACCTGTAATTCATTACCGCAAACTGGACATTTTCCTAACATTTCCCTTTTCATATTCTTCTTCCTTCCTATTTATAGAATTGAAATTTTAACCCTTGTCCTATCCCCTTCACTAATATCTACTAAATCAAAGGGACCATATTTTTTTAATTCCTTAATTAATAATTTAAGATCCCTTCTATCTATTAAACTTAATGCCTTTTTTACATCTTCATCTATACTCTTTACAAATTTAAGTGTAATGGAAGCTATTCCAAAGCCTAAGTCTACTAAAAAATTAATAAGCCAAAAAGGTATGGCAGGAATATTTATAGCCTTTCCTTGATCTATTATGGATATTTTAATCCTTCTAGCTCCTCTTACTCTATTTACCAATTTAAACCCTCCAAGAAAAAATTTTAGCCCTTGAAGTCATACTATATCTGGGTATAATAAATAGAAATATATACTAATAACTGGATTCACATAATATTCTTTATAAATATATTAATATTAAACCTAATAAAAGTCAATATTATCCTTAATAAAATTAATATTAAAATTAAAATATTTAAGGATATACTTTAATTTATTATAATATAGATGATTATTATAATAATATACAAATCAATAAAAAATACTTATAAGTTATAGTTTATACCAGGTAGTATAATATACTTGAACTAAATAATAGGAGGTTTTAATATGAGAAAGGAAATAGATGCTAGAGGACAAGCTTGTCCTAAACCAGTTATAATGACTAAAAATGAATTAGATAATATGGATAAGGGTATAGTAGTTACCATTGTTGATAATGAAGTGGCTGTTGGAAATGTTTCTAAGTTGGCAAATTCTTTAGGCTATGAATTTGAAGTTGACAAGAAAAAGGAAGATGAGTATCATATAACAATAGTTAAAGGGGATGCTATAAAAGAAGCAGAAGAAGTTAAAGAAGTAAAAGAAGCTGATTTAGATAATTTAGTAATAGTTATTTCTTCCAATACCATGGGTAAAGGCTCTGAAGAATTAGGTAAAATACTAATGAAGTCCTTTATGTATACCTTAACTGAAACTAAACCTTATCCTAAGGCAATACTATTTTACAATAGCGGGGTTCATTTAACCTGTGAAGGTTCTGAAGTAGTTGAAGATCTAAAGAAATTAGAGACTGAAGGTGTAGAAATAATCTCCTGTGGTACCTGTTTAGATTATTATGAGCTTAAAGATAAGCTTCAAGTTGGTGAAGTATCAAATATGTATACCATATATGAAAAGATGAAAAATGCATCAAATACTGTTAACATTGGATAGGAGAGTATGATATAATGAAAGAAGTAAAATTTGGAGTAATTACATTTAAATCTACCCATTATGCAATACAAGCTGATTCAACATTTAAAAATGAGAAAATAAGCTATAGAACTATACCTACTCCAAGGGAAATTAGCCGTAGCTGTGGTTTGGCCATTAAATTTAACTTAGAGGATTATGACAGTATAAGGTATATTATAGAAAAAAAAGGTTTAAATATAGAAGGTGTATATATGATTACAAAAAACAATGAAGGAAGTAAGGCGGAAAGGCTCCAATAGAGAAGGTGTATATATGAATAATCTATATCTCTTTATACAGGATTTTTTTACTACAGAAAATGGAGACTTAAATCCATTAGGTAAGGCTGTTAAAATTGTTATTATATTTATATCCATTAAAATAGTATCAAGGATATTAAATTCAGTAATTGATAGAAGTGTTAATAGAAGGGTAAGAAATGTATCCCTGGTGGAAGAGAAAAAAATAAGGACCCTAGTAACAGTTTTTAAAAATGTTTTAAAGTATATTTTATATTTTATAGGTATTGTTATAATCCTAGATATGTTTGGAGTTAATACTTCCTCAATATTAGCAACAGCTGGTATTGGAGGTTTGGCAATTAGCTTTGGTGCCCAATCCTTAGTTAAGGATATTATTACAGGATTTTTTATATTATTTGAAGATCAATATTCTGTTGGGGACTATATAACAATAGGTGATTATACAGGTGTAGTAGAAGAGGTAGGAGTTCGTGTAACTAAATTAAGGGATTTTTCAGGGGAACTCCATATTATTCCCAATGGTAGTATTAATGTAGTTACCAATATGGGAAGAGGGCCCATGAGATCCTTAGTAAGGGTAAGAATTCCCTATGAAGAAGATGTTGATAAAGCAACCAGGGTTATTGAAGGGGTACTGGAAAAAATTAAAAAGGAAAATGATAATATAGTTGATGGACCTTCTGTATTGGGAGTTACTTCTTTAGAGGATACTGGTGTAATCATTACAATAATAGCTAAAACTAAACCCATGGAACAATGGGCCTTGGAAAGGCAAATGAGAAAGGCTATTAAGGAAGCCTTTGATAGGGAAAATATAAAATTTGCTTATCCAAGAATGATTGTATATAATGGAAAACCATAGGAGGTTAGCATAATGCTAAAATACGATTTAGGAGATATTGTCACATTAAAAAAACCCCATCCCTGTGGTGAAAATAAGTGGGAAATAATGCGAAAGGGAGTAGATATTAAGCTAAAATGCTTGGGATGTAACAGGCTTATATGGCTTACTAGAATTGAATTTGAAAAAAGGGTAAGAAAGATTCTAGTAGATGGTAAGTGGATTAGTATTGTTCATTATAAGGGTAAGGATGGAGTAGATAGCCAAGACTAAAAATTTTCTGGCAAAGTATTGCCGGAAAATTTTTAGTCTATTTTTTGCTAAATATTAGACATAGAGTTAAATTAATGATAATATATAATTAAGGGGAATTGTAAGAAGTTTTCCATAGAGGAAAACGTTTTACAGGATATGGGAGGTGTTTATATGTCCTTAAGGTTTGCAAAGAGAATGGATAATATGAGGGCATCTGAAATCAGGGAGATGTTAAAGCTTACTCAAAGACCAGAAGTTATATCCTTCGCTGGAGGATTACCTGCACCAGAATTGTTTCCAGTGGAAGAAATGAAGGATGTTTTTGTTAAAGTAATGGAAGAATACGGAAGGATTGCACTACAATATGGTCCTACAGAAGGATATGAACCATTAAGGGAGAAAATTTTAGATAGAATGGTAAAGGTCAAAGTAGATAAGCTAACTACTGATAATATTCTCATTACCAGTGGCTCTCAGCAAGGTTTAGACTTTGTAGCAAAGGCCTTTATAAATCCTGGAGATGTAATACTATGTGAAAGCCCAACTTATTTAGGTGCCATTAATGCTTTTAGAGCTTATGAACCAAGATTTGTGGAAGTAGAGACAGATGATGAAGGAATGATACTAGAGGATTTAGAGAAAAAGCTTGAGGAAAATGAAAATGTTAAGTTTATATATGCAATTCCTGATTTTCAAAATCCATCAGGAAGGACTATGAGTATTGAAAGAAGAAAGGGATTAGTAGAACTAGCCAATAAATACAATGTTGCCATAGTAGAAGATAATCCTTATGGAGAATTAAGGTTTGAGGGAGAAATAAATCCAGCCATTATGCATTTTGATACTGAAGGAAGGGTAATTTTCTTAGGAACCTTCTCAAAGATATTTTCTCCTGGTCTGAGGGTAGGTTGGATAGCTGCTGAAAAAGAAGTACTTAAAAAGTTTGTGTTGATTAAACAAGGTGCTGATTTACAATCTGCTACAGTCAATCAAATCGCAGTGGCTAAATTCTTAGATGATTTTGATATAGAAGTCCATATTGATAAAATAAAAAATGTATACAAGAGGCGGAAGGACTTAATGCTTAATACAATAAGGGAAGAATTCCCTGAAGGAATTAAGGTTACAGATCCAGATGGAGGACTATTTACTTGGGTAGTTTTACCAAAGCATATAAATGCTAGAGAGTTAGCAGCAAAGGCCTTAGAAAAGAATGTAGCTTATGTTCCAGGAGGATCCTTCTTCCCCAATGGTGGAAATGAAAATACCTTTAGGGTTAACTATTCAAATATGGAAGAGGAAAGAATAGTTGAAGGTGTTAAAAGATTGGCCCAAGTCATTAAGGAAGCACTAACGGAAGTTAGGGCATAAAAAATTCCCTCAGTTGAGGGAATTTTTTATTGGTAATTTTACTACTATTTTAGTGCCTTCATCTAATTTACTTGATAAGGATATACTACCTTGGTGATATCTTACTATATGCTTTACTATGGACAGGCCTAGACCCGATCCACCTAATTTTTTGGATCTACTTTTATCTACCATATAAAAACGTTCAAAGACCTTGTCCTGTTCATCTTCTGTAATACCTATACCTGTATCTTCAACAGTTAGGATGCAAAAACCATTCTTTTCCTCTAGAAAAACATTTACTATTCCCTTTGGCTTATTATATTTTATAGCATTGTCTATTAGATTATATAATAGATCCTTAATCATCCTTTTGTTACCCATAATAGCTATTTCTTTAATATTAAAATTAAGGCTAATATCCTTACTTTTTGCCCTTATTGCCAGTTGGGAAACCACTTCCCTTGCCATCTGGTGAATGTTTACAGGCTCCATTTTTTTGCCTTCAGTTTCACTTTCTATCCTTGAAAGATTAATTATGGAATCTATTAATTCTAAAAGTCTATTTCCTTCCTTAAGGATGATGTTGGCAAATTTTATTGTATTTTCCTTATCAACTTGTCCAGTGGCAATCATTTCAGCATATCCATTTATAGAAGTAAGGGGAGTTTTTAATTCATGGCTTACATTGGCAGTAAAGTCCCTTCTAAATTTTTCTGCCTCTTTTAATTGATATATATAATCTTCTATTTCTTCTTTTTGCTTTTCTATAGTTTTGATAAAGGGCTTTAACTCATCGTATACTTCAGTATCATCTATTTTTTTTCCTGTCATAATACTTTGAATATTTTTAGCAGCAATGGATATGGGTTTAATGATCTTTAACGTAAGTATATGGGCTACTAGGAAAAGACCAATTAATATGAAGACTAAAACTCCTATGGTGGCTGGAAGAATAGATAATAGTTTAGAAGCTATATTTTCCAAATCATTACCATATATATCATAAAATAAAAAGGCAATAACAAGGGATGTAATAATTGCAGTAGCCGTTGCAACCATTGCTAAGCTAAAATATATTTTCCTCTCCATCTCTATTCCCCCAACTTGTATCCAACATTTCTAACGGTGTGTATATATTTGCCAGCATCCCCTAATTTAAGCCTTAAAGTCCTTATATGAACATCTATTGTTCTTGTTTCCCCTTCAAATTCAAAACCCCATACTTCATTCATTATTTTTTCCCTAGATAGTACCAATCCTTGATTTTTAACAAGATAGTATAAGAGTTCAAATTCCTTATGGGTAAGCTTTATTTCCTTTCCTCCTACAGTAGCAATATACCTATCATAATCTACTTTTATATCCTTAAAGGAGGCTGCCTTACTTTCACTTCTCTTACTTCGTCTTAATACTGCTTTAATCCTAGATATTAGTTCCATAATTCCAAAGGGCTTTTCTACATAGTCATCGGCTCCAGCATCCAGGCTTTTAACCTTATCTAATTCACTGGTCTTGGCAGTGAGCATTATAACTGGTAGGTCCGCAGTTGTGGGGTTTTTCTTAAGCTTATTTAAAATAGTATATCCATCCTCTCCTGGCAGCATTATATCCAATAGTATCAAATCTGGAAGGGGATGTTTAAATAAGTCTTTCCCACTTTCAAAGCCTTTAGCTTGAAACCCATTGCTTTTAAGGGCATATAGGACCAATTCCCTTATATCCTCATCATCTTCAATAATATATATTAAAGGCATCTGATCAACTCCTAATATACATAGTGCTCCCCTACAATAGCATAATAAACCCACTCGGCGATATTTTGAGCATGGTCCCCTATCCTTTCAAAATATTTTGCTATCATTAAAAAGTCTATTACCTGTTCCTTATGGTCTAAATCCTTCCTTACTATATCTATAAGCTCATTTTTTACAATATTAAATAGTTCATCCACTTCATCATCTAACCTGATTACTTCCTTTACCAATTCTGTATCCCTTTTTACAAAGGAATCTATGGAGTGTTTTACCATTTTAATTGCCACATCGGCCATTTGGGGTATGTGGACAATATCCTTTATATAGGTGGTGTCAGCAAGCCTAATGATTATTTCACAAATGTCAGCTGCCTGGTCCCCTATTCTCTCCATGTCTGTAATCATCTTTAGGGCAGCTGAAATAAGCCTTAAATCTCCAGCCACAGGCTGCTGACGTAAGATTAGCTTTAAGCATCTTTCTTCAATGTCCTTTTCTTTTTGGTCTATTTCATCGTCCTTTTATATGATCCTCTTTGCAAGGTCTACATCCTGTTCTTTTAAGGCCGATACAGCTGCATTAATGGAGCTTTCAATTAAATTCCCCATTTCAATAAGCTCATCATTTAAATACTTTAATTCCTTTTCAAATCTATTTCTCATAAAATTATCCCCCCTGATCTTAACCAAATCTACCAGTTATATAATCTTCTGTCCTCTTATCCTTTGGTACTGTAAATATGTCTTCAGTTTTACCAAATTCAATTAACTCACCACTTAAAAAGAAGGCGGTTTTGTCCGATACCCTAGTGGCTTGTTGCATATTATGTGTTACTATAACTATAGTATAATCCTTCTTAAGTTCTTGAATCAAGTCCTCTATCTTTGAAGTAGAAATAGGGTCAAGGGCTGAAGTAGGTTCATCCATAAGGAGCACTTCAGGCTCAACAGCCAAGGCCCTTGCTATACAGATTCTTTGTTGCTGCCCCCCAGATACCCTTAAGGCATTTTGCCTTAGCTTATCCTTTACCTCATCCCATATGGCAGCCTGCCTTAAGCTTCTTTCAACTATTTCATCTAATTTAGACTTATTTTTTACACCATGGGTCCTTGGGCCATAGGCAATATTATCATATATGCTCATGGGGAAAGGATTAGGCCTTTGAAATACCATACCTACTCTTTTTCTTAGGACATTTACATCTATACTATCCTTATATATATCCTTTCCATCAAGTAATATATCACCTTCAATTCTGCATTCTTCTATTAGGTCATTCATACGATTTAGGCTTTTTAATAAAGTAGATTTACCACAGCCTGAAGGGCCTATTAAGGCTGTTATTTCTTTTTCTTCAATATTCATATTTATATTTTTTAAGGCGTGAAAATCGCCGTAGTATAGATTCATATTTCTTATAACAAACTTACTCATTTTCATTCCCCTTTGTTAATTTATTAGTTAAAAATGTTGATAAGCCATTTATAGCTAGTACTATAAGCAAAAGGACTACTCCTGTTGCATAGGACTCCTTTACATGGAAGCCTTCTGTAGATAACACATACATGTTAAGGGCTAAAGTTCGCCCTGAGGAGAAAAGTCCCTCTGGTATTTTAGTAGCAGTTCCTAGTGTAAACATAAGGGCAGCAGTTTCTCCGACAATACGTCCTATGGAAAGTATTATTCCAGATAGTATTCCTGGCATGGCTACAGGAAGTACAATTTTAAAAATAGTTCTTAACTTTCCTGCTCCTAGGCCGAAACTTGCCTCCCTTAGGGAGTCATCTACAGACATAAGGGCTTCTTCAGTGGCACGTATTATTAAGGGAAGTACCATAATGGCAACTGTTAGAGCCCCGGCCAGTAAGGAATATTGAAAATTTAGGTAGATTACAAAAAACAACATACCAAATAATCCATATACTATAGAAGGAATACCTGATAGGGTTTCTGTGGCTATCCTTATTATTTCAACTAATTTATTTCCCTTCTTGGCATATTCTACAAGGTAAAAGCCTGTAAATACCCCTATTGGTGTAGCAATTAAAAGGGCCAGGCCTATCAGCATAAGGGTAGTTATCAAGGCAGGAAAAAGGGACACATTTTCTGTTGTATACTCTAACTGAAACAAGGATGGCCTTAAATTAGGTATACCCCTAGCTAACATATATCCAATTATGAAGAATAAAATACCAAAGGTTATAAGTGCAGACAGTTTAACTATAAATCTTATGGCCTTACTCAATTTCTACTCCTCCTCTTTACAATTAAAAAGCTTCCATTAATAATAAGTATAAATACAAACAATACAGCAGCTGTTGCAATTAAAGCTTCTCTGTGTTGATCTGCAGCGTAGGCCATTTCAATTACTATATTGGTAGTATGGGTCCTTACTCCCTTTGTCAGTCCTTGGGGAATCCTGGCCTGATTTCCAGCAACTAAAATTACAGCCATAGTCTCACCTATAGCACGGCCAATTCCTAGTATTATACTTGATAGTATACCTGATCTGGCAGCAGGAACTACAACAGACATAATTGCCTTTTCATGGCTGGCACCAAGGGCAATACTACCTTCATAATAGCTATCTGGTACAGCCCTTAAGGCAGCTTCAGACATACTAATAATTGTAGGAAGTATCATAACTCCAAGTAGGATTGAGGCTGTTAAAATACTCATACCTGTTCCACCAAATATATCCCTCATTAGTGGAACAATAACAACTAAAGCAAAAAAACCATATACAATGGATGGGATTCCAGCCATTAAGTTTATTCCAGGCTTTAATACTTTATATAATTTTTTATTACAAAATTTAGCCAGGTATATGGCAGTTAAAACACCTATGGGCACGCCAATAATAATAGCACCTAGGGTTACATACAAAGAGCCTAGTATCATAGGAAGTATCCCAAAGGATGCTGGTGTATTACTGGGCTTCCATTCTGTACCTAAAAGGAAATTTTTAAGTCCATATTCTTGTATGAAAGGAATTCCTCCTGCAAATATGAATATACATATAATAATTATGGCTATTATACTCATAATAGCAGAAATTAAAAATACACCCTTCATAAAGCCTTCCAAATATTTAGCTTTCATAATTACTTCACCTTCATTTCTTTTAAATTCTTCCAATGTGAAGTTAACACATCTGTGTAAAATTTGAAGGAGACCTTTGTAAAATCTGTGTAAAATTTATAGTAAAAAATAGCCTAGATTATACTAGGCTATTTTATTATTTGCATCTAAAGGGGGAAGTATTTATAAATTAATCAATTACAGATTCCCATTCAGTAATATCCCCAACAAATATGCCCTTTACTTCTTCTAATGTTAGATCATTAACTGGGTTTTCTTTATTAACTATTACCACTATGCCATCCACTGCAATTACCTGGACTGTTAACTCAGCTAACTCTGATTCTTTAAGTTCCCTTGAAGCCATACCCAAATCAGCAGTACCTTCCATGGCAGTTTGAATACCAGCTGATGAACCTGTAGATTGAATTTCAATTGATACACCAGAATGAATTTCCATATAGGCTTCAGCTAATTTCTCCATAACAGGTGTTACAGATGTTGAGCCAGCTACAACAATATTTCCTTCCTGGCTGTTTGAAGCATCATAGGCTTGGGGATCACTAATTGCTTGAACATAGCCTTCCTCAACAACTATTTCTTGTCCTTCCTTTGATAATATGAAGTTTAAGAAGTCTTGGGCAACTGGCTTTAAATCTCCCTTATAGGCTACATTAAAGGGTCTTGAAATCTTGTAGGAACCATTTTGTACATTTTCTCCTGTAGGTTCTACTCCTTCAATGCTTACAGCCTTTATATTTTCATTTAAGGAACCTAGGGACATATATCCAATGCTGTATTCATCACCAGCCACTGTAGTCATTACTGCATCTGTACTGTTTTGAACAATTGCCTCTATATATGTTCTGTCAACTTCATTTCCATTTGCATCTTCTTCAAGGATACCAACTATTTCAGTAAAAGCACCCCTAGTACCTGATCCGTCTTCCCTTGTAATTACATTAATAGTTCTTGAAGGATTAAATCCATTAGAGTCACTGCCTCCACAGGCTGCAAGAAAAGTCATAATCATTATAACAAGAAGTAAAATACCTATTTTTTTCATAATTAAATCTCCCTTTCTCTCATATTTTCATATATAAGTCTAACCCTTATATGTAAAATCTATTATGGTGTTAATGTAAAATTTATGTAAAAGATAATCTATGATATAATATTGGTAAAATATTGACAAAGGGGTATGAAGGTGAAGAGTATAATAAAAAAGTTTGGACAAGTAGTGGGAAATTCAGTTTATACATCCCCTGCTAGGGCCCTTAATTTATTAAAGATTGGATATAAGTTAAATTATATTAAAGTTAAAATAATACCTGATAGGGGGCTTTTGCCCCATCAAAAATACGTTTCTTACATAAGCAACAGGGCTATTATAGACCCACTAGATA
>JAAYFE010000005.1 GCA_012728365.1 Tissierellia bacterium
CATGTCATATGTTAACCTTATATCATAAGGAGGTTATCATATGGCAGATGTAATACATGGAAGGGGTTATGTATATTCAATTAAATATCACATAGTATGGTGTACCAAGTTATTTTGTAGCTACTATATCAGAACACACAACTGAAAAATATATGCATTCTAGTAAGGGAATTAGGGGCAGGTTTTATCTGTCCCTTAAGTATTTTAATTAATTAAGGAAATCCTATTATTATGGATTAAAAATATTAGATGGATATGAACTTATATTTTAATTGTTTGTATGGAAAAATTAAGTTAAAATATACTAGTAAAATTTAAATGTAAGAGGTGAAGAAGTGAGATTTATTATACCAGTACTTGTAGGAGCAGTTATAGGATATATAACCAACTGGTTGGCTATAAAGATGCTTTTTAGGCCCCATGAGGAAAAGAGAATTTTTGGCTTTCATATTCCCTTTACTCCAGGCCTAATACCAAAGGAAAGGGCTAGAATAGCCAAAAGTGTAGGAGAGGCTGTAGGAAATTATCTTCTATCCCCTGAGGTAGTTATGAATTCCATACCTAACAGCAAGGTAGAAAAATACCTGGAAGGATGGATAAGGTCAAGTATAGATAAGTTGAAAAATGATAAAAGAGCAATTAAAAGCTTTTTAACAAACCTAAATTTTGAAAGCTATGATAGAGTGTTTAACAGAGTAAAAAAGCATATTGTAGACCTTATATATAATACCTTAAAGCAGGATAGATTTAAAGAAAAAGTAATGGATTTAATAAAAGAATATATTTTAAACAGTTCTATGGAAGATTTATATGGGTTTCTAAATAAAAAAGTAGAAGTACTCCTTTCAGAAATTGCAGAATCCCAGGAAACAAAAAATCTGTTAAAAAATTTAATAGTAAGTAAATTAGATGAACTTGTCCTTGACGAGAGAAAATTACATGAAGTTATACCAGAGGATTTTGTCTACAGTATTAAATATTTTGTTAAAGAAAATGATGAAAAAATTGCCCATGTAGTAAAAGAAATAATAAAAGATCCACAGGTTGAAATAAAATTTAGAGAATCCATTACTAATATTGTTTCTGAAAACATGAATAATTTAATAGCCATATTTATAAGCCCTGAATCAATATCTAATAAAGTATACAGCATGATTAAAGACTACTTAGACAAACCCCAGCTTGCAGATAATATAGTAGACATACTTACTACTATAATTGATAAGGTATTGGATAATAGGGTAGATATTGTATTTAAAAATATTAAATCTAATATTGGAGAAGAAGTTATTTTAAATATAACAGATAATATATTGGCATATATTTTTAGAGGGAAAAACAAAAAGCAAATACTAAATATAATAGGAGAAAAGATTAAATCACAGGAGCTTGACTTTCAAAATAGCATATTAAATTTAGTATCTCGTAAATATGGCGAGCTTTTAGAATCAGAAGGATTTTATAATAAAATATATGAAGCAGTAGATAGATCCATAGAAAATATTTTAAATAAGCCTATTTCAGTAACAGTGGAAAAAATAGATGAAAATATGATTGGATATATAACTAATCTTTCTTTAGATATGTTAAATTATTTTATTAAAAATCAATTGCCCAATATAGTGGAACTATTTAATATTTCCAAGGTAGTGGAAGAACAAATAAATAGCTATGATGTTGCCTTTACTGAAGAGCTTATACTTGAAATAGCCCATAAGGAATTAAAGGCAATAACTTGGCTAGGAGCACTTCTTGGCGGTATAATAGGTATTCTTACCCCATTATTGGAAATGTTGTATTAATAGATATTTAATTTGTATAGAAAGTAGGAGGGTAATATGGAAATTGTAAGGGGGACCATGGATGAATTAAAAGATATAGTTAAGTTGGCTTTAATGCTATGGCCTGATAATAGTGAAGAAGAACTTAATATTCACCTTTATATATGCTAGAAAATTAAGTAAGGAAATGAACAAACCTGTTAGGATACTATTGGATGCAGCTGATATGATTAAAAAATATAGTAATGCCCCTAAGTTTTATATAAGTTGCAGAATTAAAAAATATACATACATAATATAAATTTTAGTGGTATAATATTCCTGAGTTAAGATCTACGAGTATTTTTTATATTAAGGGCTTTTCAAATACAATAATTTAACAGGAGAAAGAGCCTCATATTGTTTTAAATGAAGTAAAATAATGGGGGACTATTTATGAAAGTATTAATTACTACAGACTTATATATGCCAACTATTAATGGAGTGGTTACATCGGTAGTTAATTTGAGAAAGGAGCTTACAAAACTTGGACATGAAGTAAAAATTCTTACCCTATCCCAAAACAATGCATCCTATGTGGAAGATAATGTAACTTATATTGCTTCTAAAAATGCTCAAAAAATATATCCTGGTGCCAGATTTGCCCTGACTTTTAATAACGAATATATAGAGGATTTAATTAAATGGAAACCAGACCTTATACACACCCAATGTGAACTAAGTACCTTTAGAATGGCAAAATACATAGCAAGCGTCCTTAATATACCAATAGTTCATACATATCATACAGTTTATGAAGACTATACCCACTATTTTTCTCCCAATAAAAAACTAGGGAAAAAGATTGTAACCTTATTTACTAGAAGGATACTAAAGCATGTAGACTGTGTAATAGCTCCTACTGAAAAGGTGAAAAGTCTGCTAATTGGGTATGGTATAGATAAGGAAATACATATTGTTCCTACTGGAATAGATTTAAGTAGATTTAGTGAAGATTTGGATGATGTTGAAAAAAGGACCCTGAGGGAGCAAATAGGCATTCCGCCTAATTCTAATGTTTTAATAAATGTGAGCAGGCTGGCAAAGGAGAAAAATATTGAGGAATTATTGTATTTTATATCAGAATTAAAGGAGCAAAATCTTGTTTTACTGATAGTTGGAGATGGGCCCCATAGGGAAGCCCTGGAGTCTTACACAGATAAATTAGGTGTATCAGATAAAGTATTTTTTACAGGCTTTGTAGCTCCAGATCAGGTTCATAAATATTATAAGCTTGGAGATGTATTTGTAAATGCATCAAATAGTGAAACCCAAGGTCTTACCTATATTGAAGCCCTAGCCAGTGGCCTTCCAGTTCTTTGTAAGGAAGATCCTTGTTTAAAAGGAGTAGTTGAGAATGGAATTAATGGATGGCAATATAGGGATTTAGATGATTTTAAAGAAAGGTTATATTATATACTAGATAGTCAAAATTATGACCTGCTCAGGGAAAATGCTAAAAATGCATGGCAGGAATTTTCTTCTGAAACCTTTGCCAAAAGGGTTGAATTAGTTTATGAAAAAACCATAGAGAATCACTATAAAATGATACCGTGCACTTTAAATTTTTAGTTAAGTGCACGGTATCATATTGCTGCAGGATAAGTTAATTTATTAACAATAAATTTCTATATTGAAATAATCCTTATATAATGGTAGGATAAAAATGGGAATGATATATTTGTGACAATTTAGGAGGATAAAATGACTATTCCATTAGGGGATTTTTTACAACAATTAATTACTAATACTCCTTTGCTTATTATAACCCTTCTAACAAGTGCAGTAATTCTAGTTAATGGATGGACAGATGCACCAAATGCCATAGCAACTTGTGTTTCTACCCGCTCTATAAGGCCAAGGGAGGCAATAATTCTGGCTGCAATTTTCAATTTTTTAGGTGTACTTATAATGACCTTAATAAATTCTACAGTAGCACAAACTATTTACAATATGGTTGATTTTAGGGGAAATACCCATGATTCCCTTGTGGCCCTATGTGCTGCTATGTTTGCCATAGTATTATGGGCTACTTTAGCTTGGCTCTTTGGCATACCTACCAGTGAGAGCCATGCCCTGATAGCTGGTATTTCAGGGGCTGCCATAGCATTGCAAGGTGGAATGTCTGGCATAAATGGAAGTGAATGGATTAAGGTTATCTATGGATTATTTATGTCTACTATACTTGGATTTGGTATGGGCTACATAATAGTAAGAATTGTACAAATTATATTTAGGTACAAGGACAGGCGTAAGACTAGAAAATTTTTTGTAAATGCACAGATTATCAGTGCAGCAGCAATGGCATTTATGCATGG
>JAAYFE010000078.1 GCA_012728365.1 Tissierellia bacterium
AATATACATGTTAAGTGATTTCACCCCCATCGTTTTTTGTTTTGGTATCACTTAACATATTCGATATTAATGGGGTGAAATCCTTTTTTGTTATCGTAGAAATTAGTAAAATCAACGTTTTTAAATTATGAAATTTACTCAATTAATAAGGATAAACTCCTAAAGGAAATTAAAAAATTTAATCCCCATATCATAGTCCTAACGGGAGATATAATAGATCATAAAACAGAAGATATTGATAAAACTTTAAACTTAGTGGAAGGACTGTATGAAATAAACAATAATATTTTCTTTGTCATAGGAAACCATGAGTTGAGAAACAAAAAAGGCCATGAATTTATATCAGCCTTAGAGAAAATTGGTGTCACTGTACTTGACAATGAAAATATATCACTTGTAGCCAATGAAGATAGGATAAATATTGTTGGCTTAAGCTTTTTTGCTTCAATGGAGGACTATAAGCTGGCCCTGGAGGGGGTTAAGGAGGATAATTTTACCCTGCTACTATCCCATTCACCTAACAGACCTCTAGACTATATATCTGGAGTAGAAGACTTAATACTGGCAGGCCATACCCACGGAGGGCAGGTTAGACTTCCCCTTATTGGTGCCATAGTGGCTCCAGGCCAAGGCCTTTTCCCTAAATATGATAAGGGGACTTTTGAAATAGGCACTACCATCCTTTATATAGACAGTGGCCTAGGCAATAGCCTATATCCAATAAGGCTATTTAACAGGGTCCAAATAAGCAACATAACCATAAGGCCTATAGGGGAAAAATAAAAAGAATATTTGTCTATAGGCTGAATTTCATTTATAATATAATATAGGTAACTATGCACCCGTAGCTCAGTTGGATAGAGTCGCTGACTTCGAATCAGTTGGTCGGGGGTTCGAGTCCCTCCGGGTGCGCCATAAGGGAAACCTTGTAACCATTATGGTTACAAGGTTTTGTTTTTTGTGGTGGTTAATGAAGTATAGATTCTAATAAATAAAATTATCCTGCTTGTAGATGGTCAGAAAGAATACAAAAAGAAAATCAAATCTGGTTTGATACTATTGAAGAGGCTGAAAAAATGGGCTATGAACCCTGTGGAGCTTGTAAACCTAGATAGTACTATTGAGACATCCTTAGCGGGTGTCTTTTTGATATTTAAGTATTATTATAATAATATATAGTGAATAGAGACTGATATTAAGATTGAAGGGGGGATTTACTTGATGAATAAATTTATTACTATTGATATGTTGAATATATATTCTATTGCAGTGGTTGTTACAGTAACCTTAACTGAATTTTTTAAGGATATAGCAGATCATGTTATATATAAACTTTTCAAAAGAGAATTGCCTACTAAGTACTTTGTCTTTTTTATTGCATTGCTAATAATATTCATACCTATTATTCATGACAAAAAACTTTCATTTGAATCATTTTTTACAGGAATAATAAATGCTGTATTTTTAACATTAGCATCAATGAAGTCCTATGAAACTGTCATAGAAAGGGCTGAAGATAAGAAGAAACAAAAGAAAATAATAGCTGATAATGAAAAACAAGGCCAGGAAGAGGAAAGTATCATGGAGTAACTCTAGAACTTTTTAAGAAAAATATAGAGTGAATCCTCGGTAATTTAATTACCGAGTAGTTCACTATTACTACACAAGTAATGAATGAAACAAAAAATTAAATTTATAAGCCGAGGAGAATTCCTCGGCTTAAAATTATCCTTAATTATCTTAATAATTGAAGTACTGATTGAGGTGCTTGGTTTGCTTGAGCCAACATAGCAGTAGCTGCCTGTTGTAATATTGTTTGCTTTGTAAACTCCATCATTTCTTTTGCCATGTCTACATCTCTGATTCTTGATTCTGCAGCAGTTAAGTTTTCAGCTGCATTGTCTAAGTTTCTAATTGTGTGTTCTAACCTGTTTTGCATAGCACCTAGTTTTGATCTTTCAGCTGATACTTTTTGTATTGCATTATCAATGGCAGTTATAGTTCCTTCTGCAGTTTCTCTTGTGGTTACATCTGCACCGTTGATGGTAAATTTAACCTCATTACCTAATGTACCATCTTGAAAACCTAAATCTTTTTCTGTAATAACTTTGTCATTAATTTTTATGCTTTTGCTTTCGCTATCGAAAGTTCCAACTAATTTTCCATCTTTTATTACATTATCACCTATAATTTCGTAAGTTCCTGGAGCTAATTGTTTAGTAGCCTCACCTACAGTTATTTTATTTTTAACATCAAATTTTGCTCCCTCATCACTTATTGTAATTATTGCTCCGTCAGCTAAAGCTGCTTTTTCTAAAGTAATTATTACTTCTGAATCAACCATTATTTTATATTCTTTATTATTATCATCATTTATATAAGTTGCTACTATATTGCCTGCAGTGTCTTTCAATTTACCGCTTTCTAAAACATAAACACCATCAGCTAATAATTTTTTTGTAATATTTCCATTTTCAATAGAATTAAAGGTCACCAGTCCTAAATTTGCAGAATTTATTTTATCTAATTGTAACTCAACAGTTTGTCCTTGATTTGCACCTATTTGGAATGTTTTTTTGAAACTACCATCTAATAATTTTTGAGTGTTGAATTCTGTTCTTTCGGAAATACCATCAAGTTCATCCATTAATTGATTCATTTCATTTTGAATAGCTTCTCTATCAACATTTACATTTGTATCATTAGCTGCTTGAACTGCTAATTCCCTCATTCTTTGAAGGATAGCGTGGGTTTAATTTAATGCCCCTTCTGCAGTTTGGATTAATGAAATA
>JAAYFE010000079.1 GCA_012728365.1 Tissierellia bacterium
CTATGGCAAATACTACAAAGCAATATAGGATTGCTGGTACAAATAAGGCAGATAGTATAACCTTCCACATTTGTCTAGCTGGGAACTTTGTTTCCTCAATCATGGTAGGCGTCATTTCAAATCCAATAAATTTTAATGAAAATACTGCAAAGGCAACAAAAATTCCTCTAAATCCATTGGGGAAGAGTCCACCATGGTTTGACACGTTAGCATATGACCAGTGTCCGCTGAAAAATAGTGTTAGTGCAACAACTATTGAAATGGCTACCATGGCAAAGAAGAATATGGTTGCCAATCTTCCAGTTAAGCCTATATTAAAGTTGGATACTATATACCATATGAATACTATGGCAATAGCCACCCATACAGTCAGGTGTTCTGGTATTGGAATAAACCAATTTATTGCAGTGATGAATATATAAGCCATTAATGGCGGTTCAACTATTTGGATTAGAAACATCATCCACTGGGCAGCCCATCCTGCCTTATGGCCAAAGGCATTTGTTGTCCAAATATCTACAGAGGAAGCAAATGGTAACATGGCAGTTAATTCTGCAAAGGCCAGGCCAACAGGTATTAGCAATATGGCTAGTAGTGGAAACACCAGGGCTCCACCAGCTCCAGTAACGGAAAACCAGTAGGGTGCTTCAGCAAGCCAACCGCCAATGACCGCTCCTGATGCAATGGCAATCATATGCAGGAAGGACAAATCCCTTCTAAGCTTTCCCCCAGACATAATTACCCCCCTTTAATGATCTTTAAGCAATCTAACCTACACCTACCTATTTCACTTCCATATACATCCCCCCAGAACACAGCCTAGTAATGGGTATTAAGTTAGTAGTTGCTGCTTTGGATATAATCTTATTCAGATGGCAGGCCTATTATGACTATATTTAAAAAATAGGCACCCTTCTTATGGAAGTGAAAATGTTGACTGGAAGCAGGATTATGTCTATTAAGTAGGGGTAAATAAAAAAGCCAGGGTAGATAAATAAATACCCTGCCTTTTTTGATAAATTATCTCCTTCCAATGCCATCCTTTAGAATATTTACCAGATAGTTGGCTGCTTGCTCATATTCTTCAAGATTTTCTGCAGCCGATATTACCCTTAGATTTGTAAAAGTATGGTTAACTAACCTTTTTACAAAGTCTTTAGGTAGATCCTGCCTTATTTCACCCTTGCCATAGCCTTCCTCAATTAAATCCCCTATATAGTCCATGCTTTTAAAGCCATACTTTTGCAATAGACTCTGTAAAAATTCCCTCCTAGATAAAAAATACTTCTTCATTCTTTCCTCATAGGCCTTGGTGCCAATTTCCTTAATAAAGCCCTGGGCAAATTTATCTATGGTTGGATTGGTATTAGCAAATTTCATTCCAGCCTTTATGAGTATCTTAAATTTATCAAAAACACTCTGGCTGGGCCCAAGGGCATTCATTTCTTTAGACATAAACTTTAGTTTTTCTTCTGTAATTATATCCAAGAGGTGCATGTAGAGATCTTCCTTATTTTTATAATGATAGTAAAAGGTTCCCTTGCTAATTCCTGTTTCCTTTAAAATATTGTTTAAGGAGGCATTTTCGTAGCCCTTTTCTCCAAATTCCTTCATGGCTATGTTTATTAGCTCCTCTCTTTTCTCAAAGGATTTGTGTTTATCCTTATTCATCTTATCACCAGTACCTTTCTCCATTAGATTTCCACTCTTTTAGTAAATATTTTGTAGGATAATAGATTGAGTAAAATTAAATAAATAAGGCCTATAAAATAATATTGATTGTAGCTTAGATAAAGCAATCCTTCTCCTCTAATTACACTGGATATGGATTTGGCTGCCCAAAAGCCTGGTGCAAAGGAGAAAAAGAGCTCCTTCTTATCCAGGAAAAACAAGGCTATAATTGGAAAGAGTATAAATATGCCCATTCCCTTCATAACAGCAAAGCCTTCAATCTTATTGCTAGAAAATGCATTTATTAAAAATCCATACATGGGGGCCTCTAAGGCTGCTAAGAGGGCTATGGCAAATATATATTTTATGGGAAAGTCCCCAATATTTGAAAACCACATGATAAATACAACGGTAAAATAGGTTAAAATAAGGACAGTAATGAATCTAAAGGATAGAAATTGATTTAAGCTTAAGGGGCTTATCCTGATGGAGGTAAAAATATTGTCGTCCCTATCTTCCAGTATGGAAAAGGCCAGTATGGAGCCAAAGGTTATGGGAGTTATCAGGGTTAAAATAACCAGTATCAAATCTGCATATAGGTCTAAATTAATATCTGTCCTATCTCCTATCCAGGGCAGGAAAAACCTTCCTATGATGCCAAATATAAAGGGATAAATAAGCATAAAACCCATCATGGAATCCCGGCTCCACTTTTTTAATTCTGATTTAATAAAGTTTAAATACATGCTATTCACCGCCTTCCTTCACTTGAAATTCATGAAATTTTTTCAAGACTATATAGACGAATAGAAAAGATGCTGCTACTAAATATATTAAGGCAAATAAACTTCTCCAAAGCTCTACTCCTCCTGCAGTAGCCTCTAAAAGTACAGCAGCCGATTTAGTAGGTGCTATGAAGAGGATCTTGTCTACTATTTCATTCTTGATAAGGCCCATCTGCTCTAGTAGAACTGGTATGGAGAATATAAAGGTATACTTCATCATATCCATTAGCATTTCTGTAAAGTCCTTTGTATTAAATGTTAATAAAAAGCCTACTAGGGAATGGAAAAAGGCTATAAGGACAACTGATCCTATCAGGCCTAGAAGATTTAAATTTACCTCCTTAAATATCTTTCCGTAGGCATATATAAGAAGCAAGGTAATTAAATTAGATGTAATATTGGCAAAGATCTTGGCCAGTATATAGTCAGATTTACTGATGGGAGACACCAAAAGGGTCCTTATGGTTCCCTCCTGCTTTTCATAGAAAAGGGTGGCTCCAACCAGTACCATGGACATGGCTGTAGCATCTATATATACTATTATAGGTATTAGGCTAGTTATATCCTCCACCTTGGCAAAATATAATACACCTATCCACAATAGATCAACTAAAATTGCAGCTGTAAATATGTTGTACTTTTTCATCCTCTGTAATTCACCAAACAGTAGGGTAAGGAAGTTATTCATGAGTGCTCACCCCTGTTACCTTAATGAATATATCATCCAGGGTCATCTCTTTACTGTGAATAGTCAATATTTCCTTGGTCTTTATTATATTTATAAAGCTTTCATCATCCTTTAGGGTATCCAGATTAAAGGACTCTTTTTTAACTCCTTCTCCATCCCTGTATTCTATCTCTACCTTCCTCTCCCCATATTTAAGCTTTAAATTCTTTGGACTATCTATCTCTGCTATCTGCCCATTGGCCATAAAGGCTATTCTATCACATAGTTCATCTACATCATTCATCAGATGGGTAGTTAGAAGGGCAGTTCCGCCTTTTTCCCTGTATTCCTTTATTATTTCCTTTATTATCCTTGCATTGTGAGGATCTAGACCATTTGTAGGCTCATCCAGAAAGAGCATCTTGGGGTTATTTAACATAGCTCTTACAAAATTTAATCTTACTTTCATTCCCTTGGAGAACTCTGCCACTTTTTTGTCTCTGTGTTCATATAGTCCCACCCTTTTTAGCAGCTTATCAGTATCTATAGTGCTCTTATATAGTTTCTTAAAAAAGTTTATGTTTTCCTCAGCAGTTAATTTGGAAAAGTGAACGGGCATTTCAAAGCCTACTCCTATTTCCTCATAATAGGATTTATCATAGGACTTTAAATCCTTTCCCTTGTATAATATTTCTCCTTCGTAATTGTCTAGTAATTTTGTTAGGATTTTTTGAGTAGTACTCTTGCCCACTCCACTGGGGCCTAAAAGTCCAAATATTTCCCCTTCCTTGATTTCAAAGGATATGCCTTTTATGGTCTTTTCCTTATTTTTAGGATATTTGAAGCTTAAATTGTTAATTTGATACATAAATCCACCCCTTTTTGTAGTATTAGACCATATGGTCTAGACTGATAAGTCTATTATAATATAAGATGGATCTTTTGTCAATTAGGTTATGAGAAGGGGAAATAAAAATAGCAGAAGGAGATAGTATTTCTTCCTTCTGCCTATTCATTATTCATATATAAGCCCATTTAATTCTGCCTTTATAGCCCTCCAATTGGGCAGGAATTTGTCCATATAGGCTATGAATCTTTCATTGTGGGACTTTTCTAATAGGTGAACCATTTCATGGACAACTACATACTCTATACAAGTGGGGCTTTTCTTTACTAGTTCTAAATTAAGCCATATCCTTTTTGCTTTAGGATTGCAGCTTCCCCAGCGGGTCTTCATCTTCTTTACTCCAAATTCATTTACCTCTACACCTATTATGGGCTCCCATTTTGCTATTATTGGTGGAATTAATTTTTTAAGTTCCCTCCGATACCACTCCGTCATTACCCTTTCTCGTAAATGTTTTGGCGTATTTTCTCTTACATATAAATCTATATATTTCTTATTTCTAATTTCTACTCCCTGCTTTCTCTTATTGGTATAGATGACATTTAATAAGTATCTCTGGCCTAGGAAGTAATGGCTTTCCCCAGATACATATTCTCTTTCCGGCTGCCTTTCTTGATTTATAAACTTTTTTTGCTGTTTCCTTATCCAGGAAAGTTTTGATATGGCAAATAGTCTTATAGTGTCTGTATCCATATATTGGGGGGCCGATATCTTTACTCTGCCATCTGGAGGATGGACTGACAAATGGAGGTTCTTTATATTCTTTTTTGTTAATTCTATCTCTATATTATTGATTATTATTTTTTCCATTAATATCCTTCCTGTTCCTCCACTATTTTATATATTTTTTGAAC
>JAAYFE010000080.1 GCA_012728365.1 Tissierellia bacterium
AAGCAACAACTCCACCAAATATTGAACTTATGGCTGATCCACCCCATGAACCAACAGAGTAGACACTGACTGCTCTTTGACGGGCTGCCCCTTCATAGTAAGCCTTTATAATGGCCATTGCATTAGGCAAAATACAGGCTGAAGAAATCCCCTGTATTATACGGCCTATTAGTAAAAATATAGGAGTTCCCTTTGGTGATATGGCTATTAAGAGGGAACCTATTATGCTCAGAATTAAACCTATTTTTGTCATTTTAAGTCTGCCAAACCTGTCTCCAAAACTTCCTAGCACTACAATAAAAAGACCAGAAAATAAGGCTGCCAAGCTTACAGCAGTATTGCTGGCATCTACACTAATTCCAGATCTGTACGAATAGTTGTGGCTATATTTAATATTGTTTGGGCAAACATTCCAAAGGTTAAAACAGCTAACAATAAACCTATTAGTAGCTTATCACCAGCCTGATATCCTTGATCTGATCCATTATTTTTATCCATATAGTTTCCTCCTTAAATTATCTTTAGTTATAAATTGAATTATAGCATAATTATAATTAAATTGGCTTTATTAATTTTAGTTTTATTTTATTATATATTAAACCAATTAATTCAATAAATTCCTTTAATATATTTGACAATACATATAATAAATATCTCCACAGTAACAAATTATAATCATACAAAAATAGAGACTATCTTAAACTTCCCTATGTAACCCGTACATTTCATTTAATTCATCATGCAACAAACACATGGCTTTTCTCCCTATATTATAATTTTAATTCCTTTCCCACCTCTTTACCTTAAATTGTAGTTATGTTTTAGTTTATTTATAAACCCCGCTGCAGTTTAAAGCTCCCCATGGACAGATTCTTTTTACAACACTTATATTACAGTTTTTAGAAACTTATTCTTGGCCCTTCAAAGGTACGTCATTTAACTATCCATGGGACAGAAAGCTTTATATTCTGGTGAAAATATTTTTTGTTCCCCCATAAAAGTTTATATTTTTAATAAAGCTTTGACAAGTTTGGATTCCATTTTTCCTCATATATATTTCTATAATCTGCAAAATAAAATATTGGCTAGGCTTGACTATTGAATTATTCACCACAAACCCACTTTCCATTTTGGTGATTAATTCAATAAAGGGTCTAAGCCTAGCCAGCATCTGTTTTTACCTAAACATAGGTCATCTTATATAACAAATTACAATTAACCAAGAACAATTGCATACACAGCCTCAATCAAATCAACTACCCTGGAACGCTTTATAAGGGATACAGGCTCTCCATCAACCACTGCCAGACAATGGCCTCCATCATATCGGTATAAATCAATTTTGATTTGAGGAAAGTTTTCCTTGTCTAGATGGAGGATTAAGCCAATTTCCTTTTTATCCTTAGGCATTTCATCAGTAAAACTTTCTGCTTTCAAATCCATCAATGCATTTTTTAAATCAAGTATTTCTATTTCTTCATCCTCATAATGATAGGTGCGCTTGTTGAATCTTTTCTTAGCTGTTATAGTATAGTCCTTGCCTTCCAGGGAAATATCAATTTTTTCAATATCTTCAAAATCACCATAGAATAGCTCAAGATGCCTAAAATCGTCATAAGATGCAACCATTAAATCCTTATAGTCATCTGAGGTTATCCTATATATTATTTTAGAATTGCCAACTCTTACATAGGCTGTAATTTCCTCCTCCTCAGAATCCTTATCAGCATCCTTCCTTTCATTTGGATCCCTGCTAATATTAAGTACAAAGGACTCTGATACTTCTTCCCCCTCTTCATCCTTGGAAGTATAG
>JAAYFE010000081.1 GCA_012728365.1 Tissierellia bacterium
ACTAAAGTCATGGGCTTTCGGCTAGGTTTTTTGTAAAAATATATATTTAGTGGCAAAAATGCTAATAAGAGAATATAGCTGATTAATTTTGTCCGGGTTTCATTATAGTAGTATGTCTTTTCCTTAATGCCTTCTTCACTACTGATTGCAATTAATATTTTCAATAAAATTTTACTTATCTTCCGCTTCTTCAAAAACTTTCAAAAATCTTTTGTGCCCAATTTCATATTGTACTCTTCTGAAATATTCCATATCCATATAGATACTCATAACCCTGGATTCAAAAAGAACCTTTGTTAAAATATCTTCCATATATATGATCTTCCCATACTTAATTACTTGAAATTGCAACTCTGGATCTACATTATTTAATATAACCAAATCAATATCTTCCCTATCTAAAATAGCCACTAGCTCATCTAGAAGATCAAGTTTAAGAAAGCCATCTGCCCTTCCATTAATATATACTGCTATATCCAAATCACTATTTTCTATGTTTGTTCCCTTAGCATAGGAGCCAAAAATATATATAAGCTTTATATTATAATCTTTAGCAAACCTATCTATGTGCTTAGATAGGTTTGCCTTAACTTCTAAAATATCCTTTTGCATAATATCAGCCTACTTATCATAGTTTTCTTTTATCCAATTATTTATATAGTTCATATATTTTATGAAATCTTCCAGCCTATTGGAGAGTATGTCTACTATTATGTCTTCATCTTCTTTTACATAATCATGAACTAATATATTCCTAAAGCCTACCATTTTAGCTAATTCTTTTGCAAAGCTATTTGGAATTACTCCCAATTCTGATAGGGATAATATAGTTTCCCTATAGCTAGAAGGCCTATGGCAATCACTATAGGATATTATAATATTGGCTATATCAAGAACTATTTCAATGCATATTTGTATGCCTCTTTCTATTCCCCAATATTTAATAATATCCTCTTTTATATTTTCTTTACTAATACCATAGGAAACTTGCTTTAAATATATTAAGTTTTGTTCAAGTTCCTTAAACTTTCTATTTATTAAACTTATTATATCTTTGGTCAAAATTGGATCCCCCTTAAAAAACACTCTTTAATACTTATATTTTAACTACTATTCCCACTGAAGCAATCTTCTTTCCCCTTCTAGCTTTTTAATGTCTGTAATATCCTGGGTAACTTCCAGTACTCCCTTATATTCACCCCTTGAATTTCTTAAGGCAAAATACTGAATGAGAAGCTTTCTTCCTTTAAAGTCTATCCAAAAGCTTGCAGTGTCCCTGCTACCCTCCCTAAAGGCATCAATAATTTTATCTACCACATGGACGCTTTCTGCCGGATGGCAGTTTCTAACATCACGGCCTATGACAGCTGGGGAGCGGGGGAAGGTTCTGTCCTTAGGCTTAGTAAAGAATTTAACCTTATTGTTTTCATCTACAAAGGTAAGATCCACTGGCAGGGCATTAAATACCAGCATTATCTGTTCAAAGGTAAGCTCACCAGTTTCTGTTTTAAATTTCATGCCTTCAAAGCCATAGATTTCCATTTCTTCTTTCTTTTCTATAGGGGGCCTTTCAATAAAGGGGAAGCCATATTCCAAGCTTTGAATTTTCATATCTTCCCATTCAGCCTCATTAATTACTTCCATGGCAGCTGGAAACAGTATTAGATCCTCCTTCTTGGCTATTCCCAGCATGGCAAAGAAGAGCCTGCCTATTTCCACATTGAATTCCTTTAAGTTGAATTCTTCCCTTTCAAATAAGGCTAGGGTGTCCTTTAAGGTTTCCCTGGCTTCATCGTGTAAGGACCACATGATGGTAAGGCCATTAAATATTTCCATTTTCTTTTCTAAGTAGGGGAATAAGATGTTTTCCTTCTTAAGATAGTGCTCATTAAAGTCCTCTAAAGATTTTAGTATTCTATATATTTCTTCCTTCTTTTCTTCTACTTTTTTGTCTAAAATAATCCTTCTTATTTTTCCTAGTCTTTCTTCCAAGGCCTTATTTTCTTTCATCAATATGTCTAAAAAACTATTTTCCTTTGGTCTTTTCCACTTATAGCTTGAAAGGGATTTGTAAAATACATTTATGATCTTGTCAAGTATCTTGAGGATCTCCTTTGGTGTATAGCCCTTTTCAATTTTGGAAGTAAATATTTCAAAACATTCTATAGGAGTTACACTTTCTATATCCTCCTTGTACTTTTCATATAAGGCTTTTCCATCCTTGTTTTCCAGCACTCCTTGTACATATTCCTTTAACCTTTCAACCTTTTTATCCTTCATAAGCAACCTCCATAAAGTATTATTTTATACTTCTTAATTACCCTCTTTGGGGCTACTTTAACAATGTGGGGAAACTTATTTAATTTTTTCGGTACTTCATAAGCTATTATGTATATTGTGGCCTTAAAATTTAAATTATTTTAATTATAACCTATATTTGTACAGCTGTTTATTTTCCTTTTAATTTTAAAGAAAAGTCAAGTTTTATGCAGCCTAGCTCTTTTATTGCAAGCCCTAATTGAGCACTATCAGTTGTCAATTGGACTTAAGTATTCTAAAAATTTCATGGCTGCTGGTGATAGGGTAACAGTTTTTAGATAGCAGGCTCCTATTTGCCTTTGAGGTATTTTTTCCTCCAGCTTTAACTCATAGACTATTTTTTTGTCCAAATAGTCCTTGGAAAACTCCTTTACAACACAGGATATGCCTAAATTGATTTTAGCAAACTCAAGAAGCAAATCATGGGAGCCTAATTCTATTTCTGGCTCAATTTTAACCCCTTTTGATAGTATATAATTTTCAACATACTGTCTTGAATTAGATATTGGTTCTAATAATATTAGGGGTAGTTCAGCCAGGTGTGAAAAGGATAAGGGCTTTTTAAGCAGATGGCGGTAACCTTCTCCACATACAAAAATATCCTGTATATTTATTAGCTTTTCAACCCTTAGGTCTGCATCCTCAACAGGCAAATTGCATATTCCAATATCCACCTCTCCAAATTTTAACAGATCACATATTTCAAAGGTAGTCCTATTTATTATTTTCAATTTGATATTTGGATGTTCTTTGTGGAATTTTTCTAGATAGGGAAGGAGGTAATAGCGGGATATGGTATCTCCAACACCTATTCTCAGTACCCCCACCATAAGCTTTTTTGATTCCAATAGTTTAGTTACACCTACATCAATTAAATTTATTGCAGAGCTGGCATATTCAAAGAGTACATGACCTTCATTTGTTAAAACTACTCCTCTGGGAGTTCGGGTAAAAAGTCTGGTTCCTAATTCTTTTTCCAATTGGTTAATTGCCTGACTAATGGCAGGCTGGGTTATATAAAGATTTTTAGCTGCCTTGGAGAAACTTTTCCACTTAGCCACTTCTACAAATATTCTATAGGTATCTAATTTTATAGACATATAAGCACTCCTTATATCATATATTAATTCTATTTATTTTACTTATACCAAATATTAATGTATATTACAAGTATAAGGATGTAAAATATTTCCCAAACTAATTTAAAGGAGAGATCTAATATGGAAAGAATGGTAGGTACTGTTTCACGAGGCCTACGTGCACCTATTGTAATGAAGGGAGATAATATTGTAGAAATAGTTGTGGATACAGTTTTAAAGGCTTCTAAGGTAGAAGGTTTTCCTATAAGGGATAGGGATATAATTGGTATAACCGAATCGCTAGTTGCACGGGCTCAAGGAAATTACGCAGACATAGATGCAATTGCTACAGATATTAAATCCAAATTTAATACTGATACCTTAGGAGTTATATTTCCTATTTTAAGCCGTAATCGCTTTGCTGTAATACTAAGGGGAATTGCAAGGGGCACAAAGAAAATTGTACTAATGCTTCAATATCCAGCTGATGAGGTGGGAAACCAATTAGTGACCATCGATGACTTAGATAAAAAGGGCATTAATCCCTGGACAGATGTACTAACAGAAAAAGAATTTAGAGACCTTTTTGGAAAACAAAAACATCCCTTTACTGGTATAGATTATGTGGAATATTATAGATCCATAATAGAAGAAGAAGGGGCAGAATGTGAAATAATATTTTCAAATGACCCAAAAACCATCCTTGAATATACTAAATATGTACTTGCTTGTGATATCCATAGCAGAAAGAGGACAAAGAGGATAATCAAGGCCCATGGTGGAGAAAGGGTCTATGGCCTTGATGATATATTGACAGAACCTATTGATGGCAATGGATATAATGAAGCCTATGGCCTATTAGGTTCCAATAAGGCAACAGAAACTTCCTTAAAACTATTTCCTAGAGACTGCCAAGTAATAGTGGATGAAATTCAAGCAATACTAAAGGAAAAGACAGGTAAAACTGTTGAAGTTATGGTATATGGGGATGGTGCCTTTAAGGATCCAGTATGTAAAATTTGGGAGCTGGCAGACCCAGTAGTGGCTCCTGCCTATACTAAAGGCCTGGAAGGCACTCCAAATGAAATAAAATTAAAGTATATTGCTGACAATATATTTCCTAACTTAAGGGGAGAAGAGCTACAAAAGGCCATTGCAGACTATATAAAGAATAAGGAAAAGGATCTGGTTGGAAAAATGGAATCAGAAGGAACTACTCCAAGGAGGCTAACAGACTTAATTGGCTCCCTTTGCGATTTAACTTCAGGTAGCGGAGATAAGGGAACTCCTATTGTGTATATACAGGGTTATTTTGATAGCTTTATAGAATAGATAAAAGCCACTAGCTTTTAAAGCCAGTGGCTTCTCTATTAGGAAATAAATTGTTTTGTACCCCTTTCTTCTAATCCATATCTTTCAATGGCACTTTCTAAGATCCTACCTATAAACTCCTGCTTGGTAAAGCCCTGTGCTTTTGCTGCATATCCCATATATCCATGGTGAATCTTCATTTTACCATCTTCATCTCTACTTGAGTCCATAGAAAGGCCTGCAAAGGTATTTAATTCTAAGAAGTAGGGTAGCCCATCCTTACCTAAAATCATATCTATTCTTCCATAATCCTTTGCATTTAATGCCTTATATATTTTAAGGGCTACATCCTTAACAGTCCTTTCTTCTTCAGCACTTAATCTAGCTGGACAATGAATTATTTCTAAATCATACATCTTATGTTCAAAGGTATTAGTTTTAGCTGAATTATATTCAATTTCTACAATAGGAAGGACCATTGGATTTTCGTATCCTATAATACCAACAGTAATCTCCCTACCTTCTATATACTCTTCTATTAAGGCCTCTTGTCCTATTTTTTCTGTTATCTTCCTTACAACCCTTGGTAAATCCTCAGCCTTATAAACTATATTTTCTTCTGTTATTCCAGCACTTCCCCTTCCTTTAACAGGCTTTACAAACAGAGGATATTTTAAATTATGGGCTGGAATATGGTCTGGATCACTGGCTACTATAAATTTTGCTGTAGGAAGCTTGTTGTAGGCTACAATTTCCTTTCTTTTTGCCTTGTCCATGGCTACCAGATCTATACCAGAGCCTACATAGGGTATACCAAAGGTTTCTAAAAAAACCACCTCCTTAAGGCTAGACGCATTGAATATAATATCAACCTTTTCCTTCCTGATACTTTTATAGGTTTCTCTAGGGTCTCTCTTCCATTCTATTAAGCAAGCATCATAACCTGCTTCCTGTAAAGCTGTATAATGATGGTAGGCCTCTTCATAGGCATCATCATATACCTTATCAGGTGTTAGTCTCATTTGCTGTTCAACATTCCTATATTTCCTCCAAAGAACACCTACCTTCATGCTACATACATACCCCCTTTGAAATGTTATTTTTTTAACATATAATACCTGTCTAAAAAAGACATATTTTATTATATTCAGTTTTAATTCCTATTTGGGCTTACGATTTGCTTAAGGAATTGATTTAAAAAAGTAAGCATAGGCAATGAAAGATATGGAAAAAGAAAATGTGGATACTATAATATATTATATCATATTAGAAAAATATGTAAAGTGGCTATAGATGGCTATATACCATCTTTTCTTATATCTACATTTATAAATGTGGGAATATTGGAAATTTTCGAATATAACATAATATGATTTTTATCCCTATCATAGAAATGAAACTTTTCATTACTATATACAATATATTCATCTATATGTGAGCTTTTTAAAATATATACATTATCATATATTTTTTCATAAGTTCCTTTATCTAGCAGCTGGAATTGTTTATACCTATAAAATTCACCTTCTGAAAAAACAAAGTATTCTGGATCAAGTATATTTTCATTCTGATAGGTACCCTTAATATTAGAGATTGTTAATATTTTATCCAATTCACTTTTAAGCTTTATATTGTAAAACAAGGATATAAATAACAATATAGCAAGCATAATGCTTATTTTGTTTTTAGACAAAAGGTATAAGTTTCTAGAAATAAGCCTTTTCATTTCATACCCTCCTATATCATAATTTAAACTCTGAAAGTAAATATAAAAAACTCCTCTAATATAATTAGATCCTATGGCTAATTGAATAGATACAGGTTTGAAATACTATAAAAAATAGGAGGTTAACCTCTCTTGTGTCAACCTCCCATTATGTTATAGTATATATTTACTTTTTCCTTTCCTCCTCTTCCTTCTTATGGCTCTTATTACAAAGACTATAATTACAATTAAAACTAATACTAAACCATAAAACATAAGGGCAATTTTATTTGGATTCTTTAAAAGTGTAATTATATTTTTACTATTGTCTACTACCTTTCTTCCCTGGGGCTGGGCATAATAATCTGGTATCTGAGGTAGGCCATCTATCTTATCAAAGGATTTAAGATAATAGGCCAGTGCCCACCATTCCTTAACTTCATGGCCATCTACCATTATTACATGATCATCAAAGTTTTCAATTGGATTTCCTTCCTTATCCTTAGGCACAATAGACATTAATCCAAAGGACTTGTCTCCTACAACGGACAGCATTTGGGCTGAGTATAGGCCTGCAACAACCCTATAAAGCTTATTATCCTCTATTTCTTCCCTTAACCCATCTTCTCCCACCAGGTATACATCTGTTACCTTGTTAAATATAAGCCTGTTAGGGTTAAAGGTATAGTTTAAACCGGATATATACAATTGGGCCACATCCATTATAGGCGTAATAGAAGCATCTACTTCTGCTGCTGTCTTTAATTCCTTTCCTGTTAAATATACAGAAATTAATGGATAGCCCGATACCTTATCAGGTCCCACCCCTAGGCTGCTAACATTGAAGACATCAGCTACAGTAATATTTCCCCTTACAAAGGATGATCTAATGGTGCCCTTAGGAACTACTGCTGCCCTAATGGGTTCGTAGTCTTCACCTTCTATGGCCTTAACTGTATATATATAGGAATCGCTGATTAAATTTCCTAAAGTACTTTCACCATGAACTTTACCTAGTTGAGAATGGGGTGGAAAGTTAAAGGGTGCATAGGCCAGCACTTCATCAAAGGCCATATTAAATTTATTTAAATACTGCTCCTGTACCAGACCCTTAAAATAATCTATATATTGACC
>JAAYFE010000082.1 GCA_012728365.1 Tissierellia bacterium
GAACAACAAGGATATTTAAGCTTTCTTAAATATTACCTTGATGTTAGAGTGTAAACTATGAAACCGCCGTATACCGAACGGTATGTACGGTGGTGTGGGAGGTCGGAAAATAAATTAATTATTTTCCTCCTACCCGATTTGGGCTAATAATGGATATTTAGTTAAAATAAGGTATAATTAATAATATAGGTATTTAGTCCTATTTTTTCCTTAACAACATGGGGGGGATAAAATTGTTTAATGTAAAAAGAGCTGAAGCTGGTCTAACTGTTGTGGAAGTTATACTTTCCTTGGCCATTATTGGAATGATAGTAGTAGTGTTTGTACCAATCTTTACCATGTCGGCTAAAACCAATGAAAAATCAAAGGTTACTTTAGAAGCCACTTATATAGGGCAAAAAGCTATGGAGGAAATCTATAGCCTCATAAGCAAAAGTAGTTCTTATGAGGAATTAAAAGGTAGATTGGAAGCTAAAGGATATGACCTAATATCAGATGAAGATAAGGAAGTTGTTTATGAAAGTAAGGCCAAGAAGTACTTAACCCTTAAATTAAAAAAGGAAGGAGGGGATCTAATAAGGGTACTTGTTAGAGTATATAAAGATGAAACTAAGGAACAGTTAAAAGCGCAATATGAGTCATTATACATACTTGGAAGGGAAGGGGTATTTGGTGAAGGACAATAGGGGATTTACTCTTATAGAATTGCTTACAGCTCTAGGGCTTGTAGGCTTGGTTTTATCTATCATACTTTCTCCCATCATATTTTTCTACAATAGCTTTCATAATCAAAACCAAAAAGCAAGCTCCATATCCAATGCTGGCAGAGCAATGGATTATATAACTAGGGAAATAAGGAAAGCTAGTGAAATTGAAGTCCTAAGTGATTCTGCCCTTAAATTAGGTTCTTTTATTTATGAGGTAGATGATGGAGTACTTTATAAAAAGGATCAGGATAAAGGGGGCAAAAAGGCTATTGTAGAAGGAATTAATGAATTAATTGTTGTTAAAAATGGTAAAAGAATAGACATTGAAATAGCTGTAATAAGCAGCAAAGAAGAAGTTTATAGGCTATCCTCAACTATTTATGAAAGATGAGGAGGTGACCAGTTTGACAAGAATCTTAAAGGATGAAAGAGGCATTGCTCTGGTCATGACCCTTTTTGCCCTAGTACTTATATCCATTTTTAGTATAACCATTATAGCCCTTGCAACATCCAATTATAAGATGACAAAGGTAGATAGCAAAAATCAAGCTACTTATTACATAGCAGAGGCTGGTGTAAATTATATTATAGATCAAATAAATAGGGAAATACAGGAAAAGGCTAATACATACAAGTCAAGTGTAGAATTTTTTAAGCATATAGAAGATATGTTTACTAAAGGTACCATTGCTTTAGAAGATTTTAAGGTAAATAATGGAGATCAACCAAAAGCTTTTGTTACAGTAAGTAATGTTGGCACAGGTGAAGATACAAGGGATTATAGAATTGAATCAGTGGGGATAATTGGAGACAGCAGGAGGACTGTAGAGGCAATTATATCAATAAGCTGGTTTAAGGAGGCAGGGGGCTGGCCACCAGACTTGTTGTTTAGCACCAATAAGTTTAAATTTAATGGTTCAGATTTTAATGCCCCTGGGAAAACAATGGTTATATCCGGCCACGGTAGCAGCAGCCTCAACGGCAATGCTAAGTTGAATGTAAAGAATATTTATTTTAAACAATTAAGCAATGGCATAAGATCAGGAAGAACTTATGGTGATCAAAATGATCCGGGGGATATTTTTTTAGATGGAGATGCTGGCACACTAGATGGAGGCAGAATAATATATGGGAATGTACACACCAATGGGAATTTTAAAATGGCAGGAGGGGCCACCATTTATGGCAATCTATATGTTGATGGGAAATTTGAAGTTGCCGGTGGAGTAAATATTTATGGAGATGTACATGTAAATGGGGATCTGATAATAAAAGGAGGAGCAGTAATAGAAGGGGATGTTTATGTTCATGGCAATGGGGATATTGATGCAGATGGGGGCGGAAGAATAAAGGGAAGTCTCTATTTGGAAGGAAGTTTAGTAATAAAAGGAGGGGCAACAGTAGAAGGAGAAGCTAATGTGGCAGGTAATATTGATGCTACAGGTGGTTCAAGAATAAAGGTGATATTATTCTAAGAAATGTAAATAAGTTTAGAGGGGCACTAATAGCACCTAAGGGTGTAGTAGAATTTAATGGAGGAGAATTTCAAGGTGTAATAATCAGTAACAATGAAATTAACTTTTCAAGATGGTGTACTGCTGATGTAGAAACTTTAGAGGAGTATTTCAATGGTTTAAATATACCTGTTAACTTCAATTGTTCAAACAATGATGGTTCTGGAGGCCAGGATGAATCTAATATAGATGTTCAATTGATTATAAAAGCTGGTATAAGAGAAAAATAATAAATACAGGCATATTGTAGAGAAAAGTACTGACTATGAAAGCCCATTCTCTGCAATATGCCTTGCTTTTTTATTTGTAAAATCAACTGGGGAAATTGTAGAAATATAAAAAAAGATCACAAAAGTTTGGACAATTCTACAAAATATACAATAAATGAAAAAAATATCAGAAAATTGTAAAAAAGTCACAAAAAATATGGACATGCTCCATTATACAATAATATTAAGAATATTCTATATACTTTGTAAACTTAAGAAGTTTGCTTATAAAAGCTATGAAAATTACTATTTAAGTTTACAGAGCGTTCCAAAATAAAAGGAGGGTAAATAATGATTAAAAATATAGATGATATGTATTATGAAAGGTTTACTAGGCCAGTAATTAGAATTGGTAGAATTTCAATGTTTATAGCAGTATTTGCATGTTTCGTTCCTTCAATTTATCTGGTATTAAGATATGGTGCATTGCCACCATTAAGTGCAATACTGTCAGGATGGGCCATGACAGCTGCTGTATATGCACCATTTTATTTCATTGAACCTGTATCCTATTTTCCAGTTTTGGGCATTGCAGGAACTTATATGTCCTTCTTGGCAGGTGAAATAGGAAATATGAGGCTTCCGTGTGCAGCTATTGCACAAAGCGTTTTAAAGGTTGAAGAAGGAACCAAAAAAGCAGAATTAGTAAGTACATTAGCTATAGCTGGTTCAGTTGTTACCAGTGTAGTAGCAGGAATCCTTTCAGTATTTTTAGGCAGCATTATACTTAACATATTACCTGCAGGGGTTTTAAGAGCATTTGATTTTGTATTACCAGCAGTGTTTGGTTCGATGTTTGCAATGTTTGCCCTTAAGGCTCCAAAGTTAGGTGCTTATGCATTAGCATTGGTTCTAATATTAAAGATATTTACTCCATTGCCTGTAGCTGCAGTATTGCCAATAACAATATTTTCAACTATTGCTATTGGAGCTTTTGAACATAAGAGGAAAAGTGCTAAGGAAGCTAAAAATTAGATTAGGAGAAAGGTAGATCTTTATGATTAAGAGTGAAGTGTCTATTGATAAAAAGTTAATTGATGAAGCTGTTGAAATTTTAAGGAAAATGGTTGGATTTAATACTGTAAATGAACTAGGCAATGAAAAGCCTTTAGCTGATTATATTAAGGGTTTGTTAGATGAAATTGGCCTGGAAACTACCCTGGTAGACTTAGGCAATAATAGGGCCAATGTCATTGGTAGACTAAAGGGTACTGGCCAAAGACAAGCCCTACTCTTTAATGGCCATTTAGATACTGTTCCACCTGGAGATATAGACTGGGAATATGGACCCTTCAGTGGGGAAGTTGTAGATGGCAGGATCTACGGTAGAGGTACTGCAGATATGAAGGGTGGACTGGCAGCTATGCTAATGGCTATTAAGGCCATTAAAGAATCTGGTGCCCAGTTAAAGGGAGATTTTATCTATACTGCCACAGCAGGAGAAGAAACAGACAGTATAGGTGCAGTCCATTTTGTAGAAAATGGTGGTTTAGATGATGTGGGAGCCATTATAATAGGTGAGCCTAGTTCCAAATCAATAAATATTGCAGAAAAGGGTGCCTTGTGGGTTGAAATAACTACCTATGGCAAGACAGCCCATGGAGCCTTTCCTGAAAAGGGTATCAATGCTGTAGTTCATATGAATGCCCTATTATCAGAGTTAATTAGCTATAGATTTAAGTATGAAGAAAATGAAATTGTAGGCCACCCAACTATGAATATATCTACCATTCATGGTGGAGTTAAAACCAATGTGGTGCCAGATAAATGCAGTATTACCATAGATATGAGAACAGTTCCAGGCATGGACCATGGAGAAATAATAAAAGATTTTGAAAGATTAATAGAAAAACTATCCAATGAAATTAAGGACTTTAAGGCAGATATTAAAATACTAAACAATAGGCCAGCTGTAGAAACTAAGGGAGACCATCCCTTTGTAAAATTAGCTGAA
>JAAYFE010000083.1 GCA_012728365.1 Tissierellia bacterium
AAGCTCTTATCTAAAAAAATAAAGGTTTACGATATATACAAGGATAATATAGATATAGAAACTATCTATGCAGAAATATACAGTAAAAACCATAGAGAGTAATACAATCTCCATCATATCTGTAAGGGAGGAGATAGGATGTACCATATTTCAAAGATTCAAAGGCATAGCTAGTCAGGATAGAGGATTTTTTGATAAAATGTTGCATGAATATGTATTGGAAGTAATAAGGTGGTGGTCCTATTATAGGTTTAATATTTACAGATTTAAAGAGGAGGTTTAAAAGCCCTATTACCTGGCTTTTAATATGGCTTATACTCTTGTTGTCTTATGTACAAGTGGATAAAATTAAGGCAGAAAGGCTCAATAGGCAGTTTTCTGGCAAACACAATATAGAGCTTGAAAATTTAGAGATCAGAATGAAGGGAAGTAAATATTGGATTAATTTTGCAGACGAATATACTAATAAAAAAAGGGTTGAAATTGCCGAAAAAATAGTAAAGTCAGAAGCCAATGAAGACTATAAAAGCTACAATAGATATAAAAGCCTTTATAATTTGATCTATGCTAAAATGTATATGTCATCTACAGATAAAATATTGTCTAAGGCAGCCCAAATGGAAATTAAAAAGATCTGGGACAAGGTAAGTGATGGCATAAGGCTTGAAGATATAGGTAGATTTTATTTTGGCCACCAGACTTATTTAATGGATTTTTTTAATATTTATGAGGCAAAATTTTATTATTATCTTTATAATAATGGCTTAGAGGCAGTCTATCAAGATGATATAAATAATATATCCTTTTTATACAGGTATTTAATAGATGTGCTTCCTATGTTACTAATAATATTTCCAGTGCTGCTTACCTACAATATTATCAATAGGGAGGTAAATAATGGAAGTATTAGATTGGTTTTAACCCAGGGAATTTCAAGATGGAAGTATTATATTTCAAAGTATATAAGTGGACTGCTACATATTTTATTCCTGGCATATATACCCTTGCTATTTATTAGTACATTGATTGGATTTGAGTATGGCTTTGTCAGTCCCAGGTATCCAGTATTTTACTACCCTTTAGGCTTTAAATATTTGATCCCAAGATATAATTTTGTAGAAGGCTTAAGTGCCCCCTATAAATACATTGGTATTAGCAGGCTGCCACAGCAGAAGGTAAGGGAATTTGAAACTATACTTTTAGGTGATGAAATAATACCCTTCTATAAATATCTAGCATTAATCATTCTATTTACCATCCTTTTTATAATGTTTGCAGTGGCCTTAGTAGAATTAATATCTGCCTTAATAAACAATGAAATATTAAGTTTTGCACTAACATCAATAATCTTTGTGCTTGGCTATAGGTTAAGCCAGCCTTATATCCATGGAAGACATTACAATTTAAGTCCCTTCACCATGAACAATCCAGCAACCATAGTAAATGGAAGCTGTAATGTCACTGCCTTAACAAGCCTTATAATATTATCTTTTTCTACTATTGTTTTATTAGGCCTAGGAGTCTTATATTTTAAGAAAAAGAACATATAAAAAGTTTTTAAATGTGGGGAGCTGTATGAAAAAGATTATTGCATATGAACTAACAAAGTTTTTTAAAAAAAGAAAGAACAAATTACTAATATTGGTACTTTGCATCTTTGTATTAGCGGTTAATATTTATAATTATAAACTGTTTAAAGATTTTAATGATAAATTTATGGAGGAATACAAATTAATTTCAGAACAAACTAAATTAAAATTGAACAGTCTTAATAATGAGTTAATGGGCTATAGTGAATGGAATGAGGAGGAAAGGGAAATTTATGAAGAAAGGATACAAAAAATAGAGGGGATGATAAATTATTTAAGGGTGGAAGCTGCTGTTACAGGCAGAATAAGCAATGCCTATAGGAGGGTAGAAGATCCTCAATGGAACAGTCTATTGTGCAAGTATCTGAGGGAAAGATATACTAATGTTATAGAGGCCTATGAAAAGGGCTTTATTGATGATATTTATTTAAGAGAGAGAAAAACCAATATTGAAGAAGCCAGGTATTATCAATATAAATACAACTATTTTTTAAATAACAATATTTTACTTAAAGAAAACAAGTATGAACCAAAGGGTATTAATTCATTAAACCTGCTTTTCATGGATAGCAACATTTTGGTACTCATAATAGTAATAGCCTTACTATCAATGGATTTTTTCCTACTACCAGTATTAGAGGGAAGCTATAAACTAGAATATACCTACCCTTTAAAAAGAAAAAATATTTTTATAGGCAAGCTTGTTTCTATTTTTATAATACTATTTGGACTTGTAGCTATTTTATTCCTACTGAGCTTTATAATAAATAGCATAATTTTTGGCCTAGGGGATTTTACTTATCCACAGGTGGTTTCAGATACCATTAACAAATTAAGCTTAAAAGGAAATGAAGGTAGTTTTACTGTAATTTCATTGGGTCACAAGATAGCCCTTGGAGTTATAATGACCTTTGCTTTAATACTTTTTACAGTGGCCTTAATTGTATTCTTATCCATATTTACAGATTCTCTGGAAAAGACCTTGGGCATTACAATGGTTTTAATAATTGCTGCCTTTACCTTTCACATAATTGCAAGTAAGGAGTCAGCCCTTAATTTATTTTACCCCTATATGTACTGTTATTTTGAAAATATAATAAGTGGCTTTTATAGATCTAATTATATGCTTGGAATTATTATGAATATAGGCTTTAGCGTATTTTTTATTTTCATTAGCTACCTTAAGTTTACAAGAAAGGATTTCCTAGGTTTTAGGGAGTAGGTGTATATAAGTGGCAAGGACTGATAAAGTAAAATTTAGCTTAATAATATTTATAATTATAATTTCTATTTTAGCCTTTCTATTTTTTAGATATAGGCCAGGTCAAATAGTAAATGGATATACCCAGTTTGGTAAAATGGGATTTAAGCAGCTGGAAGCTCCCCAAGAAGGGGAGGAGGTTGCAATAATAAAGACTAGTATAGGAGACATAAAGATAAGACTTTTTCCAGATGCAGCCCCCATGGCTGTAGAAAATTTTAAAAGTCTAGCAAAGGAAGGATTTTACAATGGGCATGCCTTTGATAGGGTTGAAGAGGACCTCTATATTCAGGTCAGAATAATTGATTCAACTAAGACCATATATGGAGGATATTTTGAAAGGGAAATCAATGGGGATTATTACCATTTTACAGGTGCTGTAGGAGCTTATGGAAGTTATGAAGGTAATACAAGTAGCTTTTATATAATATGCAATAGTGGAATAGAGCCAGCCTATTTAGAATTGATGTCCAGCCTTGGGGATGAATATGGCTATAGTCCTGAGCTTATAAAGGCCTATAAGGCCTTTGGAGGAGTACCAAGATTAGATGGTGATTATACAATTTTTGGCCAGGTATTTTATGGTATGGATACTGCCTTTAAGATAAATAAAAGACCATTAATCTCAGATACTGAGACGGGGGTGACAGTAACAAAGGATCCTATAGTCATAGAGTCAATAGAAATTGTAACCTATAAAAAAGAATAAACCATATCCACTCCCTTTACATAATGGCCATTTCCCATGAATAAGATATAATAGGAGGTGGCCTGTGTGAGAAGAGTACTATCCATTGTACTGTCACTTATACTAATTGGATTTATAGTCCTTTGGACATATAATCTATTTATAGATAATATTATAGAGCTGGAAAAGGCAGAAGAAGAAGCCTATAGAGGTATAATTAAAATATGGGATATTCCTAGACCAGACATGAATATAGACAGCACCTATTCCTGGATGGCAAACAAGATAAGGGCCTTTGAAAGAAGGAATGCAGGTGTTTATATAGAGTATGTCCAAGCAGACCTGGATACTTTATACAATGCTATAGTGAAAGGCAATGTTGATGCTGATGAAATGCCTGATATAATACCTGTAGATGCAAATTTTTTTGATTTTAGTCTACTGGAACCCTTAAATGAGTATATAAGTGAAGATGAAATAGAAGAGTTTAAGCATCAAGTAATAAAGGCTGTAACCTATCAGGATCAGCTGCTAGCAGTTCCAGTGGCCATGACTACCAATGTAATGCTAATAAACTTAGATAAATTTAATGAAAGGGGGGTTTCTCCGCCCCTAGGGGGAGATTGGACCTATGAAGAATTTGTAGATATAATTAGTCGTTTAAAATACGATTCAGATGGAGATGGCATAATAGATGAATATGGATTTATTTCTTCCCTGGAGACTAACAAGTATGACATTTGGGCCATAATACTATCAGATGGCTGTGAATATATAAATCCCAAGAGAAAGACCTATAATTTTTATGGAGAAAAGGCCATAAAGGGTTTACAAAAATTAGTAAATCTAAAGGAAAAATATAGGGCAGTGCCCGATTATTTTGGTATAATAGAGGGAAAAGATGCCTGGGAGATGTTTTATAAAGATAGGAAGGCAGCCACATATATTACAGGAGCCTGGGCAGTTGACTACTTGGATAATCAATACAAAAGTGGGGAAGGCTTTAATTTTGATATAGTAAATTTTCCCAAGAGAGATAAGAATTTACCTATAATATTAAGTGATGATATAATTGCCTATGGAGTACTAAAGACAGAGGATGCTAAAAAGGTTCAAATGTGTGTAGAATTCTTGAAATATCTAACTTCTGAGAGAAATCAAAGAAGTCTGGAAGATTTAAGCCTCTTTACAGTAAAAAGAAATATTAATAATATGTATAGTGAAAATTCTAAAATGAAAAAGGTAGAGAAAAATTTAGACTATACCATATATGTACCCTTTATTGACCATAAGGGGGAAATTGATACTATAGTTAATGAGGAAATTAGGAAAGCCATAATGGGTGAAAAATCTCCTTCTGAGGCTATAGAGGATGCTAAAAGTCAAATTGATAGATTAACAAATAAAGAGAAATAGGAGTGGTATTTTGGAAAAGTCAAGGATATATGAGCTATTTAAGGACAAAGACTTTGGTGAAATCTTGTTTGATGAGCCTATGAAGAATCATACATCCTTTAAAATAGGTGGACCAGCAGATGTACTTATTATTCTAGACAAGGAAGAGGATGTTGTAGAGGCCATTAAATATTGTAGAGAAAATGGCCTTAAACATTTTATAATGGGCAATGGAACCAACCTATTAGTTAAAGATACTGGCATAAGAGGGGCAGTAATTAAAATTGCCAATGGCTTTGATAAAATAGATATTAAGGGAGACAGAATCTATTGCCAAAGTGGTGCCTTACTTAAAAAGGTAGCAGATTTCTGCCTAGAACACTCCCTAACTGGCTTTGAATTTGCCTGTGGTATACCTGGAACTGTAGGTGGAGCCATTACCATGAATGCAGGAGCCTATGGTGGGGAGATGAAGGATATTGTTTATAAAGTAAGGGCCCTGGATCAGGAAAACAGGATAGTGGAACTATCTAATGAAGAAATGAATTTTAGATATAGGGCTAGTAGTGTGACAGACCAAAATCTGGTAGTCCTAGGCGTTGAATATAAGCTTCAAAAAGGGGAATACTCAGCTATAGAGGAAAAAATGAAGGATTTAACCAATAGAAGGGTAACAAAGCAGCCTTTAGAGTATCCCAGTGCAGGTAGTACCTTTAAAAGGCCAGAAGGTTATTTTGCTGGAAAGCTTATAGATGATGCAGGCCTTAGGGGAGTCCGCTTTGGCGATGCCCAAGTATCGGAAAAGCACTGTGGTTTTGTAATAAATGCAGGCCAAGCTACCTTTGAAGAAGTCTTTACCCTTATTAAGACCATTCAAAAGGTAGTCCATGATAAGTTTAATGTTATGTTGGAACCTGAGGTAAAAATAATAGGAGATGATTAGAAGGGGAAGTATATGAGATTAATAGCAGATTACCATACCCATACCATATATAGCCATGGAAAGGGGACCATAAGGGACAATGTAGAAGCCGCCTTAAAAAAAGGATTAAAGGAAATAGCTATTTGTGACCATGGTCCGGGCCATTTTTTATATGGTGTTAAAAGGGAAAAGCTCTTTAAGATGAGGGAAGAAATAGATCAATTAAATGCAGAATACAGGAACAAGGGAATAAAAATACTTTTAGGTGTGGAAGCAAATCTAATAGGCTATGACGGAACCATAGATGTAGATGATGAAGTAATTAAAATATTGGACCTATTGCTTTTAGGTTTCCACTATGGGGCCATACCTAAGTCCATAAGGGAATATATGCTATTAAATGTAGCAAATCCCTTATCTAAGGCCCTGTCCTTCATGGGGAAGTGGATAGAAAGAAAAAACACAGAGGCTATAATTAAGGCCCTTGAAAAATATCCCATAGACCTAATTACCCATCCAGGAGATAAGGCTAGACTGGATATAAGAAAAGTAGCAGAGGTAGCCTCTAAAAAAGGTGTTGCACTGGAAATCAATGCAAAGCATAAGGAGCTGTCTGTTGAAAGTTTAAGGATGCTTTTAGATACTAAGGTAGAATTTTTAATAAATAGCGATGCCCATAGTCCCCAAGAGGTAGGTCAGGTAGACAAATCCATTAAAAGGGCTATGGAGGCAAAAATTCCTATTCATAGGATTAGGAACCTGGAGGAAAATTAAGAGGTGAGCATATGGAATTTGTAATTATAACAGGCATGTCTGGAGCAGGAAAAAGCCAAGCCATGAGGGCCATGGAGGATTTTGGCTACTATTGCATGGACAACCTTCCACCTGCCCTTTTAACAAAGTTTGCCCAGCTTTGTAACCAGTCTAAAAGAAAAATTGAAAAGGTGGCCATAGTAGTAGATATAAGGGGAGGAATATTCTTTGAAGACCTATTTAAGGGCTTAGAGGGCTTAGAAAAGGAAGGAATTTCCTATAAGATCTTGTACCTAGATGCATCTGATGAAGTCATTATAAAAAGATATAAGGAGCTAAGAAGGCCCCATCCCCTTAATATAGAAGGAAGTATTGTTGATGGTATAGCTAAGGAAAGAAAGCTACTACAAAATGTTAAAAATAGGGCAGACTATGTTATAGATACCTCTAGGCTAACCATAGGAATGCTTAAGGAAGAGATAGGAAAAATATTTTTAAAGGGAGTAGATCTAGGGAAGATAACTATTTCTGTAGTTTCCTTTGGATTTAAACATGGCATACTATTAGATGCAGACCTGGTATTTGATGTAAGGTTTATTTCCAACCCCCATTATGTGCCAGAACTAAGAGAATTTACTGGTGAAGATGAAAGGGTAAGGGAATATGTATTCAGGTGGGAACAGACCAATATATTTGTTGACAAGGTAGTTGATCTATTGGAATTTTTAATACCTAACTATATTAAGGAAGGAAAAAGCCAACTGGTAATTGGCATTGGATGTACAGGAGGCAGACACAGGTCTGTGGCCATAGCCAATGAAATTGCCAAAAGGTTACAAAAAAGTGGCTATAGGGCCATCCCATCCCATAGGGATTATATGCTGAGATAAAGGGGTATGATATGATGAAAAAACATAACACATTTAATAAAGGACCAAAGGTAGTAGCCATAGGAGGAGGAACAGGACTCTCTGTACTCTTAAGGGGTTTAAAGGAGTATACTTCAAATATAACTGCCATAGTTACTGTTGCAGATGATGGTGGAGGGTCTGGAATACTAAGGGAAGACTTAGGCATGTTGCCTCCTGGAGATATACGCTCTTGTATTTTAGCCTTAGCAAATACAGAGCCTACCATGGAAAAGCTTTTACAATTCAGGTTTAAAAATGGCAGATTAAAGGGGCAAAACTTTGGAAACTTGCTTATTGCTGCCATGAATGAAATATATGGAAGTTTTGAAGTAGCCATAAAGGAAATTAGCAATATATTGGCTGTAACTGGCAAGGTCCTTCCTATGACCTTAGAAGATGTAACCCTCTATGCTGTGCTGGAAAATGGCCAAACGGTAAAAGGGGAATCCAATATTCCATTGAAAAATAAGGAACTAGGCAGCAAAATCGACTATATTTATATGGAGCCTAAAATAAGCCTTCCCTTAGATGAAGCCATAGAGGCTATTCTAGAGGCTGATCTTATTGTCCTTGGTCCAGGCAGCCTGTATACTAGTGTTATTCCCAACCTATTGGTAAACAATATGGTTGAAAAAATATACTCTTCCCCGGCACCTAAGGTTTATGTTACAAATGTTATGACCCAGCCGGGAGAAACTGATGGCTATAGCGTACTTGACCATGTAGAGGCTATTTTAAAACACAGCCGGGAAGATTTTTTAGACTATGTAATTGTAAATGTAGAAAAAATTCCAGACTCTACCCTTAAAAAGTATATTTTTGATGGTTCGGAGCCGGTAATACTTAAGGAAGGGGAAGAGGAAATGTTAAATGAAAAGGGAATTAAGCTTATTAAGGAAAAGTTAGTAGATATAAAGAAGGACTATATACGCCACAATTCTTTAAAATTAAGTGAAATACTAACTAATCTGGCCCTTCAAAAATAAAGGCGACTTTACCCTTTAAGTCGCCTAGGTTCTTTTTACCTCTCCTAACATTTTAGAAATCAAGGTGCCAGCACTTTTCTTTGAAAGCTTATCATAATCTACATTTACATTTAATTCCTCTGCCAGTTTTTTTATAGTTTCAACCTGTCTCCTTGTGGGAGGTTCTTCCTGAATATTATCATATTCAGTTACATTCATATTTTCATCTAGGTTTAACTCTTCAAAGGCAGTCATGCCCACATTGGTTAAATCCCTTAATACCCTAGCCTTAGCACGAGTAGAGGCCATTCTTATTATATGGGGTGCAATAGTTGAATTTACCGATTGAGGATTTGCATCACCTATATCGGTAAATATTCCATCTTCTGTAGTAGCGGTGGCTTTACATATAGCAGTCATGTTATTCTCTGGTGTAGGCATTTGAATTAGATCTACTACAAGGGACTTTAAGTTCTTTTGGTGGGCCAAGTCTAAAAGTCCCTCATAGGTAACATAGGACTTGCCTTGCAAATTTATTATAAATTTTTCATTAATAGCCATTAAACCACCTCAATAATATTATGGGTTTTCTAATACATATTAAACCAGGGAATATTATCTATTATAAAAAATATAAGGTGGTTGAGGAAAAATTACTTACTTAAGTATAAAATGCCTAATTTTATAGTATTTTCTAAAGCCTCCCTATGGGTTCTTTCATAGGAATGGGATGCATCTACTCCAGGACCAATTAAGGCCACCCTAAAATCGTATCCTGCCCTTAGTGCAGCTGAGCCATCGGAACCATAGTAGGGATATATGTCTATTTTGTAATTTAAATTATTTTCTTCAGCCAGTTTTACAAGCCTTTTCCTAAAGCTTAAATCATAGGGTCCAGAGCTGTCCTTGGCGCAAATGGTAACACTAAATTCATCAGAAGTTTGTCCCTCACCAGGGGCAGCCATGTCCACTGCAATAAATTCAAAGGTCTTCTCTGGTATAGCTGCACTGGCACCATGGCCTACTTCCTCATAATTGCTAATGAAAAAGTTGGTAGTATACCTGGGTTTAATCTTATTTTCAACTAGGTACTTAGCCATGCCCAGTAGACATGCAACTCCTGCCTTATCATCCAAATGCCTGGACTTAATAAAGCCATTATCTGCTATAGTAACTCTAGGATCAAAGAAGATAAAGTCTCCTACATTTATACCAAGCTTTAGCACATCTTCCTTTGAGCTTACCCTTTCATCCAGCCTTATTTCCATATTGTCAGTATTTCTTTCTATTTCCTTAGTTCCTTGACCATGGACATGGGAGCTGGCCTTGGTAGTAAGGATGGTACCTGTATAGATTTTGCCCTGGCTACTTTCTATGGCAACATATTCTCCTTCTATGGTATCCATTACATAACCGCCTATTTGGCTTAGTTTAAGTCTTCCATTGGCTTTTATTTCCTTTACCATGCCACCTAGGGTATCCACATGGGCAGATAGGGTAACTTCCTTTTCCTTATTTTCTCCTTCAAGACTCGCAACTAAGGCTCCTTTATTGGTTCTATAGGTAGGAATACCTAAGTTTTTAAACTCCTCTTCCACAAAAGCAATGGCCTTTTCTGTGTTGCCTGTAGGGCTTGGAATTTTAAGTAAAGCCACCAATTTTTCAATTACATAATCCATATTTAATTCCATAAAAAAACCTCCTTTGATTTTAGTCCCTTTAGTGTTATATTATATATAATATTAATAAATTTTTTAGCATATTGTATAGTTTTATAGTACAATTATTGTAATATTTATTTAGGAAAATATAGGGGAAATCCTCGGTAATTCAATTGCCGAGTAGTTCACTATTTTTTAGGAGTTGGTATCTGTGTTAGAAGAGGTAAGTGCTGGAGGTGTTGTAGTATTTGGTAATACAATATTGTTGTTAAAGAAATTTAATGGCGATTGGGTACTTCCCAAGGGTAGAGTAGAGAAAGATGAAGATACTCGCACTGCAGCTTTAAGGGAGGTTTTTGAAGAAAGTGGAGTAAGAGCTGAAATAATAAGATATATAGGAATGGTTCATTACACTTATAGAAATATTAAAGGAAATGAGATAGTATATAAGACTGTTCATTGGTATTTAATGAAGACAAATAGTATGGACTCAAGTCCTCAAAAAAAGGAAGGCTTTGTAGAAGCTAGATTTGTTCATATTGACAGAGTTTTAGGCCTGGTTAAGTACAAGGATGAGAAAAAAATTATAAAGAAGGCTTTGAGATTTTTAAAATAGAGGTAGGAGATGTAAGATGTCATTTTCATCAAGGACTAAAAATGAAATATCAAGATTGCCCATTGAAAATAAATGCTGTTCATTAGCTGAATTGGCTGCAATTATCCGTATGTGTGGTATAATTCAGATCTCGGGAACTAAAAAAATTAGTCTTAAATTTGTTACTGAAAACGCTGCCATAGCCAGGAGAATCTTTTCCCTTTTAAAGATGCTTTATAATACTGATATAGAAGTAATGGTAAGAAGGAATAGGCAGCTAAAAAAGAATAATAGCTATTTAATAGTAGTTATGAATACAGATACAACTAATAAAATATTAAGGGACCTTGGTTTAATTGGAGATTATGGAAATGGTGAGTATAGTATATATTATAAGGTTCCAGATAAGTTAATTGAAAACAGATGCTGTAAAAGAGCCTACATTAGGGGTGCCTTTTTGGGAGGAGGCTCCATTAGCAACCCTGAAAAATCATACCATTTAGAATTTGTAACCAACAATGAAGAACATAGTAGTGATCTACTTGAAATAATAAACTCCTTTGGACTAAATGCTAGGGTAGTCCTGAGGAAGGAAAACTATGTCATATACCTAAAGGAAGGGGAACAGATTGTAGACATATTAAATATAATTGGTGCCCATCAGGCCCTTTTGAAATTTGAAGACATAAGGGTACTTAAGGATGTGCGAAACAATATAAATAGGATCGTAAACTGTGAAACGGCAAATTTAAGTAAAACTATAAATGCTTCCATTAAGCAGGTAAAAAATATAGAGTATATTGATAGTAAAATTGGCATAGATAAGCTTCCTGAAAATCTAAGGGAATTAGCAAAACTTAGACTCCAACATAGAGATGCCAGTTTAAAGGAACTGGGAGCTATGCTAAATCCACCTGTAGGTAAATCAGGTGTAAACCATAGATTCAGAAGAATAGAGAAGATAGCAGAAGATTTAAGAAGAAAGGAGATGTAGTATGAAAGAAAGGACAGTATTAATAAACAACCAAGATGGCCTACATGCCAGGGCAGCTGCCTTGTTTGTGCAAGTTGCCAACAAGTTTTCATGCAATGTATATTTAGAATTTGATGGCAAGAGGGTAGATGGAAAGAGTATAATAGGGGTTATGTCCCTAGGTGCCTTTGCAGGAGAAGAGATAAAAATAATTACCAATGGGGTAGATGAAGATAAGGCCCTTGAGGAATTGACAAGTTTAGTTACAGAAGATATAAAAGATCTAATATAGAACAATCCCCATTAAAAGGGATTGTTCTATATTAGTTTATTGATTACATTTTCAATTAAAGACAGGTCTATTACCCTGAAGTCATCAAGAATTGATTCAGTCCACTTTGGTGTAGGCTTATTTTCCATAAACTTTTTAGCTGTAGCTATGCTGCTTTCTATTATAGATAAGCTATCAAAGTCAACAGTACCCTTCTTATTTTTACTTATCATTACAGTCTTGTAGGGTGTTTCATTAGGCTTAATGCTACCAGATAATGGATGGGTTGCCAATATATGCCCCTCATGTATCTTATTTCTTACATATTCTAAAACGTCTAAATAAGTATATTCCTCATTATATACAATTTCATATGAATCTTTGTATTTTTCATACACTAGCTTGTTGTTTGTAATAATTATATTTTCCATATATTCATAACTACCTCCAAAATAATGATGAGTATATTCTATCATAAATATATTGTTTTTAAAATAGGCCTTTATAAGATAGGGGACAGTTCTTTGTCTTGATAAAGAATAAGCTTCCATTATGGAGAAGAGACTAAAATATCGTTGACAATAACTTAAATATCCAATTAGCCGAAATCCCTGCTGCCAAGCCTCCAATTGTATGGCTTAGTATAGCCTTGCCTGTAAGATGGCTGCAATTTATGCTATCCATCATGGCAACATGGGTACTTAAATATCCACTCCAACACATGGACATGGCTGTAAATACTGCTATATCATTGGCATAGACAAGGCCTGTTTCAACCATTTTGGGTACAAGGCCAATGGCTGCTCCTGCAGCCCCTAGGGAAGTTAAGGGTACCGATATGGCTTCTGGTGAGGAAAAACCAAATAGTGGAACTAATATGGGCTCAAGCTTTTTGCCAATCAAGGGTAAAAGGCCAATGCCTTCATAGGCAGCACCAGTATAGCCTTGGGGAGAAGAGCCATTAGTTAGCATCATTACAAGGGTACAGA
>JAAYFE010000084.1 GCA_012728365.1 Tissierellia bacterium
GCCTTTTCCTGCTTGCTGGCTCCTAAGGACCTTGATATAAGTGAATTTAAACCAGTTCCTGTACCCACTCCCAAGGCTATAATTATTATCTGAATAGGATAGGATAAGGAGGTGACCCTTAAGGCCTTTTCACTTAATTTTGCTACAAAGTAAGAATCTATAATGTTGTATAGGGATTGTATAAACATGGATAGCATAACTGGTAAGGACATTTTTATAAGTAAGGGAAGGATCTTTTCATATCCCATTGGATTTCTCTGTTGCATATAATACCTCCTTAATATAGATATTTAATAATGTTAGTACCTTTTTTTTAAAATTTTGCCTTCTGACAATCTATCTGCATAATCATTGCCCTCTATACATAATGGAATATAATAGCATTCTTTATTTACTACCTTCATACTTAATATAGAAAAATCCATATTTATAAATTAAAAAATTGAGGATAAAAACTCCTCAACTAAAATAATTATAACATTTAACTTAATATTATACCATAATTACTATATTTTTGTCTGCAGCCACACGTCCCTCTGCCTCAGGCAAAGGCCTTGCTACAAAATTAAATAATTTTGCCTTAGATGAAATGATTATTTCCTGAACCTGTTACCTGTATTTTTGTTTAATTACTTCAGTATTAACCATCAGAATTCACCTCTTTTCTTATTCTCTCTATGTTTTTTTGGTAAGCCATGTCTAAATATCTTTTTATATCATTGTATTCAAATAATAATTTTACTTTATATCTAGTTTCTATATCCCTATTTCTTGAAAATATGGGTATGTTATTCCTGTATATTTCATATTTTAATAAGGGCGTTGCTTCATTTAATATAACCAAATCAACTTCCCTCTTGCAGACTTCTGTTAATTTCATCTTAATAGCAAGATACCTATCTAAATCTATTTCATCCTCTAAATATATTGCAATATCTATATCACTATCTAGCCTTATCTTTCCTTGGACATAGGATCCAAATACATAGGCAAATAATATTTCCTTGTATTCCATTAATACTTCTTTACATTTTTCAATAATATTCAAATTGCTCATCTCCTTAGAGTCTTGTACTTAGTTATATTATATTCTAGAATGAATTATATATCTAGCTCTCCTCTCTGGTATTGAAGGTGCTCCGCAGCATCTTATATACTTCCTTCTTTTCCCTCTTCAGGGTTATTCTTGTTCCTAGTTGCTCCTTACAGTTTGGGCAAAGTAGGGCTTTAGGCTGCTTTGAAAAATCAATATTACCTTCAATAATCCTATCGATGTGCATTCTAAGTAGATTGCCCCTACCTACCTTTTGGTACCTGGCAATATCAGTTTTACAATAGCCACAGGATACAATCATTATGAAACTATTTTTCATTTTTCTGCAGTAAGGATTTTTATAAAGCAAATAATCATCCTTTCATCTTAATAATTTCCCCAATTTATTTAAAGCTATATCATAAGCCTTTAATCTTGCAACAATTTTGTAGTCTTGCATTTATGCCTTTTAAATACTACCTTATCCATCTACGCTTATTGCTTTCACCTATACAATATATTATAGGTCAGAAAAGATTAATTTTCAAAATTATATATAAATAACCAAATCCATGTAGGTGCATAAAAATCAGTACAAAAGCTTAAACTTAATAGGGATATGGGCCTACTAGTAATTATTTCTAAATGAGAATGTTTATCAATTACAATACTGGGTAATATATATTACAAGTTACTTTATTAAAATAATTAAAATATGCAAAGGAGAGAAGTATATGGCTTATAAATTACCAGAATTAGATTATCCCTATGATGCTTTAGAACCCCATATTGATAAGATGACAATGGAAATCCATCATACAAAGCACCATCAAACATATGTTGACAATCTAAATAAGGCAATTGAAGGATATAAAGAATATGAAAACATGGACATAAAAGATTTAATTGCAAATCTTAACTCCCTCCCTGAAGAAATTAAAACTGCAGTGAGAAATAATGGAGGAGGACACCTAAACCATTCCATCTTTTGGAAGATCATGTCTCCCAATGGTGGAGGCCAGCCTGTAGGAGAGGTAGCAAAAAAAATGGATGAAGACCTAGGGGGCTTTGACAAATTTAAAGAAGAATTTAAAAAGGCAGCCCTAGGAAGATTTGGCAGTGGTTGGGCATGGCTGGTAGTAAATAAGGATGGCAAGTTCGAAATTGTCTCTACTCCAAATCAAGATAACCCAGTATCTGAAGGCAAAGAACCCCTCCTTGGTATAGATGTTTGGGAACATGCTTATTACCTAAAATATCAAAACAGAAGGGCAGATTATATAGATGCCTGGTTCAATGTAGTTGATTGGAATAAGGTAGAAGAAAGGTATCAAAAAATTAAATAAAACATGAAAAAACCTTATAAGGGTTTTAAAACCCTTATAAGGTTTTTTACATTACATGCACTGCAGCATTTATAACCTTGGCCTCCTTATCAAATAGGCCAGTCTCTTTTAAAATTTCCCCAATGCCAGCCAGTTTACCCTTGCCACTGTCATCAATATGGCCCACATCTTCTGATACCAGTTCAACTGCATATTTTTGATCCTCATGGCAGAAAATAAGTCCGCAGTCCATAAACTGCAATTTCTCTTCTATTTCATCAGCACTTATATCATCTTTTATATATACCATGCCACAATCTAATACTGTAATTCCATCTTCATGTTTATTAATCTTACGCTTATCTATAGTTACATTAGCTTTATCTTCAATGATGAATCCCTTTATAATTTTTATATTTGTATATTCTGCATCTACTTCATTAAACTTATCCACTAGTTTATTGGCAATAAATACTGTCCCTTTCACCTTAAGCTTTGACAACTTATTCAGTGCATTTTCACTATCAAGGTTAATCCTCAGGTCTCCATCTACATATAAGCTATCTCCATATTTCCTTATTAGGACATCAGTTAGTAGCTCACTGCCAATATAATTATATCCAGCAGGTATGACTTGGATTTCTACTTCTTCATCAAAGAGGGGCAGGGCCTTTTCTAATATATTTTCTGCTATAATAGCCTTTTTAGTAACAAATGAAACACCACTATCAACAAGGGAAGATACATCTAGGCTTTCATCTGCCATAATCACCTTATCCCTAGCATAATACTTAGCATTCTTTGCCCTCATAATAAAGATTTTATCCATAATAAACTTACTCTTGAGCCTTATTGCATCTGATGGATAAGACTCAGTACTTCCATTTACCCTCATTACTGGTAACTTATCCTTAATGTCTGATGGATAGGATACTGTTCCATTTACAATAATTGAAATAAACTTCTCTAATACTTCCTCAGATCCAGTCTTAATGTCTAGGCTGCCATTTACCACTAGGATGACAGGCTTGGATAGTACAGTATCATCTGTAATTTCATATTTTCCATTTTGAACCATAAGCTCTGCATCTGTAGGTGCTTCCATGACCCCTGCTGTATTCATGTTTACATTATATTTTGATATAAGTTCCTTAGACTCCTGGGATACCAGTACATTGGCTGCATTTATCTGTATGCTTTCATAGGACTCCAATACTGACTCTGAAACATTCCTTGCATCACATATAGCAGCATTTACCACTAATTTTTTCTTTTCCATAACATCAATCACCCTTTCCTTTCTCTTCAAAATAAATTTTTAACATCTTCTTTCTTGCCGCCGATAACCTTGACCTTACTGTTGAAGGGGGCAGATCAAACATCTCACCTAATTCTCTTGAATTATATCCTTCTATATATCTCATCCAAAAGAGTACCCTTTCTTCACTTGGTAGTTGATTGCACAATTGCTTTACTAAAACCCTGCTTAAATCATCATTTGCAACTAGAGGGTGAGAATTTTTGGGTTCATTTGCCATCCGCCTTACCTTATCAATAAAGGTATTCTTTGCTGTCTTGTAAAGCCAAGACCGGCATTGTCCTTCACTTAACTCATATAGAATATGGGTATTTTCCAGTGCCTTAATAAAAGTCTCCTGCACTATATCCTCTGCAAGGGAAGTATTATTACCAGAAAGCTTTATACAGTACCATAAAAGTTGATTATAATAATCCTTATATAGTTTATCTATCAAGTTACCCCCTCCCTTTAAAGGCCTTCACCTATTAAACGAATGAGAAAAGAAAAGTGTTGATCTAATTTAAAATTTTATTAAATATATTTATTCCAAAAAATATGTACTCTTAACTGCCAAAATTCTATTGGTCACTTTTGCTTTAAACCTTAAACAAAAGACCTTATAATAGCTACTTTTAGCCATTATAAGGTCTCAGGTTCAAATTATTCAAATTCAATTGTTCCAGGTGGCTTGTTGGTTATATCATAAAGCACCCTTACTACACCAGGAACCTCTGATGTTATCCTATTGGATATTTTCTCAAGAATTTCCAGTGGAATTTTAGACCAGCTGGCCTCCATGGCATCTGTGGTATTTACTGCCCTTAGTATAATGGCATAGGCATAGGCCCTTTCTCCATCTACCTTGCCTACAGCCTTAAAGTCCGGTAGGGCTGCAAAGTATTGCCAAATTTCCTTATCCAAGCCTGCCTTTTTAATTTCTTCCCTATAAATTGCATCTGCTTCCCTTAGTATTTGAAGCTTTTCTTCACTTATCTCTCCTAAAACCCTAACACCCAGGCCTGGGCCGGGGAAGGGCTGCCTTTCTACTATTTCCTCTGGCAAGCCTAATAGCCTACCAACCTCCCTTACCTGATCTTTATACAAGGTCCTTAGAGGTTCCACTATTTTAAAGTTTACATCTTCAGGCAAGCCTCCTACATTGTGGTGGCTTTTTACAAGCTTTTCTCCATCCTTACCACTTTCTGCAACATCTGGATAAATGGTACCTTGAACTAGGAATTCTATATTTTCTAGCTTTTTTTGTTCCTCTTCAAATACCCTTATAAATTCTTCCCCTATTATCTTTCTCTTTTCTTCAGGGTCAGATACACCCTTTAGCCTATTTAAAAACCTATGGGCTGCATCTACAACTATTAATTCCATCTTAAATTGGTCCCTAAAGATCCTTTCTACACTTTCACGCTCACCTTTCCTTAATAGCCCATGGTCAACAAATATACAAGTTAGCCTGTTGCCTATTGCCCTGTGGACCAACACTGCCGCCACTGCAGAATCAACACCACCAGACATGGCACAAAGGGCCTTACCTTCTCCTATTTGCTCTTTTATTTCCTTTAAGGATTCATCTATAAACTTTTTTGCATCCCAAACCATTCTATTCTCACTACTTTATACTATAGTTTGGTGCTTCTTTAGTTATTTGAACATCATGGGGATGACCTTCAATTAAAGAAGCAGTAGTTATTTTAATGAATTTAGCCTTCTCATGCAGTTCTTCTATGGTTCTTGCTCCTACATAACCCATACCAGATCTTAATCCACCTATTAGCTGATATACAACATCTCCTAAAGGTCCCCTATAGGGTACCCTTCCTTCAACTCCTTCTGGAACTAGCTTTTTAGTGTCCTCTTGGAAGTACCTGTCCTTACTTCCTGCCTTCATGGCACCTAGGGATCCCATGCCTCTGTATACCTTAAATCTTCTTCCTTCATATAGTTCTTCTTCACCAGGGCTTTCACTTGTTCCAGCAAATAGGGATCCTATCATAACAGTATGGGCTCCAGCAGCCAAGGCTTTAGTTATATCTCCTGAATATTTAATTCCACCATCAGCAATTATTGGAACATTGTATTTCCTTGCAGCCTTAGCACAGTTAATAATGGCTGTTATTTGAGGAACTCCTACACCTGTTACTACCCTGGTGGTACAAATGGAACCTGGTCCAATACCAACCTTTACTGCATCGGCCCCTGCTTCAATTAAGGCCTCAGTTCCTTCATAGGTTGCTACATTTCCTGCAATTAATTGAACATCTGGGAATTCTAGTTTTATTCTCTTAACAGTTTCAATTACTCCCTTTGAATGGCCATGGGCAGTATCTACAACTATAACGTCTACCTTTGCCTTTACAAGGGCATCAATTCTTTCTAATACATCTTCTGTAACCCCTACTGCTGCACCTACTAATAATCTTCCAGACTCATCTCTGGCTGAGTTAGGATATTCTATTAGCTTTTCAATATCCTTGATAGTTATTAGACCAACCAACTTGTAGTCATCATCTACTAGGGGAAGCTTTTCAATCTTATGCTGCTTCATTATCTCCAAGGCCTCATCCATTGTAATATCCTTCTTGGCAGTTACTAGGTTTTCCTTAGTCATTACATCGTCAATTTTCTTTGAAGTATCAGTTTCAAATCTTATATCTCTATTGGTAATAATTCCAACTAGGGTTCTGTCATCTTCTATTATTGGTACTCCAGATATATGGTATCTTTCCATTAGTTCTAGGGCATCAGAAACAGTATGATGCCTTGAAAGGGAAAAAGGATCTGTTATTACTCCATGTTCTGACCTTTTAACCCTATCTACCTCTGAAGCCTGCTTTTCTATGGTCATATTCTTGTGAATTATTCCTATTCCGCCCTCTCTTGCCATGGCAATTGCCATTCTGGATTCTGTTACTGTATCCATTCCAGCACTAATGAGGGGTATATTTAATTTTATCTTTCTAGTTAAGTAAGTGTTTAGCTTTGTTTCTCTTGGCAATACATCAGATGGACCTGGTTGCAATAACACATCATCAAAGGTTAAACCTTCACCTACAAATTCCACAATAAACCCTCCTAATGATTTTAATATTAATATAATCCTTCTACTTTAGTATAACCAAATATGACCTTGGAATTATATTTCCTATAAAATAGCAAATAATTACAAGGATGTCAAGAAAGCTTTATAATAATTAAATTTTCTTTGTTTTTTGTTATTTCTCATTTTTCTAAACAAAAAGGGAAAGTATTTTGCATATATTTTTCATGCAAAATGCTTTCCCTTTTTTTATAAATACCTACAAAACCACCTTATAGTCTCTTCCATCATATTGGTAGTTACATAATGGTTTAAGTTTGGATATTCAATAAAGTCTATCCTATCTTCATTAGTATATAAAGCTTTGATTTTTTCATAAAAAAGCCTTTGTCCCTCAACAGGCACTGAGCTGTCCTTTTCACCATGTAGTAAAAGCACAGGCCTATCCTTAATCTTATCAATATTCTTCATTGGATCCAGCCTCTTAACCTTAGCTTCTATTTCCTTCATTTCCTCATCCATTTCAACAGAGCCCTTAAAGGCCTCATTGAACTTTTCCCAGTTGCAGGAACCATTTAAAACTACCAAAGCCTTAACATCAGGGCTGTGGGCAAAAACTCCTGCTGCAGTAAAACCACCCATAGAATGGCCTGATACTCCAATCCTTGCTGGGTCAGCCTTGTATTTATCAATAGCTTCCCCTATTATTTTGGGGGCTTCCTCCATATTTTTTAGTATAACCTTCCAAAAGAATCTTGTGGCCTCTTTAAAGCCATAGTCCTCAAAGGGATCCCTTTCCCCATGGTAGATGGCATCGGGAAGTATAACCTGAAAGCCTACACTGGCCAGCATAAAGCCCCTTATTCTTTGGGACTCCTTACTGGAGCTCCAGCCATGATAGAATATAATGGTAGGAATATTTTCTTCCTTATCCCTTGGCCTAAATAGTATGGCTGGTATTGGACCTATATTTATTTTTTCCTCAAGTATAAAGTCTGATGTCAAATACTTATCCATATATATCCCCTTTACTATATCCTTTACCTAATACTATACCATATTTTTACTGAATCTTTACTGCCTTTTATTATTTTTCTTCATAGCTATATATGATCTTATCATAGTCCATATCTAATCTAACCCTATTAATTTTAAGCTGTAGAATATTACCAGTGCCTTCAAAGACAATAGTTTTACTATACTTAATATCCTTCCCTTCCTTTGTATATTGGCCAGCTATCACATCCTTAGGCCCTACTTCCACCCCATCTATTCTAAGCCTTATTAGGCTTAAGACTAAATCTGCATCATAAGTTAGCTCCACATAGGTGTTTCCTTCAGATTCGTATACATTATTGATTGCAATCTCCCTATCTAAAATAGATATATTTTTATTCTGCCTTCCTTTTTCAATCATAAATACTTCATCCATATCCACATAGCCTGTAAGGGAATTAAGCTTAATATCTATCCTTTTAGTATCTATAGGTAGAGCATCATGCCTTGTTTCAAAATATATGCCCTTCATGTCTGTAGTTATTCCAGATCCTGAAGATTGAACTTCTTTGCCATCTGCCAGTAGACTTAATCCAATACTTTGCGGCCTAAACCTTTCTCCCTTTATAGTATCTGAAACTAGCTGCCCTATATTTTGAATCTGCCCCCTTATTACTGTAGATGTAGGAGAGGCTAGAA
>JAAYFE010000085.1 GCA_012728365.1 Tissierellia bacterium
AGATTCCACCTCGCGGTGGACACCCTTGTCTTAAGCTAACGGTTGGCACTATCAACCCCCGTATCGGACTTTCACCGACTAGCTTACGCCCATGCCGGGCACACTAAAAAGCCTATGGCAAAAAACATTTGCCATAGGTTTATTTTTTACCAAACTAATAGATATCCTCATCATTTTCCAAGGATTTAATATAAGTATTATATTTTTTCACATTGTATTCATGCCAAAAATAATTTATCAGATAAAAAATAATAAAGCTAAACAAAAAATCAACTACATATGCTAAATATTTTGAACCTAAAACTGTTGGAAATAAAATTTCCTTTCTGATTTTTATATCAAATATAAAAAATATGGCTGCTGCTTTAAATGCATCCATTATATAGTATTTTATTCTAGCAATTTTTTCCTCCCTTGTAAAGCCTGTAGGCAGTGGCTTTCCTGTAAAAGTTGTAGGAATATCATACTCTTTTTTAGCCCACATGTAAACAAGGGTTGCTAAAGCCATAATAACAAGTAATGCAATGTCATAGCCAACGCTTTTTCTATCATTTAGAAAGGTATACTTGCCAATGATTATAAGTATATTAACAAAACCTCCTACTACAGCTGCAAAAGCTAGTGCTTCACTTAGCATTTGAAACTGCCTTTCATCTAAATGACCCCTTTTATTCCTCTTCATCTACATCCTCCTCCCAAAACAAGTCATTTAATGTTTTATCCAAGGCTTTGCAAATGGCTATACATAAACTTAAGGAGGGGTTGTATTTTCCTGCTTCTATAAGGCCAATGGTTTGCCGGGTAACACCTACAATTTTAGCTAACTCTTCCTGGGTCAAATCCTTTTCTATTCTTGCTAGTTTAAGTCGCTTGTTTTTCAACTCCCCACCTCCCCATTTATATTGTAATATATTTTTTGCTATATGTAAAATATATATTGCATTTTGTTATACATTATTAACATTTTTTGTTTTTGCTATAGCAGCCACACTTGATAAAACTTTGTCTTAAAGGCTATAATAGAATTAGATAGAAAATTTAGTAAAAGGAGGATTTATCTTGATTGTTGGTATTGATATGGGTGGTACCAATATAGATGGGGTTGTTATAGATGAGGGTAAAATTATAAAGACCATAAAAAGACCAACTGACAGAAATGATCTCTTGGGAACTATTTGGACTACCTTTAAGGATCTCTTAACGGGATATGATAAGACCAAAATAAAAAGGATCAATTTAAGTACTACCATATGTACCAATGCCATTGTAGAAGGAAAAACATCCAGTGTAGGCATGATAATTGAGCCAGGTCCAGGCATGCCCTATGACTTTTTAGCCTGTGGAGAGAAAAACCTCTTTATATCTGGCTATATTGACCATAGGGGTAATATTGTCAAAGATTTAAATATAGCTGAAATAAAAGATGGATGCAAACTATTTAAGGAAAAAGACATAGAAGCCTTTGCAGTTGTTAGCAAATTTTCAACAAGAAATCCTGAACATGAAAGAAGGATTAAAGAAGCATTGGAAAAGGAATTTTCTCAGGATGAAACCCCTATAATTACCATGGGCCATACTATGTCTGGCAAGTTAAATTTCCCCCGTAGGGTATATACATCTTATTTAAATTCTGCAGTATATAAAAGCTTTAAAGAATTTGCCATAAACATTAAATCATCTATGGAAAGAGAAGGAATACAAGCACCTGTCTTTATACTTAAGGCTGATGGGGGTACTATGAATTTAGATAAGGCAGAGGAAAAACCTGTAGAAACAATACTTTCTGGTCCTGCTGCTAGCTTTATGGGTATTTCTGCTCTCCTGCCAACAGAGGAGGATGCAGTACTCTTGGATATAGGTGGAACTACTACAGATATATTCTTCCTGGCAGATGGAGTCCCCCTCTTTGAACCCCTGGGCATAAAAATTGATAAATACAAAACCCTGGTTAGGGCCATATATACCAGCTCTATCGGATTAGGAGGAGATAGTGCCATAAGCATTGAAAATAAAAACATTAAAATAGGTCCAAAAAGGGAAGGAAAACCCTATGGCCTTGGTGGTCCAAAGCCTACCCCCACCGATGCAATGATCTTCTTAGGCCTTATGGATGGTGATAAGGAAAGGGCTCAAAAGGCCATGACCCTGTTGGGAGAAAAAATGAATATGGAGCCTAAAAAAATGGCTAAGCTTATATTGGCTAAAATGGGAGACATGATTAAAAGTAAAGTTGATACTATTTTAGGAGAAATAAATTCCAAGCCCGTTTATACCATCAAAGAGCTTTTGTATGGCAAAAAAATTGAACCTAAAATGATAAACTTAATAGGTGGACCAGCCAAGATTCTGGCCCCTATACTTGAGGAAAGGTTTAAGCTTCCTACCCACTATCCAGCAAACTACGAGGTGGCCAATGCTGTAGGGGCAGCCTTAGCCCGTCCTACTACAGAAATTACACTCCATGCTGACACATCAAAGGGAAGGCTTTCTGTCCCTGAACTAGAACTATATGAAAAGATTAGCTCTAGATTCACCTTAAATCAGGCTAGAGAAAAGGCCTTAGAGTTAGTTAAGGAAAGTGCTAAAAACTTAGGAGCCACAGAAGAAGAACTAGATGCAGAAATTACAGAAGAAAGCAGCTTCAACATGGTAAGGGGTTTTTACACCACTGGTAAGGATATAAGGGTAAAAGCCCAAATAAAGCCTGGTTTAATTCACCAGATTAGGAGTGATAAAAATGCTTAAAGCTAAAAATAAATTAGGCCTTGTATTTTTCCCTGCCTTTGACTGGGCCATAAGCCCTACCCATCCTTAAAGGGAAGAAAGACTTCTATATACTCAGGACCAATTATTTGAAGAGGGCATTGAAGATATTGAAGGTATTGAATTTTTCAATCCCATAGTGGCTGATGAAAGGGATGTGGAAAGGGTACATTTTTGTGTACCAGATGTAAAATCCAGGGTAACCCAGTCCCATCTTATTTCTGCAGGTGGAGCCATAAGGGCCTTTAAGGCAGTTATGAATAAGAAGGTTGAAAAGGCCTTCGCCCTTATAAGGCCTCCAGGCCATCATGCCCAAAGGGTGGTTTATGGAGATAGGGGTTTTTGTATTATAAATATTGAGGCAGTCATGCTAGAAAGGATTAGACAGGAATATGGAGATCTGAGGGTTGCCATTGTGGATACAGACTGCCACCATGGAGATGGTACCCAGGATATATACTGGAATGATAAGGACACCCTATTTATTTCCTTTCATCAAGATGGAAGAACCCTATACCCTGGTACAGGCTTTATAGATGAATTTGGTGGTCCAGGAGCCTATGGATACAATATCAACATACCCCTGCCACCAGCTACTGGTGAGGAAGGATTTTTATATGTATTAGACAATGTAGTATTGCCCATATTAGATGAGTACAAGCCGGATATAATAATAAATTCTGCTGGACAGGATAACCACTATACAGACCCCATCACCCATATGAACTTTACAGCCCAGGGCTATGCAGAGCTTAACAAGAGATTAAACCCAAATATTGCAGTTCTTGAAGGAGGCTATTCCATAGAAGGGGCCTTACCTTATATAAATCTTGGTATTATACTGGCCATGGCTGGTATTGACTATTCTAAGGTACATGAACCAGGCTATGATAGGGAAAAATTGAAACAATCAAGGGATATAACAGAATATGTTAAGAAGGTTGCTGAAATAGTATATAATCGCTGGAAGGATAGGGATAATTTATATATTAAGGATATAAGGGGCAAGGACTATGTTCAAAGGCAAAGGCAGGTCTATTATGATACAGATAATATAATGGAATACCAAACTCAGAATTTTAAGGTCTGTAAAAAGTGTTCCGGAGTAAATACCATAGATTCAAGAAGTGATACAGGCTACCACATATTTGGCATAACCATTCCCAGGGATGCCTGTTCCAGCTGCATTGATGAAGGCTATAGGTTATACAAATATGCCCTAAACAAGTATACAAGTGTATATCTACAGGATAGGGTTAATGATAAGTATTTGGCTAAGTAAGAAGTATTATAATAAATAGGACATATTAATGAAGGTCTTGAAATCCTTATTAATATGTCCTTAATATTTTTTATAAGAATATATACTTTATGTACTTGTCTTTCGCTTTTCAATGTGCATTTCAGCACTATATTCTTCCTCTTTCAGTTTTATAAAATGTTCCTTATAATCAAATACAAAATTCATTACAGCAGACTTAAGATCTATATTTCTTAAAAAGTGAATGGTACATAGATTATTATCCTTTAGGGTTGAAAATCTAATAAGAATGTTTTTTATATCCAATAATTGTAACCTACTATCAAAATAATCAGGCATGCCGTCTATGTATAAATTTAAGGTTCTATATTCCAAGGGAATAATTAAATCTATATCAGGCCCTTCTTCCATGAAAGACCTAATTTCAAAATCACTTTGAATTAAAAAATTTCCCTTTCTATATTCTATCATTTAAATCAAACTCCCTTCAGAATAAGACAGAGAACCGTCCCCTGTCTTATTCCATAACAATGTCACTATTGGTCTCCTTACTAGTTATTTTATTAAGTACAATAATATACCAGATTGTCAGCACTAAGCCCTTTAACATACTGCTAATGGTTATGGTCCACCATATTCCATCTAATCCAAGGGAGGTGGAGGAAAGTATCAATGCCATGGGTATACGTAAGGCATTGAAAACTATGCCTACAATAGAGGGTGGAATTGTCCTGCCTAAGCCATTGAAGGCCCCTCTACTGGCTATTTCAAAGCACATTAGTATTTCCGATAATCCCAGTATTCTAAGATACCTTACTCCAACTTTTAAGGCTTCTAGATCATCAGGTATAAATATTTTAAATAGGGGATTGGCACCAAATACAAGTAAGATAGTGGCAAAGACCCCTATAGTTCCAACTATTTGCAAGCCCTTTTTATATCCTTCCCTTATCCTATCCAGTTTCCCTGCCCCATAATTTTGACCTACAAAGGCAGAAATGGCAGTAGAAAAGCCTCCTGCTGTCATCCAGGATATGGATTCAATCTGATTACCAACTTTTTGTGCTGCCACTGGTATAGGCCCCCATTGGGCAATTATTCTAGCAATTATCATTCCAATACCTGCAAAAATACCCTGTTGAATAGATGCAGGAAGTCCAAGTTTAAATATGGTCCTTATGCAGTCCTTGTCAAAGGGTGTTTTAAAAATGTTTATATCCTTAAACAAGTTGCTCTTCTTTCTACTAGTAAGCACAAAAATTGTTGTTACAAGAGCTTGAGCAATTACAGTAGCAATGGCCGCCCCCCTTATACCCATTTCAGGAAAGGGGCCAATACCCATTATCATTAAAGGATCCAGAATCATATTAGTAATTAGCCCTACAGAGTTTATCTTAAAAGGGGTAGCACTATTGCCTGACCCATTAAAAATACCAGAAAAAACAGGATTTATAAAATAAAATATAAAGCCTAAGGAGATGATTACTAAATAGTCTATTGCCATACTGACAACTTCTTGGTCCCTTAAATTAAAAAAGCCTATAATTTGATGCCTAAAAACTATAAGAAGAAACCCATATATTAATGCAATGACCATGGAAAGTTTAAGATTATTTGAAGCAAATTTTCTTGCAGACTCCATATCTTCCCGACCATAGGCTTGGGCTATAGTTACTTCTGCTCCAATTTTAGGTATCATAAATAGGGCTGAAGCAAACCAGATAAACAAGCCTGCCGTTCCTGAAGCTGCCACCGCCTTTGTGCCTACCCTCCCCATCCATATCATATCAGTCATATTGTATGCTACTTGGACAAAAGATGTAGCCATAATAGGTAAAGCCAGCCTGACAAGTTTACCCGTTATGCTACCTTCAGTAAGCCTACCCTTTTCCATAACCTAACTCCTCCACTAAATAAGTATTTATTTCTTCGGGTTGCTAGATATATTCTATAACATGAAAATTTTTTATTCAATACTAGTCAAAAGAAAATATAGAGCATTCTATTAGAATGCTCCATCGGGTAATGAGAAAGGTAAATATATCAAATTAATTAAATAATGGCTTTATGGACTTATCCTTAACTAAAAGCACCTGATCATATTTAGATCTATTTTCCTTAAATACAACATGGCTTACATTTACAAGTGTAATATCCTTTAAATTAAGGAGGGTATTCTCTATTTCCTTGGCAGTTTTTGAATCAAGGCTTGCAAAAGCTTCATCTAAGAGCATAATATCTGATTTTTGTAGTAAGCTTCTGGCTATGGCAATTCTACTTTTTTCCCCACCTGAAATATTTTTTCCATTATCATATATCATAGAATCTAAGCCTTGGGGAAGGGATCTAACAAAATCCTTTAAGCCTGCCTTTTCTATAGCCTCTAGAATTTCCTCATCACTATAATCCTTATATAAGCTTATATTATTCCTCAATGTATCTTCAAATAGAAAAACATCCTGTTCTACATTTGATATATGCTTAAAATAGCTTTCCTTTCTTACATCCTTTAAATCTTTTCCATCTATTAATATCCTTCCTTTATTAGGTAAAAAATATTTTCTCAGTAGTTTCAAAAATGTTGATTTGCCTCCCCCACTGGGGCCAACAATAAGATATTTTTTACCCTTCTTTAGGGAAATATTTACATTGTCTAATATATACCCATCATCATAGGCAAAGGAAACATCTTTAAATTGGATTCCATCATTAAAGCTTTCCAATTCAACAGTTTCAACATAATTATCTTTATTTTCCAAGCTTTCATCAATTTTTTCAAATAGCTTTTTTGTTGCTAACATTTTTGGAAGCCTTTCCCCTATTATCATAACAGGATTCATTATCCTTTCTATATTGTTTATTACCAGTACAACGCCACCAAAGGTTATCTTTCCTTTAATGGCCATGTAGGAAGTTATTCCTAATAGTAAGAATAGGGAAATATATATTGTCAAATTCTGCAGTGCAGTTATATAAGTTTCTATTTTATCTATTACATACCCCTTTTCTTGTATGCCATAACTCTTGTCATAAAAGTCCTTCCTTACCTTTGAATTTAAATTGTTAGACTTAATTATATGGAAGGCAGACAGAACTTCCTTTATATATGCAGTATACTTTTCATATAGTTCAGATCTTTGCATATGGTGCCTTTGAATTGGCCTATTAAGTATTACAGCAACAGCTGAACTTGTAATTCCGATAGTTAAGCCAAGTACTAAGGCCATAGGACTTACATATATTATTACTCCAATAGCCACTATAAAATATATAATATTTATAAGAATTTCATAAATGCCAATTACATAGTTATTTTCTATAGTATTTATATCATTGGTTATGGCTGAAATATACTTTCCTATATTGTCCTTTTGAAATTCACTTATATTCTTATTAAATACTCCCTTTACATAGTATTCCTTAGCTGAAAGCAAGGCGTTCTTTTTAAATAAGCCCTTACCTAAGGCTAAGAGACTTCCTGCAGGCAGTAACAATAAAGCTAGTAATATTAATTTAACAGCCTGACTTTTAAATAAGGCCCTATTTCCAGAAAAAACAGTGTCTATAGCATTCATCATTGAAATATGTACAAGGCCTTCTAAAATAGCTGCACAGACTGCAATTATTAAGAGTAATAATAAATATGGCCAGGATTTATATATGGCTTTTTTCATACTGCCAGCACCTCCCTTGCAAAGTAGTCTTCACTTTTATACTGCTTGACTAAACCATCCCTTATTTCTAAAACATAGTCATAATTTTCTGTTATACCTTCATAATATCTGTGGGCTATGGCAACAACGGTACTATCTAAGGGAAGTATTGTACTTTCAATGTGTCTTCCTAGTTCTTCATTTAAGCTTGAAGTAGCCTCATCTACAAATAATATATCAACATCCTTAACTAAGGCTCTAGCTATGGAAATTCTCTGTCTCTGCCCTCCTGATAGGTTTTTACCATTCTCAAATAGCATTTCATTTAAACCATTTTTCTTCTCCTCTATAAGATCCATAAGGCCTGCACCTTTACATGCCGTTAGCACCTTTTCCTGAGGAATATCTTTATAAAGAGTTATATTATTATATATTGTATCTTCAAATAGGAATACATCCTGATATACAAAGGATATATTGTTGTTAAAACTTTCCTCTTTTATATTTCTATAGTCTACCCCATCTACCTTTATAGTTCCCTCATAGTCATCTAAAGCCATGGACAAAAGCTTTATAAGGGTTGATTTTCCTACACCACTGGGACCTTTTATAAGGTATTTTTTACCCTTTTCAATACTAAAGGAAGCCCCTTTAAATATTTCCTTATCTTCATAGGAAAAGCTTAAATCCTCTACCACTATTACTGATTCAAATCTAAAATCCTTAGTCCTATTATTGTTAACAGTCCTTTTTTCTCCATTGCCAGTAATCTTTTCATATATTTTAACAGATGCCTTTAATTCGTTAAAAATGGGGAGTATTCTGACTATAGGCCATACACATCCATTGGATAATTGGACTAATAAAAGTATTTTTGTAACAGAGGCTCCCTTTAAAAATAGATTCATTGCATAGATCATTATACCTATCATAATTAAAAAGCCAAATAGGTGTATAAAATTGCTCTGTCCTTCTGCAAATACTGTATAGTGCAGCTTCTTTCTTTCCACCCTGTCAATGGACTTTAAAGTATTGTATAAAAATCGATCCTCTATATTATTAAGCTTGAGTATCTCCAAACCATTAAAGGTGTTTGAAATATTTGTGGTAAATTTTTCATTCTTTTCTGAAACCTCTTCTTGAAGCTTAACAGTTTTCTTTTGAAAGGATTTACTTATGAAGAATACCAAAACTGATGTTATAAATATTGCAACAGTGAATTTAAAATCTATAAATATAAGTATAGCTAAGGATGCAACATAGTAGCCCCCTGAATATATAACATTTAATAATTTAAGGAAGAAGTTTTGTTCAAACAAGTTAATATCATTAATTAAATTTGATACATATACATCCTTTGATCTTTTGTTAAATTCCTTATAGGAATAGTTTAATATCTTATCAAAGGCTTTAATCCTTACATCTAATAGAATATCCCTCATAAAGCTAATCCTCATAAATCTAGAAAGAACAAACAACAATACACCAATTACTGCAAAAAATATGGCCATTATCATTACTTTTATAAAATGATTTATATCTCCTCTTTCTATACTCCCTAATACTGATGCAATAGATATATTTATAAGGAGTGAAGTTACAATAGGCAAGAAACAAGCTATTAGATATAAGATGAATCTTCCTTTTCTTTTTAAAAGCAATTCTTTCATTTTCCTGTCCCCTTACTGGTAATATATTCTTTATCAATATTATATTAGATTCTTAAGTAAAGTCAATATGAAACCTTAATATATTTAATTTAATTTTTAATTATTTTTATGTTTGCATTAATATATTTAAAGTTTTTTCCTAAAGGTCCTCCTGTTTTTGCCACCAATTAAATTGGCCTCTATATATTAAACGAATTAAATAGCAAAAATGTTGATATTATTTTAAAAAGGCTAAGCCAGAACTTTTAAGTCCTAGCTTAGCCTTTTATTTAACTTCTTCCTCCTAATAAAATAGGTTATTAACAAGATTGAAGGAATAACAATTATACTGACAACTGTAATAGCCCTAATAATAATCTGAGGTAATTCTATTTTAGTTACTATGGCTCTTCTCTCCTTTATATATAAAGCTATAATAGCCATTATTATAGTTAATGGAATATAGGTTTTTTGATTTCTTGTATTTAAAATTTTTCCAAAGGCTACAGTACAAATGTAAAAATATCCACATAATCTCAATAGACTCCCTATTATCCATGCAATTACATATAGGAGGTCAAAGCCCATGGTGTCACCAATTTTTATTAGCCTTGCATAGGTATAAAAGGGGAAATTTGAATGCTTTATATAAGCAATACCTAAAGTTGCTTGTATAACTACTGTAGACAAGATTGTTATAACTGATGAAAATAATACTGAGTATATAAATATCTTATTTACATCCTTCTTTCTTTCTAAATTAGGTGCTATCATGGTTAAAATTAATATATCCATGTGGACAAGGGAATTAAATATAGCTCCTAAATTTAACTGCTTAAAATTTGAATCTTTAAGAATTGGTAAAAGTACATCAAAATCATAATTTTCTAGTCCCAGTAACAATAGCATGAAAA
>JAAYFE010000086.1 GCA_012728365.1 Tissierellia bacterium
TTGGATATAATAAATTTGCCAGATAGGGGATGGCTGAATTTATTTTTTTATATAGGTGTTAGTTTAATTTTTGGAATTATATTTTTCTTGCTATCTCCTAGAATAATAGATAGGGGTAAAAAAATAGCTAAATTTATAGAAAGTGAATTACAGGATGTTCCAGCCACTGAAATTGTTATTGCTTCCATTGGACTTATACTAGGTTTAGTAATTGCATATCTTTTAAGTCAGCCTTTTTATAAGCTAGAAATTCCTTATTTAGGAGTGGCAATATCCATTATTCTTTATTTTACCTTTGGATATTTAGGAATTAAGATCCCAATTAAAAAGAAGGAGGATATAGCAAACTTAATTGTAAATATTAAAAAAGGCAGTAGCAAGGATAAAGAAAACCTTGAATACTCTGCCTGTCCAAAGGTTCTTGACACCAGTGTAATTATAGACGGAAGAATAGCAGATATATGTAAGACAGGTTTTATAGAAGGTCCCTTAATAATTCCAGAGTTTGTTTTAGAGGAGTTGCAACATATAGCAGATTCTTCAGATACCCTCAAAAGAAATAGGGGAAGACGGGGGCTGGACATATTAAATAAGATTCAGAAAGAATTAGATATTGAAGTTATAATACACGATGCTAAGTTTGAAGATGTAAAAGAGGTGGACTCTAAGCTACTTAAACTTACCCAATCTTTAAATGGTAAAATAATTACCAATGACTATAATTTAAATAAGGTTGCTGAAGTACAAAATATCAAGGTATTAAATGTCAATGAATTGGCCAATGCTGTAAAACCCATTGTACTACCTGGTGAAGAAATGGTAGTTCAGGTAATTAAGGACGGTAAAGAGTCTGGTCAAGGCTTGGCTTACTTAGACGATGGAACCATGATAGTAGTAGAAAGTGGCAAAAAGCATATTGGTGAAACAATTGACGTTTTAGTCACCAGTGTATTACAAACTTCAGCAGGAAGAATGATATTTGCTAAACCTAAAACCTTAGTAGATAAAGCAATGTAAGGCCTAAAATAGGCCTTATTTTTTATTGTTTTTTTCTTTCTGATTGAAATCGTATCCATCTATGCTATAATATTGAAGAGGTGAACTACATGTATAAAGGACAGTTTGTATCAGTTATTGTGGCAGCAGCCGGCATGAGCAACAGAATGGGCGGTAAAATAAATAAGCAATTTATTTTTTTGAAGGATAAGCCCATACTGGCCCATACAATTGAAAAATTTGAAAGCTGTAAATATGTAGATGAAATAATAGTGGTGGCAAGGGAAGAGGAGATAGGTTATTGCAAGAAGGAAATAGTAAAAAAATATAAATTTGAAAAGGTCTCTAAAATAGTAAGGGGAGGCAAGGAAAGGCAGGATTCAGTCTATAATGGCATATTAGCCTTAGATGAAAGATGTAGTATAGTTTTATCCCATGATGGGGCCAGACCCTTTGTTAAAGTAAAGAACATAGAAGATGCCATAGAAGGAGCATATGAATATGGGGCTTGTATAATTGGAGTACCTGTAAAGGACACCATTAAGGTAGTAGAAGATAACAAGAGTATAAATAAAACTCCAGAAAGAAGCCTACTTTGGCAGGCCCAAACTCCTCAATCCTTTAAAAAGGAAATACTTATGGAAGGCTATAGAAAGGCCATAGAAGACAATTTTGTGGGTACAGATGACAGTATGCTAGTTGAAAGATTAGGCATAGATGTAAAAGTTATTATGGGTAGTTATGAAAATATCAAGATTACAACGCCAGAGGATATAATAATTGCTGAGTCTATTTTAAGGGATAGGGAAGAAACATATAGGAAGTACAATATTGCCTTTCAAGTAAGGTAGGGTGATCAAATGAGAATAGGCATAGGTTATGATGTTCATGAATTAGTAGAGGGAAGAAAACTGATAATAGGTGGAGTAAGTATTCCCTTTGAGAAGGGACTTTTAGGTCATTCAGATGCAGATGTGTTGGTACATGCCATTATGGATAGTATTTTAGGTGCCCTTGGAGAAGGGGATATTGGTAAGTATTTTCCAGATACAGATGAAGAGTATAAGGATATATCAAGCCTTATTTTATTAGAAAGAGTATACAATATTATGAAAAAGTCAAAATATAAGATAGGCAATATTGATTGTATTATTGTTGCACAAAGGCCTAAGATGGCACCTTACATAGAAGATATGAAAAGGAACATAGCCCATATTTTAGATACAGACATGGCAAATATTAATATAAAGGCCACAACTACGGAAAAATTAGGTTTCCTAGGCAGGGAAGAAGGCATAGCAGCCTATAGTGTGTGTATATTAAAACCATTAGAATAAAAGTAATTGACACTTCTTAATACTTTTAGTATTATAATCTATAATTAAATATTAGGCTGTGAAAGGAAATAGTAGGTATTAATGGCCTATAGAGAGGAAATCAGTTGGTGGAAGATTTCCGGCCCCCTTAATACTGAACCCGTCCTGGAGCCTTTAAGCTGAAATAAGTAGGCTTAAACGCTAATTGCGTTAAAATATTGAGGGGACCTTTGGTTTATTAACCTTTGGTCTATTAGAGTGGTACCGCGGAAGCATGCCTTTCGTCTCTATTTTGAGATGAAAGGCTTTTTTAGTGAATAAGACAAAGTAATGTAATTATCCATTGAAAACTCTCAATTGAATAAATAGTTCATTTAAGAATTATCAATTATCAATTGAAAATTGTAAAAAGGAGGAATAGATATGCGAATGTCAAATATGTATATGCCAACCTTAAGGGAGGTACCTACAGAAGCAGAAATACCAAGCCATCAGCTATTACTTAGGGCAGGCATGATCAGAAAGTTAGTATCAGGGGTATATTCCTATCTACCCTTAGGCTATAGGGTTATAAGGAAAATAGAAGACATTGTAAGGGAAGAGATGGATAATATAGGCTGCCAGGAGCTACTTATGTCAGCTATTCAACCAAGGGAATTATGGGAAGAGTCAGGCAGATGGAGCGATTTTGGTCCAGAAATGTTTAGGCTAAAGGATAGGCATGAAAGGGAGTTTTGCCTTGGTCCAACCCATGAAGAATATTTTACTGACCTTATTAAAAATGAAGTAAACTCCTATAAGCAGTTGCCCTTGTACTTGTATCAGATACAGACAAAGTACAGGGATGAAAAAAGGCCTAGATTTGGAGTTATAAGAGCTAGAGAATTTATAATGAAGGATGCCTATAGCTTTGACAAGGATGAAGAAGGTATGAAGGAATCCTACAAAAAAATGTGGGAGGCCTATGACAAGATTTTCACTAGGCTTAAATTGAACTTTAGGGTAGTAGAAGGGGATTCAGGAGCCATGGGAGGTAGCGATTCCCATGAATTTATGGCTGTGGCAGATACAGGAGAAGGAGTAATTGCTTATTGTGATAATTGTGATTATGCTGCTACAGATGAAAAGGCAAAAGTAGTATATACAGTGGAGTCCAATGAAGCTGAAAAGGAAATGGAAAAGGTCTATACTCCAGATGTAACTACCATTGAAGCCCTAGAGGAATTTTTCAATATAGGAAAGAGTAAATTTGGCAAGGCCTTAGTTTATGTTGCAGCAGGTGAACCAGTGGTGGTTATTATTCCAGGAGATAGGGAATTAAACGAAACCAAGCTAGTCAACTATCTAGGAATTCCTGAACATGAATTAGCCATGGCAGATGAAAGTGTAATTGAAGAAATTTCAAATGCCAAGAAAGGCTTTACTGGCCCTGTTGGCTTGAAGGATGGGATAAGGGTCTTAGTAGATTCCCGCATTACAAAGATGAAGAATTTAATAGTAGGTGGCAATGAAACAGACTATCACATTAAAAATGTAAACTATGGCAGGGACTTTGAAGGGGAAGTAGTTGAAGACTTACTGTTAGTTGAGGAAGGGGACATTTGCCCTAAATGTGGCAAGCCTTTAAAAATGGATAGGGGAATAGAAGTAGGTAATATATTCCAGCTTGGTATAAAGTACAGTGAATCCTTAAATGCTAAATTCCTTGATGAAAATGGAAAGGAAAAGCCCTTTATAATGGGATCCTATGGTATTGGAGTTTCTAGAACCTTAGCTGCCATAGTTGAACAGCACCATGATGAAAATGGAATTATATGGCCCTTGGTAGTGGCACCCTACCATGTGGTAATTACAGTTGTTAACTCCAAAAATGAAGAGCAAAGCCAGGTAGGGGAAAAATTATATAAAGAATTAAAGGATGCAGGCATAGAGGTCCTACTTGATGATAGGAAGGAAAGGGCAGGAGTCAAATTCAATGACAGGGATCTAATAGGAATTCCAATAAGAATCACAGTAGGCAAAAAAGCAGGTGAAAATATTGTTGAATACTCCCTAAGGAAGGATAATGAAAAAGAGGAAATAGCAGTAGAAGAGGTTCTAGAAAGAATAAAAGAAGAATTTAATAAAGAAGGAATTAAATTATAAAGGCTGTGAAATTCACAGCCTTATTATATTTCAATACCTTTTGAAATTAATCCAAATGTAATATTATCAATTTAATAAGTCCCCATAAATGATATACTAATATTGTATAATAATATAAGTTTGCAATTTTTCCATTCTACTTGTAATAATTAAATTAATAGGGTAATATATTGATAATCATTTTGAGAGGAGGGTATTTTATGAAAAGGATACTATCTTTATCAATAGTTTTAATACTTTGCCTATCATCTATTATTACATATGCCAATGAAGATGATAGGATAGTTACCCTTGGACAAGATTTAACTCAAGAGGAAAGACAGCAGATCTTAAACCTATTTGGTGTGAAAGAAGGAGAAGTTAATATTATAGAAGTTACCAATGAAGAAGAATGGCAGTATTTTGGAGACTATCTAGATGAAAGGTATATAGGCTACAATGCCATTTCATCAGTGTATGTAGAAAGGCTTCCAAAGGGTTCAGGCCTTTCTGTAGAAACCTATAATATATTCTATGTTACAAAAGATATGTATAAAGATGCCCTTATAACTGCTGGAGTTGAAGATGCTAAGATCATAGTGGCAAGCCCTAAGAAGGCTTCAGGTACTGCTGCCTTAACTGGAATTATAAAGGCCTTTGAAAATGTAAGTGGAGAGAATATTACAGAGGAGGAAAAAAAGGTTGCCAGTGAAGAAATAGCCAAAACTGCTAAATTGGGAGAGGAAATAGGCAAGGAAAAGGCCCAAGAGCTTATAAGAAACATAAAAATATATATAATCAACAATAATATACAGGATAAGGATTCTATAGAAAAGGTTATAAAAGAAATAGCCAGCAATCTATCCATAGAGCTTACTCAGGAGCAAGTTAATGAGATTATTTCCCTTATGGAGAAAATATCCAAGCTTGATTTAGACATAGACCAAATAAGGGAACAGCTTAAGGACATTCAAGGGAAGATTGATGAAATATTAAATCAAAATATTGAAGTAAGATCACTACTTCAGAGAATACTGGATGCAATAATTAATTTTCTAAAAAGGTTATTTGGGTAATCTATAGGCGTTTACAGAGGAAAAATGTTCATATATAATATAAAAGTAATAGCGTTGAAAGGAGGAAAAATACTTGCAAGAAGTTAGAGTAAGGTTTGCACCAAGCCCTACAGGTTATTTGCACATTGGGGGATTAAGAACTGCCTTATATAATTACCTGTTTGCAAAAGGCCATAATGGAAAGTTTATATTGAGAATCGAAGACACAGATAGAACTAGATATGTGGAAGGTGCTATAGAAAATTTAGTAGATTCATTACACTGGGCTGGTATTAAATATGATGAAGGAGTTTTTGTTGAAGATGGAAAGCTTGTGCAAAGGGGAGAATACGGACCTTATATTCAGTCGGAAAGACTAGATATATATAGAAGGTATGTAGATGAGTTAATTGAAAAGGGGTATGCCTATTATTGTTTCTGTACTAAGGAAAGATTGGATAAGGTAAGGGAAGAACAGAAGATCAAGGGCCTTATACCTAGATATGATGGCTTATGTAGAAGTTTAAGTTTAGAAGAGGCAAAGGAAAGAATTGCTAATGGGGAAGAATATGTAGTAAGGCTTAAGCTACCACCAAATAAGGATATTACATTTACAGACTTAGTAAGAGGGGAAATTACAATAAATACAGATGACTTAGATGATCAAGTGTTATTAAAATCAGATGGTTTCCCAACCTATCACATGGCAGTAGTGGTAGATGACCATTTAATGGGTATAACCCATATTGTAAGAGGTGAAGAATGGCTTCCTTCCACACCAAAACATGTATATCTATATGAAGCCTTTGGATGGGAAAAGCCAACCTATGTACATTTACCTACAGTACTTAATAAGGATAGGAAGAAACTAAGCAAGCGCCATGGAGATGTTTCTGTTGAAGATTTTAGAAAGAAAGGATATTTACCAGAAGGGCTGGTAAACTATCTAGCTTTAGTAGGCTGGGCTCCAGAAAGTAATAAGGAAATACTTACTATGGAAGAGTTAATTGAAGAATTTTCCTTTGAAAGGGTATCAAAAACTGGAGGAATTTTTGATAAAGAAAAGCTAGACTGGGTAAATGGACATTATATAAGGAGTTATGATTTAGATAAACTTACAGAAATTGCTATTCCTTTCTTAAAAGAGGCAGGGTATATAGATGACAATTTTGTAGAAGAAAAGTATGAATGGCTTAAGATACTGGTAGAAACTGTAAGGGAAGGCTTATCTAATGTATCAGAAATAGTAGATGCTGTTGATATATTCTTTAAGGATACAATAGAAATAGAGGATGAGGATGCCCTAGATGTACTAAAATGGGAAGAAACAAAGCCGGTACTAAAGGCATTAAAGGAAGAGGTAGAAAATGTAGATGAGGTTGATCAGGAGTTTGCAAAAACTGTAATGAAAAAAATACAAAAATCTATTGGAATAAAGGGCAAAAAACTATTTATGCCAACTAGGGTGGCTTTAAGTGGTAAGGTTCATGGGCCAGAGCTTGTAAGTGTAATATATTTATTGGGTAAACAAAATATACTAAACAGAATAGAATATATAGAAAAAAACTACTTAAATTAAATATATAAGGTGAAGAGAAGGAAAGTAGACTATAATCTGCTTACAGAGAGAAGTTCCCATAGGCTGAAAGGAACTTTAAGATTAGATTATAGTTGAAGTGCACCTTTGAACTTATTGCTTGAAGAAAGTAGAGCAGTACGGCTTATGGCGTTATACGTAATAAAGTGGGTTTTACCAAAAAGAGTGGAACCGCGGTCTAGCCGTCTCTTTAAATAGAGGCGGTTTTTTTACAACTCACTTTCAAGTTCTTTGCTTATTTATTGTATTTACTAGGGACAATTTTACTATTTTGTCTTAGTTCATATTGGTAAATAACGGCTCTTCCGATTCCAAATTTGAGAAATATCACGGCTCGGAAAGCCGATTTGCGAATTCGCTTACGCATAAAGTCGCAAATCTTTTGGCTTTCCTTCGCCGGATATTTCAATCAAATTTTCCATAGTCGAGCCTTTTATTTACCAATATGAGTCTAAAACCCAAAAGATCTGTGTTTAATTTAATCCCAGATTGCATTGAAAATTATTAATCAAATAAGACATAAGAATTGTATTGATATCTTTGTAGATTATAGTTGAAGTCATGACTAAAATAGGGAGGGAAAATAATGAAGCTGTATAATACTCTTACAAGAAAAAAGGAAGAGTTTAAACCAATAAAGGATGGACTGGTGACCATGTATGTTTGCGGCCCAACAGTATATAACTATATCCATGTAGGCAATGCCAGACCCTTAGTAGTATTTGATACCCTAAGAAGGTATTTTGTATATAAGGGCTATGATGTAAAGTATGTAGTAAACTTTACTGATATTGATGATAAGCTAATAAATAAGGCTAATGAAGAAGGAAAGACTGTAAAGGAAATTGCAGAAAGATATATAGATGAGTTCATAAAGGATGCAGAGGGCTTAGGTTTATATGAGGAACATACCCTGCACCCTAGGGCTACAGAATATATCAACATGATAATTAAATTTATTGAAGGCTTAATAGAGAAGGGTGCAGCCTATGTTGTAGATGGCAATGTTTATTTTGACATAACTAAGGCCAAGGATTATGGAAAGTTATCTAAGAAAAATATAGAAGAGCTAAAAAGTGGAGCTAGAATAGAGGTAAGTGAAGAAAAGAAAAATCCTATGGACTTTGCTCTATGGAAAAAGGAAAAGGAAGGGGAACCTTCATGGGATAGCCCTTGGGGAAAGGGAAGACCCGGCTGGCATATTGAATGCTCAGTAATGGCAAAAGAATTGTTGGGAGATACTATAGATATACATGCAGGGGGAGAAGACTTGCAGTTTCCACACCATGAAAATGAAATAGCCCAATCTGAAACCCTAACTGAAAAGCCCTTTGCAAATTACTGGCTTCACAATGCTATGATAAATGTAGATGATAAAAAGATGTCTAAATCAGAACAAAACTTCTTTACAGTAAGGGAGATAAGCCAGGAGTATGACCTAGAAGTATTGAGATTTTTCATCCTATCAGCCCATTATAGAAACCCTGTTAATTTTTCAAGGGAGCTGATGGAACAATCTAAGAGGGCCTTGGAAAGATTATACAATGGGAAAAACAACTTGGAATATCTCCTATCAAAGGCAGAAAATAGGGAACTAAATGATGAGGAAAAAGAAATGGTAAAGGAAATAGAAAGGTATGAAGAAAGCTTTATAGCCAGCATGGAAGATGATTTAAATACAGCAGATGCCATAGCGAGTTTATTTGAAATTGTTAAATATACTAATACTAATTTTAATGAAAAAACACCTAAGGCTGTGATACAATATACTTATGATATTTTAATTAAACTATCTAATATATTAGGAGTTTTATCCAAGGAGCAAGAAATTTTAGAAGATGAAATACTTGAATTAATAGAGAAGAGAAATAAGGCTAGAAAAGAAAAGAACTACCAACTGGCAGATAAGATTAGGGATGAGTTAAGGGAAAAGGGTATTATACTAGAAGATACTCCAAGTGGTGTAAAATGGAGAAGGATTTAAAAGGGGGATATTATGAAAGTAGAATTGTTAAGATACACACCAGATGGGGAGAAGCTAATAGCTTCTGCTGCTAAGCTTTGCTATTCACCTGTAGGAATTTCCAGCATTGAAGATAATTTAGATGAGAAAAGTACAAATAAATTTTTAAATATGTTAATGAATTTAGGCCATGAATCTCCAATTGAACATATTAGCTTTACCTTTGGAATAGAGGGGGTATCTAGAAGCCTAACCCACCAGTTGGTAAGACATAGAATTGCAAGTTATTCCCAACAGTCCCAACGCTATGTTAAGTTGGACCAGTTTGAATATGTAATTCCCCCTTCTATTGAAGGAAATGAAGAGGCCAAGAAACTCTTTATAGAGGCCATGGAAAAGGACCAGGAATACTATAATAGGTTAAGTGAAATTTTATTTAATGAGAACTATAAGAGGCTACTTGCAGAAGGTCTTGAGGACAAGGAGGCAAGGCTCAAGGCAGAAAAAGAAGCCATAGAGGATGCAAGATATGTATTTCCAAATGCATGTGAGACAAAGATTGTGGTTACAATGAATGCTAGGAGCCTGTTGCATTTCTTTAATATTAGATGTTGTTTAAGGGCTCAATGGGAAATTAGAGCACTGGCTACAGAAATGTTAAGATTAGTTAAAGGGGTATATCCTACTTTATTTAAAAAGGCAGGGCCTAGTTGTGTTGCTGGCCCCTGTCCAGAAGGTAGCATGACCTGTGGCAAAATTGTTGAAGTAAGGGAAAGGTTCAAGAATCTATAAACATATGAGAAATGGGGTATGAAAGGTGTATGTCATAGGAAGAAATCCAGTATTAGAGATACTAAAGACAGATAAAGAAATAGAAAAAATTTTAGTTGCAAAAGGACAGTTAAAGGGTTCCATAAATAAGATTATAGCCATGGCTAAAGATAAGAATATAGTTGTACAACATGTAGATAAGAAGAAGCTAGATCAAGTTTCCCAGGGGGGGAGCCATCAAGGTGTTGTTGCACTGATCTCAGAATATAAATATAGTACTGTAGATGATATTTTAAATAAGGCAAGAAAGTTAGAAGAGCCCCCCTTCCTATTAATATTAGATGGAATTGAAGATCCCTATAATTTAGGCTCCATAGTAAGGACTGCAGAATGTAGTGGTGTTCATGGTATTATAATACCAAAAAGAAGGTCTGCCCATGTTACAGAAACTGTATATAAAAGTTCTGCAGGGGCAGTGGAGTATATGCTTATAGCCAAGGTAAATAATTTATCCAATACTATTGATAAGCTAAAAGAAGAAGGTCTATGGATATATGGTGCCCATATGGAAGGAAGGGATAAATATTTTGATGTAGATCTTACAGGGCCCATGGCCCTAGTTATTGGGAGTGAGGGCAAAGGCATATCAAGGCTGGTAAAGGAAAAATGTGATTTTCTTTTAAATATACCTATGGTAGGAAAAATTTCTTCCCTGAATGCCTCTAATGCTGCCTCAATATTAATGTATGAAGTGGTAAGGCAAAAATATGAAAAGGAAAGATAAAAAATATAATGAGTATCTTTTTGTAGATGGTTACAATATCATTAATTCCTGGGAAAATTTACGGGAATTAAGCAGTTTAAGCCTAGAGGTAGCAAGGGAAGAATTAATTGAGATAATGGCAGAGTATCAATATTATTCAGGTATAAAGGTTATCATAGTCTTTGATGCCCATATGGTAAAATCCAATAGTGGAAAATCTGAAACTATTAAAGGTGTTGATGTAGTATTTACCAAGGAAAATGAAACGGCAGACCAGTATATAGAAAAGGTTTTAGATAGTATTGGACGGGTTAAGTCTGTTAAAGTTGCCACATCAGACTGGATGGAACAACAGATAGTATTAGGCCGTGGAGGGACAAGGATTTCAGCCAGAGAGCTTAAAACTGAAATAGAAGATCAAAAAAGGCTTCTAAGGAGGCGAAAAGAGGCGGAAAAAGTAAAAAATGATCTAGCCATAGGGGGGCTTGACGAAGAAAATTTAAAAAAACTTAGCAAATGGAGAAAAAACAACTTATAACTTGACTAATTCAATTTATTTAATTATAATTTAGTTAATTACGGGGGTATTTTCAAACATACTTGGAGGGATGTTTGGTGGCAATAGGATTATACAGTAATATTGATACAAGTATTTACGAGGGCATGGATGATGAAGATATTGTAGAAGAAGCCAAAACGGGCAATCCCTATGCAATGGAGTATTTAATATCTAAGTATAAAAATTTTGTAAAAGGTAAAGCTAGAACCTATTTCTTAGTAGGTGCCGATAAGGAAGATATTATTCAAGAAGGTATGATAGGCCTATTTAAGGCTGCTCGTGATTATAATAGGGAAAAGCTATCTTCTTTCAAAGCCTTTGCAGAGCTTTGTATTACCAGGCAGATCATAACAGCAATCAAAACTGCAACCAGACAAAAACATATTCCACTAAATTCCTACATATCTTTAAATAAGCCAATATATGATGAAGATTGTGACAGAACCCTATTAGATGTAATATCAGAAGCCAAAATAGAAGATCCTGAAGAGCTAGTGATAAATAGTGAGGAATTATGCTTAATGGAAAACAAAATTTTAGAACTTTTAAGTGACCTAGAATGGAAGGTTTTTATGGCTTATCTTGATGGCAAATCATACCAGGAAATAGCTAAAGAATTACATAGGCATGAAAAAAGCATTGATAATGCTTTACAAAGGGTAAAAAGAAAATTGGAAAGATATTTACAACTTAAGGAATCTTAAAATTCACTATTGACAATGATACTTGTAGGTAGTAAAATTAACTTTAGTGATTTGATGCCCATGTAGCTCAGGAGGTAGAGCACTTGCATGGTAAGCAAGAGGTCACCGGTTCGAGTCCGGTCATGGGCTCCATACTTATTAAGAAACACCCGGGAGAGTTTCCTAAAGGAAATTTAAATTTACTTATAAGGGAGGAATAGAAAAATGGCAAAGGAAAAATTTGAGAGAACCAAACCTCACGTGAATATAGGCACAATTGGTCACGTTGACCACGGTAAGACAACATTAACAGCAGCAATAACACTGGTTTTAAACAAAAGATTTGGTACAGGACAATTTGTAGATTATGAAAATATAGACAAA
>JAAYFE010000087.1 GCA_012728365.1 Tissierellia bacterium
TTTATCTTAATACTCATAATAAATCTTATCATAATTGACAATTTAAAATATTACTAAACAAATCTTTCCTTATCAGGCCCATATTCACACATTATCCTAACCATTTCTTCAGGTTCCTCCTTACAATCCCTAAGTACCCATTTAACTAAAAGGTTTGTAAAGGCACCAGCATATATGGAGGTAATATAATATTTTGCTTCATCTGATTCATTTCTCTTTATAATAAAATTTCCTATGGACTGGAATTCTTCGGAAAGCTGGTCTAATATAATATGGACTAAATTGTTGTCTATTAATAGCTTCAAAAACTCCTTTTCTTTTTTCCAATGGTTAAAAATTTCTAAACAAACATTATAGGCACAAATATCTTCCCTATTATTTTTTATTTTCTTTATAAGATCCTTAAATTTTACTTCTAAACAGTATTTAATAATAGCTTCCTTGGATGAAAAATTCCTATAAAAGGTTTCCCTAGCTAGTTCTGCCCTATTGCATATTTCAGTTATTGTTATTTTACTATAAGGTTTTTCATGCATTAACTCTATTAAGGCATTACAGAGCCATTTTTGAGATCTTAAGGCAATTGGGTTATCTGTAATTTTCCTCTTTGACATGTTACAAATCTCCTTTTTTGTATCTTTTATGCTGCAATATTGACTATACTAACATAAGTAATTATAATAAATACTGTGAAATGTTACAAGTGTAACGTTTATTATAGATAGAGGTGAAAGTAATAAATGAAGAAAAACTTTAAAAGGCCTCAGAAGCCACTTTTATACTATTATACCATTGTGCTTGTCATACTAATGGTCCTAAACATATTTGTATTACCAAAATTATCAGAACAAAAGTTAGTAGAAGTTGACTATGGTACATTTCTAAGAATGGTTGAAGATGGCCAAGTAGATAGTGTCCAAATTGACACAGATAGGATAATATTCACATCCAAAAAAGAAGGTGAAAAAAATGTCTACTATACAGGCAGGGTATTAGATTTAGACTTAACCAATAGGCTTTTGGGAGCTAATGTTAAATTTAGCCAGATAATAAAAGAAGAACTATCACCTATAATTGAATTATTGCTTGGTTGGATAATACCAATTGGTATATTTCTAATTTTAGGAAGATTTCTATCTAATAAGCTTTCTTCTACCCTAGGTGGAAGCAATGCAATACGTTTTGGAAAAAGTAATGCAAAAGTGTATGTTAAAGCTGAAACTGGCATAACCTTTGACGATGTGGCAGGACAAGATGAAGCTAAAGAAGCCTTAATGGAAGTAGTGGATTTTTTAAACAATCCAAAGAAATACAGTGAAATAGGGGCCAAAATGCCTAAGGGAGTTCTTTTAGTTGGGCCTCCAGGTACTGGAAAAACCTTACTAGCAAAGGCTGTAGCTGGAGAAGCAGGAGTCCCATTCTTTTCAATATCAGGGTCTGAATTTGTAGAAATGTTTGTAGGTATGGGGGCTGCAAGGGTTCGTGACCTATTTAAACAAGCCCAGGAAAAGGCTCCTTGCATAGTATTCATTGATGAAATAGATACTATAGGTAAGAAACGTGATGGTTCTGGTATTGCTGGTAATGACGAAAGGGAACAAACATTAAACCAGCTATTGGCAGAAATGGATGGTTTTGATGGCAGCAGCGGAGTTGTTATACTTGCAGCTACAAATAGACCAGAAATATTAGATAAGGCTTTATTAAGGCCAGGAAGATTTGATAGGCGTGTACCAGTAGAATTACCAGATCTACAAGGTAGAGAAGCAATACTAAAGGTACATGCTAAAAGTATAAAAATTGCTAATAATGTTGATTTTAATGCTATAGCTAGAGCCACTGCAGGTGCTTCTGGGGCAGATTTAGCAAATATTATTAATGAAGCTGCCATATTGGCTGTTAAGCAGGGAAGAAAGCAGGTAATTCAGAGGGATCTGGAAGAAGCTTTAGAAACAGTTATTGCAGGACAGCAGCGTAAAAATAAAGTTGTTTCAATGCAAGATAAGTTAATTATAGCCTATCACGAAATTGGCCATGCTATAGTAGCAGCTAAGCTAGAAAATTCAGCTCCTGTTCATAAAATAACTATTGTCCCTAGAACTTCTGGTGCACTAGGATATACTATGCAGGTAGACGAGGATGAGAAACTGCTATTAAGTAGGGAACAGATACTAGCAAAAATCACCACATATACTGGTGGTAGGGCAGCTGAAGAAATTATATTTAACTCTATTACATCTGGTGCATCCAATGACATTGAAATGGCAACAAAGCTTGCAAGGGCTATGGTAACTAGATTGGGAATGACGGAAGAGTTTGATATGATGGCTTTAGAAACTATTAACAATAGATATCTTGGTGGAGATGCTTCCTTAGTTTGTTCTGAAACAACCATTGCAAAGGCAGACCAAGTAGTACTTGAAATAATTAAATCTTGCCACAATAAGGCTAAAAAAATATTGAAGGAAAATATAGATAAGCTTCACCAAATGGCTAAATATCTATTGGAAAAGGAAACTATCACTGGGGAAGAATTTATGGATATACTAGAGGGTAGAGTAACTGTTAATTTACAGTTAGAGGCATAACCTTGTAACTATTTAGTTACAAGGTTTTTCTTATTTCCGTGGAAAGTATGGTATAATAGTATTATCTAAAAAGTCATATAAAGGAGAAAATTTATGAAGAAACACATACTAGTTTCTATGGCAACAACCTTAATCCTACTTATATTGATATCCATTCCTTTACTTGTATACCTAAATGGGCATAAGCCTAGTGAAGAAGCTATATCTATTTCTGACCATATCTATTTAGTTTTTCAAGATGAGTATTATACAGATGAAAGTCTCTTTAAAATGGAAGGGGATATAATATATCTATCCTTTGATTTCGTAAAGGAATATATAGATCCTGACATATTTTATGATGAAAAGGAAAGAATGCTTATAATTACAGATCAGGATAAGGTTTTAAGATTTATTGTAGGTGATAATAGGGCTACTGTAAATCATAGAGAATTTATAGTGGACCTACCCATAAAAGAAATTGAAGGACAAGTATATATACCTGAAGATATACTTTCAAGGCAATATGGACTAGATATAAATTATTGGGAAAATACCAATGCTATAACTATAGACCGGCTTAGTGAAAACTATATTATAGGCCAGGTAATAATGGAAGGGGGCCATATAAGAACAAGTTTTGATATTAAGTCACCCATAATATTTAAGGACGTAGATGTAGAAACGAACCTTTTTATATTTGAGGAATATATGGACTGGTATAAGGTTAGGACCTTTGACGGAATTATAGGTTATATGGAAAAGAAATATATAAAAATTGATCTGGTAACTAATATGCATAGTACAGAAAACAATCCATTTATAGATGAAAAGAGTAATGAAAAAATTAATCTTACCTGGGATTATACCCATAGAAAGATGGAAAATTTTGAAGGAGCAAATATTATTTATGGTGTCAATGTCCTCAGTCCCACATGGTTTGAAATTATTGATGAAAAAGGAAATATAAATGATAAGGGTAATAAGGATTATGTAATAGAATATCAGAATCTAGGGTATAAAATATGGCCTTTAATAAGTAATGGATTTAATCCTGACTTAACCAGTAAATTATTATCCAGTAGTTTAGCAAGGGAAAAAATAATTAAAAATATAGTACTTCTTTATGATGAATATGGTGTTGATGGTATTAATATAGATTTTGAAAATGTGTATTTAAAGGATAGGGATCTACTAACCCAGTTTGTAAGGGAATTGTACCCTGTATTTAAGGAAAAAGGAATGACTGTAACCATGGATGTAACCCCTATCTCAGTTTCTGAAAACTGGTCTATGTGCTATGATAGAAAAAGGCTGTCTGAAAGTGTAGACTATATAGTGCTCATGGCTTATGATCAACACTGGGCAACTAGTCCTGTAGCTGGTTCAGTAGCACAATATACATGGGTTGAAGCAAGTTTGAAGAAGGTTTTAGAAGAAGTTCCTAGGGAAAAATTAATATTAGGAATGCCCTTTTATACTAGACTGTGGACAATAGAAGAGACTACAGAAGGAGAAAAGGTAACTTCTCTTGCCTTGTCTATGGAAGATGCAAAAAAATTTATTGAAGAAAACTCCATATCCTTAGAATGGGATGAGGAAAGTGGACAATATTATGGTGAAGTAGTTAAGGAGGATAAAACCTATAAAATATGGCTTGAAGATGATGAATCTTTAAGGCTTAAAGCATCTTTAGTAAATAAATATGGTTTGGCAGGTATTGCTACTTGGAGAAAGGGCTTTGAAATGGAAGATATATGGCCTGCTTTATCACAGACAATTAATTTAAATTAATAGGGGGGATAGTATGTACACTTATAAGGATGTTAAACTCTATTTAGTACAAGGGGATATTACTACTATGGCTGTAGATGCCATAGTAAATGCTGCCAATAATACTTTATTGGGAGGTGGCGGCGTTGATGGAGCTATTCATAGGGCTGGAGGTCCAACAATACTAGAACAGTGCAAAAAAATAGGTGGATGCCCTACAGGGGAAGCAAGGATAACCACAGCTGGAAATATGCCTAGTAAGTATGTAATACATGCCGTTGGACCTGTATATAAGGGAGGTAACAAAAACGAGGACAAGCTTTTATATAGTGCCTACTATAATTCATTAAAATTAGCAAAGGAGTATAATTTAAAGACCATTGCCTTTCCAGCTATTTCTACAGGAGCCTATGGATATCCTAAGGATGAAGCCTGCCATATAGCTATTAAGGCTGTAATGGATTTTATAGACAAGGAAGGTGGAATTGAGGAAGTTTATTTTGTATTATTTGGTCAGGATAATTACACCCTTTATGAAGAAAAATTAAATTCAAAGCTTAATAAGTAATAATTTATATAATTTTAAATTATATATGTCAATAGTCAATGAAAATGTCACATAAGAACATAGAAATTTATTCAGTGAAAATGTCACTTTTAATGATAAAAAAA
>JAAYFE010000088.1 GCA_012728365.1 Tissierellia bacterium
GTGTATAATTGTATTCATAAGAATAGCCTCCTTTATTATGATTTTTGTTTTTGACACTTCTATCATAACATATGGGGCTATTCTTTTTTGTATTTTTTCCTACAATTATTTTACACTAACTATATAATAAAAGCAGAAAATCTTAAGATTAGATGGATTTTCTGCTTTCCCTTTAAAAGGCAATTTAATATAAAAAAGCTATTTGTTATTTTCATGTAACTTGACGCATTTTTTTGCTAGAATTAGCATGGGATCTACATATTTAATGGAAAGGTTTATTTTATAGGCTAAAGCAGAAAGCTCAGTACATCCAAGTATTACTGGTATATGCTCATTTTCAACATATTTATCTATAAGGCTTTCAATGTCCTCTTCCTTTATATCAAAAATTGAAGACTTTACCTTATAAATCCACTCCATTACAAGGTTTTTATCTTCCTCTGTTGGCTCTATGATATTTAAATGGTGTTTTTGAAAGGTCTTTTTATAGACTTCAGCCTTGTAGGTTCCCTTTGTTGCTAACAGAGGATAGTCCCTGTTTGTTGGATAGGTTTCCTTTAAATATATGGCCACTTCTTCTATCATGTTCACAATCTTTGCCCTTGTATGCCTTGCTATATCATCAACAAAAAAATGGGCTGTATTACATGGCATTACAATATAGTCTGCACCCATGTATTCAAGTCTTAAAGCCGACCTTATAAGTTCAGGTCTAGGATCTTCTCCCTCTCCTAATATAAAGGCTGTTCTATCGGGAATTTTAGTATTATTATCAATAACAACATGTATATGCTCCTGGTCCTTATCTGCCTCCGTTAGGGTTATTAGTTTTTCAAAAAAGTTACAGGTAGCTAAGGGCCCCATACCACCTATTACACCTAGGATCATCTGGAATGTCCCCCTTTCTTAAATGTTTTGTATATTTTACCATGAATTAATAATAAAAACGAGCTGTTTTAGCTCGTTTTAACTATTTAGTGCCTATTTGGTACCGAAAAGCCTATCTCCTGCATCCCCTATGCCTGGAACTATATAAGCATGATCATTTAATCCTTCATCAATGGCCGCTAAGTATACATCTACATCTGGATGATTTTTTTGGACTACTTCCAATCCTTCAGGTGCTGCCAGTAGACATACTAATTTTATAGATTGGGCACCTCTTTTTTTAAGAAAATTTATTGCTGTATCGGCTGAGCCGCCTGTAGCCAACATTGGATCCAGTACTATTAATTCCCTTTCTCCCACATCCTCTGGTAGCTTACAATAATATTCTACAGGTTGTAAAGTTTCAGGATCCCTATATAGTCCTATATGGCCTACTTTAGCTGCTGGTAGTAAATCCAGCATTCCTTCCACCATGCCAAGGCCTGCCCTTAAAATGGGTACTAGGCCCAATTTCTTGCCGGAAATTACCTGAGCCTTGGTCTTAGCCAGTGGGGTTTCTATTTCTACTTCCTCCAAGGATAAATCACGGGTAACTTCATAGGCCATTAAAGTTGAAATTTCCTTAACTAGCTCCCTAAATTCCTTAGGCCCTGTATTTTTGTCCCTAATGAATGTTAGTTTATGCTTTATTAACGGATGGTCTAGTACTACAACTTTTCCCATAAAAAAACTCCTTTCTTTCTATACAAAGCATCACTTTAACTTTTCTCTTAAGAAGCCTATTTAAAGTGAATTTACTAATATAAATTTCCAGCTTCCAAAACTCCTAAATAATTATATCACAAATTGGACTCAATGCTAGAAATTTTATTAATTCTTCTTTCATGTCTTCCACCTTGGAATTTTGCCTTTAACCAGGTAGATACTATTTCAAGGGCTAAATCCTTTCCAACTACCCTACCGCCTAAGGCCAATATATTAGCATTATTGTGTTCAATACTCATCCTGGCAGAATAAGTATCCCCACAAAGGGCACATCTAATACCCTTTACCTTATTGCAAGCTATGGAAATACCTATACCTGTACCACATATGGCAATGCCCCTATCTACTTCCCCAGCCACAACAGCTCTAGCTAATTTTTCTCCATAATCTGGATAGTCAACAGAATCCTTTGAATAAGTACCATAATCTACAAATTCTATGCCTTCTTTTTCAAGGTATTCCTTTATATATTCCTTAAGCTCAAAACCACCATGATCGCTACCAATTCCTATTTTCACACTAAAACCTCCTTTTTAAAATAAGACAAGGGACAGTTCTTTTGTATCATAATCAATAGTCAACTTTACAATTAACAATTGATGATAGGCAATAGACAATTCTTTTAGCTCTCAATATGTAAATAATAAGGCATAAGAATTTAAAAAATTGCCCATTATCAACTATCAATTGTCTAGAAGGTTCTTATCAATTATTTCCTTTATTGCCTCCTTTATTTCCTCCTTTGCCTTTTTATAGGCATCCAATCCCCTGCCAAAAGGATCCTCTATATCCTCTTCCCTTTTATAAGCATACTCCTTAAGTGTATACACCTTATCTGCTATATCATCGTATTTATTCAATAGTTGCCTTTTATGGCTTTTGCTCATGGTAAGTATTAAGTCTGCAGATTCTACCAAGTCCCTATGGAGGATCCTTGCCCTGTGCTTGCTTATGTCTATGCCTTCTTCCTTCATAACTTCCACTGCTTCCATAGATACCTCCTCACCATCAAAGGCAAAGGTACCTGCTGAATTTACATTTATATCAATTCCCTTTTTGCTAGCCATATCCCTTAAAAGTCCTTCTGCCATAGGACTTCTACAAGTGTTTCCAGTGCAAACAAAAAGTATATTCATTCTATCTCCCCTTAAACCTTAATTATATTTCCTCCTGAGGCCTTTTTAAGCCTATTCATTATAGCAGTGCCAATATGGCTCATTTCTACACCCTCTGAAAGAATTATATCTACACCTATCTCATCAAATTCTCTCAGTGTAGTAAATAGATTTCTTGCAATGGTTCCTGCCCTTTTTCTACTGCCTACGGATATAACTACTCCTTCTGTGTATTTATTTTCTGTTTCATCAGTAGCCATTATACCAACTCTTTTACCTGCCCTTACATGTTCCTTGGCCATACTTTTAATAACCCTTACTATATTTTCAACTTCACCAGTAAAAACTAGCATTTCTGCCTTAGGTGCATAATGTCTGTATTTTTGTCCTGGTGACTTAGGAATTATTTTTTCATTGCTGCTTATTATGCTTAAGTCCAATTCCACATTAGGAATAAAATGCCTTATATCCTCCAAGGTTATGCCACCAGGTCTAAGTATTGTAGGTATATCCCCTGTTAGATCCAAAACTGTTGATTCCAAGCCTACTCCTGTAGGGCCTCCATCTAATACCAGCTCTATCTTGCCATAAAGATCTTCTATAACATGCTCAGCTAAAGTAGGACTTGGCTTCCCTGAAGTATTGGCAGATGGTGCTGCTATAGGAACCTTACTTGCTCCTATAAGCTCCAGGGCCACAGGATGGTTGGGCATTCTTATGGCTACAGTATCTAATCCTGCTGTAATTATATCTGGTACAATACTGCTTCTTTCAAAAATAATAGTCAAGGGCCCTGGCCAGAACTCTTTCATAAGTATTTCAGCTTCCTTGGGTATGGATTTTACTAAGGGCTTTACTTCATCAATACTGGAAACGTGTAAAATTAAAGGATTGTCCTGGGGCCTGCCTTTAGCAGTAAATATATTTTTAACTGCTTCTTCATCTAATCCATTGGCTCCAAGGCCATAGACAGTTTCTGTAGGAAAGGCTACAAGTTTTCCCATCCTTATATATTTGGCCCCTTCTGCTATTATATCTATTTCAGGATTTAGTGGATTTATCTTCAGTATTTTAGTTTCCATCTTGTCAAGTCCTTTCTTAATAAATTCCTAACTATATATTATACATGATTTATTTAATTATTTATAGATAATATGCAATCATTCTTTTTATTTTCCATCCATAGAATAGTAGTAGGTAGAAAGGGTGAGTCTATGGATAATTTAATTGGTATAAGTATTATTGGATTGTTAGTTGGGGTCATTGGAACAGGCTTAGGAGGGATACTTTCCTTATTTTTAAAAAATACCAACAAGATCATGAGCTTTTTATTGGGCTTAACTGGTGGATTTATGATGTTTATAGTAACCTTTCATCTGATTCCAGAAGCCTACTATGTAGCTGAAAGCCTTTTTGTTGTAATTTCTGGAATAGTTTTAGGTATATTGCTAGTTATATTAATAGAGGCTTATATTGATATAATGGGAAAAAGTACCTACTGTCTAATTTAGGCCCAACCTTAGCCATAGCCATGCTACTGCATGATATACCTGAAGGACTTGCCATGGCCATACCTATGAAAATAAACAAGGCTGGCCCCCTTAAAATCGTACTATATACCCTTTTAATTGGAGTACCTACAGGATTAGGGGCCTTCATAGGGGCATATTTAGGTAGCATCTCCCCCCTTATAATAGCCCTCTGTCTAGCCTTTGCTGGAGGCACCATGCTGTATATAATCTGCGATGAAATGATCCCCAGCGCAAAGGAACTCCATAAGGGCAGGGCATCTTCCATAGGGGTGGTTTTGGGCTTTATAATAGGAGTGGTCTTATATATAAAATAAGACAATAAGACAAGGAGACGGTAATATGCTCCCCTTGTCTTATTTATATAGAATGTATAAAATTATTCATTCTTTCCACTAGTCCTTCCCAGGATAGGGCCCTTATTTTATCTTCCACATCCCTATGGTAGTCTTTCCTCTCCCTTACCTTGTTAATTTGCTCCAGTATAGCCTCCTTTAGCCTTTCCTTAAAGGCTGGTAGGTCTTCCTTAACAGGCTTATCTGTATCGTATATCCTAGGAGCTTTGACATATTTTATTACTCCAGACTTGTTTATCTCATCTCCCAGTAAGGATCTCAAGGCTTCTATTTCTGTAACCACCACATACAGTCCACAGGCTAGGGCCTCTATGGCCACCAGGCCCAGGCCTTCATAGTAGGAGGGCAATATGAATATATCCTTCTTTCTAAACTCCTCCCCCAGGGCTACCTGGTTTTTTACATTGTAGACCCTGATACTTGTGTCATCACCAATGTATCTTTTTATCTTCTCCTTGTTTTCTCCAATGGGAGTCCCTATAATGTCCAAGGTCACATCCTCTAAGCCTAAGGATTTATAAGCCTCTATAAGCTCATATACCCCCTTGGATGGATCAATTTTGCCACAGAAGGCCAGCCTTATTTTATCAGCATAGGTTTTTTCCTCTGGAGGATAGAATATATTCTGGTTGTATCCTCCTCCCACATTTATGATCTTATCCCTATCTAGGCCGTATATTTCTACTATCTCATCTTTTTGTTCCTCAGAAATGGA
>JAAYFE010000089.1 GCA_012728365.1 Tissierellia bacterium
AGGCCAGGCCCCTATTTAGAAAGATGCAGAGCAGGGTAGACAGGGTAAATGCAGCAATTCAGGAAAATTTAATAGGTATTAGGGTTGTAAAATCCTTTAATAGGCAAAAGTTTGAAGAGGAAAAGTTTAAAAGGAGAAATGATTCCTTAAGGGATACAGCCCTTGAGGCCATTTCCACCGTCATAATTCTAATGCCCATACTGACCCTGGTAATCTATGGCACCATTATAGCAGTCCTATGGTTTGGAGGCCAGCAGGTAAGGATAGGCAGCATGGGAGAGGGAGAGTTAATATCCTTCATAACCTATATTACTCAAATCATGATGGCCCTCATATTAATGTCCATGTTTTTCATGAATCTACTTCGTGGTATAGCATCTGGTGGAAGGATACTGGAAGTACTGGGAACAGAATCTGAAATAAAGGAAATAGAAAATCCCTATAAGGAATTAAAGGATGGTTCAATAGAATATAAAAATGTTAATTTCAAATATCCAGGTAGTAGGGAATTTGTCCTAAAGGATATAAATATAAAAATAAAGTCTGGTGAAACAGTAGGAATTATAGGTTCAACAGGATCTTCAAAATCTACATTGGTACAGCTAATTCCAAGATTATATGATGTAACAGAAGGGGCTGTAATTGTAGGAGGAAGGAATGTTAGGGAGTATGACCTTAAGGCCTTAAGGGATCAGGTGGCCTTTGTCCTTCAAAAAAACACCCTCTTTTCAGGGACTATCCGTGAAAATATGAAGTGGGGAAATGAAAATGCAACTGATGAGGAAATAATCAGGGCCCTTAAGCAGGCACAGGCCTGGGAATTTGTATCAAAATATGAAGATGGACTGGACCATTGGGTGGAACAAGGTGGAGCCAACTTTTCAGGAGGCCAAAAGCAAAGACTATGTATTGCCAGGGCCTTGGTCAAATCTCCTAAGATAATTATACTTGATGACTCAACCAGTGCTGTAGATATGACAACAGATGCAAAAATACAAAAAGCTTTTAAGGAAGAACTGCAGCTTGTAACCAAGATTATAATTGCCCAAAGAATATCTTCCATTAAAAATGCAGATAGGATCATAGTAATGCATGAAGGGAAGGTAGAATCCATTGGAGATCATGAGACACTCTTAAATATATCTCCAATATATAGGGAAATATACGATTCACAAGAGAAGGGGGTGCTTAGTCAATGAGTAGGAATAAACATAAAAGACTTAGGCCCCAGGACCCAAAGAGAACAATTATAAGGCTATTTAGCTATTTTAAGTTTAACAAGATACTCTTCTTTGGAGGCCTATTTTTTGTAATAGTATCATCTATTGCCCAAATAGCAGCCAATGGTATGCTAAGTCCCATTATTGACTCTCTGGTAGTCCATGATAACACAAGCATGTTTACAAAATACCTGGTAATTATGATAGGCCTTGTAGTGATTATATCCCTAGGACAATACCTGGGAAGTCTACTGATGGCAAGGCTGGCCCAAAGGACAATACACAAGATACGGGAAGATATGTTCTCCCACATGGAAAAGTTACCCCTTTCATTTTTTGATAGCCGTACCCATGGAGAATTAATGTCTACCTTTACAAATGATGTGGATATGCTAAACCAATCTTTGGAACAAAGTGTGTCCCAAATTACCATATCCATAGTATCAGTAGTAGGTACCTTTATTATGATGATTGTTTTGAGCCCTGTCCTTACCCTAGTAGTTGCTGGTATGCTGGTGATAATGCTGGGGGCTACTAGGTATGTTGGCAAAAGATCAGCTACAAACTTTAGAAATCAACAGGCTGCCTTGGCGGATATGAATGGATATATAGAAGAGATCATGTCAGGGCAGAAGGTAGTTAAGGTATTTAATTATGAAGAAAGGGCCATAGAAAGCTTTAATGAGAAAAATGAAGAGCTAAGAAAATCCAGCACTAGGGCTGCCACCTATGGAGTAATGCTGATGCCTATTATGGGCAATCTATCCTTTGTACTATATGCCTTGGTATCCATGTTTGGTGCCATTTTAGTAATGGGGGGTAGGATGACCATTGGTAACATAGCCTCCTTTTTACAATATACAAGAACCATATCCAGGCCCATTACCCAGGTTTCTAACCAATTAAATACCCTATTTGCAGCCTTGGCCGGTGCAGAAAGAATATTTAATATACTAGATGAGGAAACAGAAGAAGACAAGGGAGATGTAAGGCTGGTAAGGGATGCAAAAGATGGGGACTACTGGCTGGTACCCAAGGGCAAGGGAGAATATGAAAGGGTGCCTTTAAGGGGACATATTACCTTCAAAAATGTAGACTTTGGATATGTAGAGGGCCAAAGGGTGCTGAAGAATATAAACATATATGCCAAGCCAGGACAAAAAATTGCCTTAGTAGGATCAACAGGTGCTGGCAAGACAACTATTACCAATCTTATAAATAGATTTTATGAGATAAATGAGGGAAGTATCCTATATGATGGCATAGATATTAGGAGAATTAATAAATTTGACCTAAGAAGCACCATGAGTGTTGTCCTTCAAGATGTACATTTATTTGAGGGAACTGTGGCAGACAATATAAGGTATGGAAGGCTGGATGCTACAGATCAGGAGGTAGTAGAGGCAGCCAAGCTGGCCAATGCCCATTATTTCATTAAGAATTTACCTGATGGATACAATACCTACCTTACAGCCGATGGAGGTAACCTATCCCAGGGAGAAAGGCAGCTACTTTCCATTGCCAGGGCTGCAGTGGCCAACCCAACCATCCTAATACTAGATGAGGCCACATCTTCCATAGACACAAGGACAGAAAAGCTTATAGGCAAGGGGATGGATAAGCTAATGGAAGGCAGAACTACCTTTGTAATTGCCCATAGGCTGTCTACCATTAGGGATGCCGATGCCATAATGGTAATGGAAGGAGGAAGAATAATAGAGCGGGGCAATCATGAGGAGCTAATGAAACTAAAGGGCAGGTATTATGATTTAAATACAGGCAAAATAGAGCTGGAATAAGATAGAGGGACGGTTCCTTAGGGACAGTTCCTTTGTCTTATTTAGCTTATTTAGAATAAATACAATAAATGGCTCATTCCGCAAAATATTTGGAGAAAACTAACAATTGGCCTCACCAGAAAAGTCTAACGCTCCCTATTCGGCCTCCTTGCCTCAGAGGGAGCTGCCTCGGCTTCCTGCCTCGGCTACGACTTTTCTGATTCGACCAATTGAGTTTTCTAGCCAAATATTTTGAAGTCATTCGCTTATTTATTGTATTTATTTCTATTTTAAAACCAAGAACTGTAAGACAAAAAAGCCATCCCCTTGTCTCCAAGAACCCTCCCCTTGTCTCCTTGTCTTATTGAAATAATTGTCAATTGCAAGGCCCATTGCCAATTGCCATAGTACATGTGATATAATTAACTAAACATACAAATTAATAAAAGAAAGGAGATAAGGGGATGTATAATTTTGATAAAATCATAGATAGAAGAAACACTGGTGCTTCAAAATGGGACAATTTAGGCAAGCTTTATGGTAGAGAGGACTTAATCCCTTTATGGGTAGCAGATATGGATTTTCCTGTATCAAAGGCTATTAGTGAAGCTTTAAAAAGAAAAGTAGAACACCCTGTATATGGATATACATTTCTTTCTGATAGATACTATGAAGCTGTAGTAGGCTGGATGGAAAGAAGGCATAAGTGGAAAATAGAAAAGGACTGGATTACCTATACCCCAGGGGTAGTACCAGCCTTAAGTTTTTGCATAAAGGCCTTTACTAAACCAGGTGATAAAATAATAATACAGACACCTGTATATCATCCCTTTTATAGTGTAATTGAGAAAAATGGGCGACAACTAGTTAAAAATCCTCTAAAATTTGAGGATGGTAAATACTCTATGGACTATGAGGACCTGGAAAAGAAAATTGATTCAAAGACTAAACTGTTAATTCTTTGTAGCCCCCACAATCCAGTAGGCAGGGTATGGAAGAAGGAGGAACTTGAAAGGCTGGCAGATATTTGCATGAAAAACAATATCCTAGTAGTATCTGATGAAATCCACTTTGATATAGTATATAAGGGCAATGAACATACTGTGTTTGGAAGCTTATCAAGGGAAGTAATGGACAGGTGTGTAGTTTTAACTGCTCCCAGCAAGACTTTCAATATTGCTGGACTTAAAGTATCAAATGCTATAATTTCCAATGGAGAATTAAGGGAAAAATACAGGTTGGAAATGGAAAAGCTCCACATGTCTTCCCCAACGGTGGGAGGAGAAGATGCCCTAATAGCTGCTTATAATGAATCAGAAGACTGGCTTGAAGACTTACTTGTGTATCTTGAAGGAAATAGGGATTTTCTTGTGGACTATATTGATGAAAGGATTCCTAAATTAAAGGCAATAAAGCCAGAAGGTACTTTCTTAGTTTGGGTTGACTGTAGCGGTCTTAATATGGACCATGATGAGCTAAGGGACTTCTTTGTTAACAAGTGTAAAGTAGCATTAAATGATGGAAAAATGTTTGGTGATGAAGGGGAAAAATTCATGAGATTTAACATAGGCTGTCCACGCCCTCTCCTAAGGGAAGCCTTAGAGAGAATAGAGCAGGCTGTTAATATGGCCTAGAATATATATATATGATATAATATAATTAATTTAACAAATAAATAATGGGGGGATCTTATGGACAAGGCCATGATAAGAGTTAGAATGAGTGCAAAGGATGCTCATTATGGTGGGAATTTAGTTGATGGAGCAAGAATGCTACAGCTTTTTGGGGATGTAGCCACTGAATTACTTATAAGACATGATGGGGATGAAGGTTTATTTGTAGCCTATGATAATGTAGAATTTTTAGCCCCTGTGTATGCTGGAGATTTTATAGAGGCAGTAGGAGAAATAACTAAAGTAGGAAATACTTCAAGAAAAATGGTATTTGAAGCCAGGAAGGTAATTACACCAAGGCCAGATATAAATGATTCAGCCTGTGACGTATTGGAAGAACCTATAGTGGTATGTAGGGCTGAAGGAACATGTGTAGTTCCTAAGGATAAAATGAGGAAGTAATAATCACTTTTAATTAAGAGACAAAGGGGGATAAATTATGGACAAGTTGATTATTACAGCTGCCATCTGTGGTGCAGAAGTTACAAAGGAACACAATCCAAATGTTCCCTACACTGTGGAAGAAATAGCCAGGGAGGCAGAAGCAGCCTATAAG
>JAAYFE010000090.1 GCA_012728365.1 Tissierellia bacterium
TTCCCCAGGCTGGCATATTGGCTTTTAAGGCCTTTAGCTCTTCAAGGTCGTCACTTATGGCCATAAAACTTGAATCTGAAATATAAGGATAGAACATCTTTGTAACTATGGGCTTATCTGAATACCCTTGTACAAAATCTATGGCTTCCCTTACACTATCTAAAAGCTCCCTTTCCTTTTCAGTTTTTCCGGTCATTTCAATCCTGGCTGAAAAAGTAGATGAATAGTAAATAATTATTGCAGGAGATTTATCTTTGGCCCATTTCCAGGCCTCCTCTATGACCTTAACACTGAAATCTCTTAGATCCATTGAGGGTTCCCTTTCATTTAGCTCCTTGGCAAAATTCCATATATGGTCTTTAAACTTATCACCATGAATTTCAACTAGCTCCTTATAAAACTCTTCCCAAGTGTATACCCTGCTCTTCCAGGGAAGTTTAGTATAGGTGTGGCCTCCCCTTTGGCAGTAAGCCTTATATGCAGAATTTGTATACTCTACTACATTATCAAAGGCTTCTATTGCCTTTTGTTTCATCTTTTCCATTACATCCTTGGGACTCATACTATGGGTGAAAAAATTGTAGTAGGCATAGGCTGCTAAGGCTGTTTGAACAGTATACCCTTCTTTAAAATCTGCTTGCTTTAGGGAAATTGGCGGCACTGTCACTTCCCCTTGAGCTTCATCAGATAGTTCAGGATTTAGCTCTATCAATCTTGTTAGCTCAGCCACAATTAAGTTTGGATCAAGGCCTCCAAAAGCTTGCCCCACATGGGTTTCCTTACCCACTACATAAAAGGAAGGAAGTAGTTTCCCTATGGTTCCAAAATAAACATACCTATTTTCATCCTTTTCATGGTAGGGAGTTGAATAATCTGCATTTATGGCTGCTATGTATTCCAGCTTATATTTTTCTTTCCATTCCCTTAAAACCTTTAAGGCTGATATAATTCCATGGGAATTATCTTCTTCATCACATTCAGCAATGGCTATTAGGTTTCCGTTTAATTCTTCAGGGTGCTCAGAAAAGTATTTGATCAAGTACATATGGCCTGCCAGGCCTGATTTCATATCCAGGGCTCCTCTTCCAAACATATACTCTCCCGATTCAAGGTCCCTTTTTACTTCTTCTGCCAAGTTAAGTTCCTTTAATAATTCTGGTAACTTATCTGGATCAAAAGCATATTCTTTTATGGTTCCAAAATCATCTACCCCAACTGTATCTAAATGGCCCATTAGTATTACAGTCCTATTGGAGTCACCCTTGGTTCCCTTCACCCTGGCTATTACATTATATCTTTCTATTTCATCCCTTTCTGTTTTCTGTAACAATAAATAATCAGGATTTTCCTTAAAATATGGCAATTCCTTATAGTAGTCATATATTGCCCTTGCACAAGCACTTTCCCCACTGGTCTTAACTATACTTGGAATACCAACTAGTTTTTTGGTTATCTCCTTTACTTCATCAAAGCACTGTAGATACATATTTTTACCCCCTGCTTCACATTTGTTATTTCTTATAAACTATTTCCCCATTAAAAATGGTCATTTCTACTTCTACATCTTTTATATTGTCTTCAGGTATTTCAAATATATCCTGGGATAGTACTACCAGATCTGCTAGTTTTCCTTCTTCAATGGAACCTTTTATATCCTCTTCAAAGGATGCATAGGCTCCCTCCATTGTAAATCCGTATACTGCTTCTTCTACTGTCAATTTTTGTTCAGGCAGCCATCCACCTTCAGGTTCACCTTTTAAATCCTTCCTGGTAACTGCTGCATATATTCCATTTAACACATCAAAACTTTCAACGGGACAATCTGAACCACATGCTATATGAACACCTTTATCTACCAGGGTCTTCCAATTATAGCTTGTTTTCATTAAGTCTGGACCAACCCTATCTTCAACAATATGCCAGTCATAATCTAAAAATATTGGTTGAATATAGGCCACCGCATTTAGTTCCTTAAATTTATTTAAAATATATTCATCAGTTATTTGGCAGTGAACTATGCCATGACGGTGGTCCTGCCTTGGATTTTTCCTTAGGGCCTTTTCAATTGCATCAAGAGCCATATATATAGCCCTATCTCCTATTCCATGAACTGCTACCTGCATACCAGAGCTATGGGCCTTATCTACCAGTTCATCTAGCTCATCCTGGGTAAAGACAGGTATGCCTGAGGTAGTCTTGTCATCCTCATAGGGTTTGGTTAAGGCTGCAGTCCTGGCACCTAAAGAACCATCAGCCATTAATTTTAATGGTCCTATTTTAAATACTTCATCACCATAGCCTGTATTATATCCTTTTTCTATAAAGGCTGATAGTCTTTCTATCTCTGGAAGCAAGCATTGTTCATATACCCTAAGGGTCATATTTCCTTCTTCCTTTAGCTCCTTGTAGGCCTTAATTATGTTTTCATAATTCTTGCCAGGCAGAGCTTCAAAATCATCTGAATGTACCGATGTTATTCCACAGGCATTGGCCTTGGCCATGGCTTCCTTCAGCATATTCTTTATATCCTCTACTGTTGGTTCAGGAATACAGCTATAAATTAATTCCATGGCATTTTCCCTAAAGATTCCTAGAGGCTCACCATTTTCATCTAAGTCAAAATGGCCACCTTCCACCCGTGGACTATCCTTGGTGATGCCTGCCAATTCTAAGGCCTTGCTATTGGCAACTAACACATGGCCACAGGCCCTTGTAAATACTATAGGATGGTCTGTAGATATCTTGTCCAAATCATACCTAGTAGGAAATACCTGCTTATCTATAAAATAATCGTGATTCCATCCCCTACCCCTTAGCCACTGGCCCTTTTTTATCTTCTTTTCTTCTATAGCAGCCCTTCCTCTTTCTATTATTTCTTCAATGGACTTTACTCCTACTAAATCCACATTTTGAAGAGTATATCCAAAGCCTACCAAATGCAAGTGGCTATCATTAAAGCCTGGTAGAAGGAGCTTCCCTCCTAGGTCAATTACATCTGTATTTTCACCTTTAAGTTCAAGTATTTCTTCATTTGTGCCAACCTTTACTATTCTCCCCTTGTCTATGGCAACAGCTTCCTGTATAGACCTGTTTCCATCCATGGTCACTACTTTACCATTAATTAAAATCCTATCCATATATACACCTCCGCTTATTTTTATAATCTTTTTTTATGCCCTAGTTTTCTTATTTTCTTAATTATATAAAAATTTTTCAAATAGTTCAAAATATTTTATATAATAGATAGTGTCAAGTTACTGTAGGAAAATTTTTTTAAATTTCCCCATATTTTATGAAAAGTGCATAGTTGCTCGTTTCACCAATTTTTTTATAAGCTATTTGTTTTTGGGGTCACTAAATTAAGCTATAACATTTTATTTTATTATTCATTATAGCTCTTTCTATATTTAAA